>JBOHJV010000241.1:0-3032 GCA_050728695.1 Methylocella sp. | reverse complement strand
CGTATAGACGTCGTTGCCGGTACGCGCCAGAATCAGTTGCGCTCGCTCGCCGCCCGTAACAGTAATTGGCTCGTGGGCGGCATGGTCAACGGCCCAGGCACGCATTCGGGGGACGGCAATCCGGCACTGATAGTCGCCGATGGTTTCGTGCATGAGACGACCGTCTCCGTACCATGAGGCGCAGTATCTGAGGGCGGCATTCATCGTATGGCCGCCCCTGGCTGCGGATTCAACCGGTCGATGCAACAGCTAGGTTAAATCGTTCCGCTGGTGTTTGGTAGTTCAAGGTTTTGCGTGGTCGTTCATTCAGGCTTCTGGCCAGCGCGTTGAGTTTAGCCTGAGAGAGTGCGGAGATGTCCGTGCCTTTGGGTAAGTACTGGCGCAGCAGACCGTTGGTGTTCTCATTGGATCCGCGTTGCCACGGATTTTGCGGATCGCAGAAGTAGACCTTGATGTCGGTGGCGAGCGTGAAGCGTTGGTGGTCCGCCATTTCCTTGCCCCGATCCCAAGTCAGCGATTTGTAGAGTTCCTGAGGCAGTTTGTGTGCGTGCTTGATCAAGGCCCGGCACAGCCCGATCCTCCACCGTGGCCGGTCGTTCGCTGATCGATACGGCGTCTACGATCCGGCCGTGATTGTCCGTCTTTTGCGTGTGGTGCCTGGAGCGACGCATGATCCGGGTACGTCGCAGGTGCTCAACCAGTTCCTTTTTCAGCGCCCCTCGGGCCTGGATGTAGAGCGTGCGGTAAATGGCCTCGTGTGACACCTGGTTGCTCTCGTCGCCCGGATAGGTACGTTTGAGCCATCCGGCAATCTGCTCCGGCGACCACAGCCGTTGCAGCTTCTCTGCCACGACGTGCGCCAAGCCTCGATTCTTGACCAGTTTGCAGATCTTGGGGCGGGCAGCCCTGTCCCACGCGGCTTGATCTGCCTGATTCGCCCGGTAGGACTCCACGCCACCGTTGCGGTGGATCTCCCGGCTAACCGTGGAAGCGGCTCTGCCCATGCCCTCCGCTATTGCCCGGATCGACTGGCCGACCACCTGTTAGCGCCGGAGTAATACTGACCCACTGCGTCGGAGTAAAACTGACCCACCCGGGCGATGATCGCGGCTTTTGGGCCGCCGAGCATGTTGACCCAGGAGCAGGTCGTGGAGATTCGCGTGATAGCCCGACGGGGCATGGGGATACGGCAGATTGCGCGGGAACTTGGTTGTTCGCGCAACACGGTTCGCCGGTATGTGGAAGACCCGCAGGCAGCGCGGTACGGACCGCGGCCGGCGCGGGCGACCAAGCTGGCGCCGTTTGAGGCGCATGTGTGCGAGCGGATCGAGGCGGCGAAGCCGCGCTGGATTCCGGCCGTGGTGCTGTTGCGGGAGATCCAGGACCGTGGCTACGCCGGCGGTCTCACACAGTTGAAGATGTTCATCAATCCGCTGAAGCGGGTCCGGGACGATCCGGTGGTGCGGTTCGAGACACCGCCGGGTGTGCAGATGCAAGCCGACTTCACCGTGATTCGACGTGGGCGTGACCCGCTGCTCGCCTTCGTCGCCACGCTGGGCTACAGCCGCATGAGCTTTGTGCGCTTCACAACCGGGGAGGATGCCGCGACATTGTGTGCCTGCCTGCGCGAGGCACTGCTGGGTTTCGGCGGGGTGCCGCAACACGTCTTGTTCGACAATGCCAAGACGGTGATCGTTGAGCGCAACGCCTACGGCGACGGCGCGCACCGCTGGCACGCTGGCGTGTTGCGCTTGGCGGACGAGTTCGGCTTCGGGTTGCGGGTGTGCCGTCCTTACCGGGCGAAGACGAAGGGCAAGGTCGAACGCTTCAACGGTTACTTGAAAGGCAGCTTCCTGGTGCCGCTGGCGGCGACCCTGAAGAGTTCTGGCCTCAAGCTCGATGCGGTGGCCGCCAATGTGCATATCGGCCGGTGGTTGAGCGAAGTGGCCAATGCGCGGGTTCACGCCACCACCAAGGAACGGCCGGATCGGCGTTTGGTTGTGGAACGGGCCGCACTGCTGCCGCTACCCACCAGCACCCCGCTGCCGTTGCCGGCGCCACGCTCGACCTGGCCGCTGCCGGTGGAGAGCCTGCAGCATCCGTTGTCGGTGTACGCAGTGCTGACCGAGGTGCCGGCATGAACCTGCAACATGACCGGATCGCGGCCCTGTGCGGCGAGCTCAAGCTGTATCGGATCGCCAGCGACTGGTCGCCGATCGCGCAGGAGATTGCCCGGCAGGAGTTGAGCCTCGGCGACTTCCTGGAGCGTTTGCTCAACGGCGAGCACGGCGCGCGTGGCGAGCGGCAGCGGCAAACCCTGCTCAAGCTGGCGACCTTGCCCGGGATCAAGACGCTGGAGCAGTTCGACTTCGCCTTTGCCAGCGGTGCGCCGCGGGCGCAGATCCAGGAACTGGCGGCGCTCACCTTCATCGCGCGCACCGAGAACATCGTCCTGCTCGGACCCAGCGGCGTGGGCAAGAGTCACATCGCGCTCGCCTTGGCGCATCGCGCGGTGATGGCCGGCATCAAGACTCGTTTCATCACTGCCGCCGACCTCATGCTGCAACTCGCCACCGCCAAGAGCCAGGGTCGACTGAAGGAATACTTCAATCGCGCCATCCTCGGCCCACGCTTGCTGGTCGTCGACGAAATCGGCTATCTGCCGTTCGGCCGCGAGGAAGCCAATCTCTTCTTCAATGTCGTGGCGAAGCGCTACGAGCGCGGCAGCATGATCTTGACCAGCAACCTGCCGTTCACCCAGTGGGCCACCGCTTTCGCCGACGATGCGACGATGACCGCAGCGCTGCTCGACCGCCTTCTGCATCACGCGCATATCGTTCAGATCAGCGGCGAGAGCTACCGACTCAAAGACAAACGCAAGGCGGGGCAGACCCGTGGCAGAACGACCGCCACCACCACCTGAACCAAGAATTACCCAGGACGCCAGGGTGGGTCATTTTTACTCCGACGAAATCAACCGTAAGTGGGTCAGAATTCAACCGACGTTGACACCTGTCTTATGGGGGTCGTAC
>JBOHJV010000240.1:0-3052 GCA_050728695.1 Methylocella sp. | reverse complement strand
TGTTCGACCGGGTTCCCGGCGCCTATTTGGCGCAAAGCTTCGATTGGTGCCGGGCCGGTTGGGAGACGGTCGCCGCGCCGCGCGGGCGGCGGCTCTTCGTGCTGGTAACACGCGAGGAGGGGCGCACTGTCCTGATCTGGCCCCTGGTTGAAGCGAAATTTGGCCCGTGCCGCGTGCTGCGGCCGCTCGGCGCCGAGGCCACCGAATACTTCAACCTTTTGGTTGAAGATGGATCCGAGACGACGCGTCGCGTCTCCACGGCGTGGGAGATGTTAAAGCGGACCCGCGGCGTCGACATGCTATATCTCGCGAATGTCCGCTCCGATACGGCGCTCGACGGGTTGCTCACCCAGGATAGGCGCTGTCGCATCATCGCAAGGAGCGTCTTGTTCTGGGTCCATTGGCCCCATGCCACGGGGTGGGAGGCCTATTGGCGTTCGCGCAGCGGCCATTTCCGCAAGAGGGTGATTAACTACCGGCGACGTCTCGCCGATCGCGGCAAAATCGGCTTCGAGGTCGTGGACTGTGCCGACCGCTTTGCCGGACTGGTCGACTGGATACTACTGCATAAACGTGCCCGGTTGGCGACCCAATGGCGCGGGGCCGACTGGCTTTTCGCCGCGTCCTATCGGGAATTCCTGCGGCTGGCCGCAGGGCAGATCCGCGCGCCAGGCCGTCTTGCCGTGTTCTTGCTAAGCCTCGATGGGACGCCCGCCGCCGCGCTATTCAGTTGCATCGATGGCAGGAGGGTCGAGGCCTTTATCTTGGCGTTCGACATTCGCTACGCTGCCGTTTCGCCTGGGAAGACCTTGCTGGCAAACTGCGTCCAATGGGCTCTGGAGCGCGGCCTTGAGTTCGACATGCGGAGCGGCGACGAGCCGTACAAAGAGAGGTGGGCTAATGAGCGAGGCATTCTCACTTCTTTTGGTAGGCCGCTCACCGCTAAAGGTGCGGTACTCGTGGCGCTGCTCATGGCGCGTTCGCGCCTACGCCACCTTGCCGGGCGCCTACGCAAGCGCCTGCGTGCGCGGGCGGGTAACTCTTCTACGGGGCGATTTGATGAATAGCTGGAAATGATTGAACCAACAGGAATATTCTGATTCGAATGAGGCTTTCTGAGGCGGCGAGGCCTTGGCAATGCGCTTCGCGCTCGAAATCCTTAAGCCGGTTTCGTCCTCGCCAACCCGGGCCATCGAACACTTTCGGGAATCTAAAACCCGGTTCTCCGCCTCTTCTCCAGATTTTCGCTGAATCCCCCTAAACCCACTAAAGTAGATCTTGCCATTGGGGTTCAACGGATGCATAAGGATAAGTCTTGTTGCAACAATTCTTGATCGGAGCAGTTGACTTTCCGCCGTCCCGGATTTAGCAACAATTATAAATGTTGATTGTCATCAGCGGTGACAAGTATATTTGTCTCATCCACGGAAGATCGCGTTTGGTAGGTGAGGACATCAAATGCAACAGCATCCAATTTTTACCGGAATACTCGAAAGCCACGCCGCACAGCTTTGGGGCCAAGAACCGATTTGCATCAGTCATCGGCTGCATGAATCGCCTCTTTTCGCCCGTGATTCACTTGCGGCGCTTATCGAGTCTTATCCCCGGCAGCATTATGGGATCATCCACATGGGCGCGCGTGACAGCGAACGGCGGTACTGGCGCGAAGGTGACCTAAACGGATTATCGGGCGAGCAGGTACTGGAGGCGATATCGACGGGACGCTTATGGTTAAATCTGAGGAACACGGGCGAAGTCGATCATCGATACAAGATTTTGCTCGACCAGGTTTTTGGGGAGCTTGAACAAAATATTCCGAAATTTTCTTCAAATAGACAAAAGTGCGGGATTTTGCTCTCGTCACCGGGAGCACAGGTCTATTATCATTCCGACATGCCTGGTCAAATGTTATTTCAAATCAGTGGCCGTAAGCGGGTGTACGTTTATCCGCCAAAAAAACCATTCATAACGGCGGAGGATCTCCAGCGTATCGCGATTTTTGGTCTGGAGGTCGATCTCCCTTACTATGAATGGTATGATGAATACGCTCGAGTATTCGAGTTCGAGCCGGGGCAAATGCTTCATTGGCCTCATAATGCGCCGCACCGAATCGAAAACCACGATTGTCTCAACATATCGATGACCGTCGAATTTAGCACGGACCCCATTCGGCGCGCGCAAATAGCCAATCGCGCGGACGGGATTCTGCGTTACCGGCTCGGTTGGCGACCGCGGGGGACCGCAGTCAAGGGGCCAGTCTTCTGGGCGAAGGCCGCGGTGTGGGTGGCCTTCCGAAAGACGTCATGGTTCAAAAAGCAGGGAGCAGTCCGTAGACGCGTCGAGTTTCTACTTGATGGTTCGCTTCCAGGAGCCGTGCGTGAGATATCACCCGCGACTTACCTTCGAACGCCTGAGTGCTGACCGACGGTTAGCCATCGCTTCCCGCCGCGAGCCGCGGGCTAATTCGACGCAAATGTCATTTCAAGCTCGGGAGATGATTGCTAAAAAGTGGACGCAACCCGGCGCGCCGGGCGCCGGACCCTCTCCGGCAGGCCGAGAGCATGAAAAACAATCGAAGAGAGTTTTCCTTCGCGCTCGTCGATCTTCTTCGGCGACGGCGCAGTCATCATCCCGTCGCTTCGTCCATGCAATGCATGTTTTTTGAGACGGAGACGTGAGGCTGCGGGCGCGCCGCGCCGGATTCGACCCCGTCCTCGCGGGCCGCATCGTCTTGCCTTTCGCGGGGCAATGACGAACCCTGGCGGTACCCGTGATAGGCGGGATAACGCGAGCGATAATAGCCGGCACCGTAGCGCGAATAGTTTTTCTCCCGCTTGAGATCAATCGCGTTCAGTGCCACCCCCAAAACTCTTGCCTTCGTCCCGGCCAACTGACGAAGATTTTGCGCCACAACCTCGTGCGGCGTATCTCCCCATTTGACAACGAAAATGAGACCGGCGGCCATATTGGCGATCAGGCGGGAATCGATCACCGGCGCGAGCGGAGGCGTGTCCAGGAGCACATAGTCGAAACGGGACGCAAGTGCCTCGAC
>JBOHJV010000239.1:0-3070 GCA_050728695.1 Methylocella sp. | reverse complement strand
GTGATCCTCGACGCGGGCCCGCACTGGGATCCGGTGCACGACTTCGTCTCCGACGAAACCGCGTCCCATAAGCTGTTCTGGACCGATGAACGTGTAACCGGCGGCAACCATCCGGTCGAGCTCGGATCCAACAATTCTGGCCAGGGCGTCGGCGGCGGCACCGTGCATTACTCGATGATCGCAATGCGCTTGCACGCCGACGATTTTCGCCGCCGCACACTCGAGGGCGCGATCGCCGGAGCCGATCTGCAGGATTGGCCATTCACATACGAAGACCTCGAGCCCTACTACGAAGAAATCGAGCAGGCGCTGCAGATTGCAGGGCCCGTTCATTATCCTTGGCAGCAACGGCGGCGACGATTTCCGCAGCGGGAACATCAGCTCAACGCATCGGCCAATATGCTGGTGCGCGGTTGCGCGGCCCTCGGAATCCCGGTCACCGCGGCGCCGGTCGCCACCCTGAGCGCGCCCCACCGCGATCGGCCCCCTTGCGTATACCGCGGATTCTGCAATTACGGCTGCTCGACAAACGCGAAGAGCTCAATCCTCGTAACTTACATCCCGCGCGCCATCCGCGCCGGCGCGGAGGTCCGCCCGAACGCAATGGTGGCCAAGATCGAGCACGACGCCACCGGCCTGGTAACTGGCGTGCTACATTTTCGAACCCGGCACGGTAGCGGGTATGATGGTTCGGAACTCTTTCGACAGCGTGCCAAGGCGATCATCGTCGCCGGCTATGCCATCGAAACGCCACGCCTGCTGTTGAACTCGGCAAGCCCGCTCTTTCCCAATGGCCTCGCCAATTCCTCGGGGATGGTCGGCAGATGCTTCATGATCCATGCCGGACATCAGACGTTCGCGAAATTTCCGGAACGGATCGGCCAGTACAAGGCGCCGCCGGGACTGGCGATCACGGAGCACTTCAATCGTACCATGCCGGACGTGGATTTTTCTTGCGGCTATACCATCGAGGTCGTCGGACCGCACATTGTCGATTTCGCCGGGCGGATCAGCGCCGCACGGAACCTTTGGGGTGCCGCGCTCCGTCGCACGATGTTCGACTACAATTACTATTCGGGCCTCGGCATCGTCGGCGAAACCCTTCCGCAGCTCGACAACCGAGTCAAGCTGCACGATACCGAGCGAGATCGCCATGGGCTGCCCGTGGCCCATGTGCTCTTCGGTCATCACGAGAACGACCAGCGGCTGATCGACCACTCGACCGGAAAGATGAGGGAGATTCTTCGGGCGGCCCGCGGCGAGGACATTTGGGACGTGAACCGGACCGCTCACCTCATGGGCACGTGCCGGATGGGCAGCGACCCCAACGCATCGGTCGTCGACGCGGATGGGCGGGCGCACGACGTGCCAAATCTCTTCATCTGCGACGCCTCGGTCTTTCCAACCTCGGGAGCCGTGAATCCGTCGCTGACCATCCAGGCGATCGCCGCGCGGACGGCGGATCGCATCCAAGCCTTGGCCGCTAGAAGCGAGCTTTGATCGCCAACGGTTTCCCGACGTGGCCATGCAAGTGGAGCGGGGACGCGAGTTCCCCCTGATCTTCAAGAAAAAAGCAGGGTTGAGAGTTTTCGTCGCGCACTAATCGTCGCCGGATCGACCGCCCCCCAGGCGTCGAAAAATTGCAGCAATTGCTTGCGCGCGCCATCGTCGTTCCAGGCCCGGTCGCGTTTGATGATTTCAGTGAGCTCGGCGGCCGCCTCCTCGCGGCGGCCCTGGGCATTGAGGAGAATGGCGAAATCGAAACGCGCCTGATGGTCGCCGGGGTTGGCCGCGATCTTGCCCATAAGCTCGGAAGCATCGCCGAGGGTGGCGGCTTGTCCGGCAAGCGCCAGCGCTGCTCTTGCGGCAATGACCGCATTGTCGCGCTCGCCGCTCGCGGCAACCGAGGCGAGAACCGTGCTGGCGCTTTCGAGCTCCCCGGCGGCGATAAGCAGCTTCGCCAATCCGGCCACGGCGGCGGGGTCGCCGGGGTTTTCGGCCATGATCGCTGCGTAAAGTTCCGCCGCTCCCTCGGCGTCGCCAGCAGCAAGCAAGGCCTCGGCTTCGGCCAGGCGGTCGGCACCCTCGTCGAGCGGGCCGGCAAGCCGCTCGACGAAGCCCTTGAGATCTCCTTCCGGCAAGGCGCCCATGAAACCGTCGACCGGCTGACCGCGCTGAAAGGCGATGACGGCGGGGATCGAACGAACCCCCAGCCGGCCGGGAATTTCCGGGTGCTCATCGATGTTCATCTTGACGAGCTTGACCTTGCCGCCCGCCGCCCTGACTATTTTTTCGAGCACCGGCGCGAGCTGCTTGCAGGGTTCGCACCAAGGCGCCCAAAAGTCCACCAGAACTGGATGACGCGCCGATTCCGCGATGACGTCGGCGCCAAAGCTCGCGGTAGTGGCATCCTTCACGAGCGTCCCGGCCGCATCTTGCGGCTTGGCTTCGCTGGTAGCTTCGCCGGCGCCCTGCCCGCTCCCCTTGCCACTCCCTTGGCCACGCCAGCGGCCAAAAATCCCCGCCATGGTCCGGCTCTCCCTTGGTGCGTTCGCGAGGGCGAATTGGCGCGACCGTCCAAATGCCCCGGCACCAAAATGCGTATTTCGCGGCAAAACCGCAACCGTCCGCCGCTGTCCCGGCAAACAAGACGAAATCCTTCAACGTGCCGCTCCCCGGAGCCTTTCGGCAAGGGCTTTTCCTTTGCAACCCATGCGAATGTCTCGGCTTTAAGAATTCATGAGCAATTTTGGATTCTGCCGTGGCCCGTGGCCGCGCGGGCCTTGCCATCGGGCCGGCGCTCGGGCATACCTCTGCAAGCATTTGGGAACGCGCAGGCGCGCCGTTTTCCGCATGCAAGGAGACGTGGCCGAGAGGCTGAAGGCGGCGGTTTGCTAAACCGTTATAGGGGTTAAAGCCCTATCGAGGGTTCGAATCCCTCCGTCTCCGCCAGCGACCTCTTTTTCTAGCTCCGCACAGCTCCAAAATATCGAAAAAATTCCTAAAAAATCAAGCGCCTGACGCTTGACTTATTTGTACAGCTTTGTACGACTTTGCCGCGATCAAGCGC
>JBOHJV010000238.1:0-3071 GCA_050728695.1 Methylocella sp. | reverse complement strand
ATCCGCCGCAGACGCTCGCGGGTGAGTTTGAGGCCATCGAGTAGTCCGTCCGCCGTTGCCCAATGCATCGCGATTTCGTTCGCGCGTTCCGGTTCGATACTCTCCGCGAGCCTCAACGCCGATACCGATTTCGCCCACATCGCGCGCCAATCAGCATCGGCCGATTGGAGAGTATCGAGCGACGCCTTGGTACTCTGCCGCTGGAGAGACACATCGCGGATCCGTTTGTCGTCGGCCCGAAAGTCGGCATAGGCGTCGTCGTGGATTTTGATCGCTTTTGATGCGGCGGACACGCGCTCGGCGATCGATGCTGGGCCGCCGATTTCGACAGCGAGCTTTCCTTCCGTCTGTTCCAAAGCCCAACGCCGTGGTGCCATCTCGGCGTGGAGCCGCAGAACTTCCAAGCCGAGTTCGCGCAGCGCGGCAGAGCGCTCGAGGATGATTCCGCGCTCCTCGGCCACAACTTTCAATCGACCGAGATCGCCCTGCCGGTTTACCGCCTCCGGCCAGGCCTCCTCCCACGCGCGAACTCCCTTCCGCCCCCGTTCATCGAGCACTGTCCGTTGCTTTTCCAGGCTCTCGATCACAATGAGAGCCTCGGCTTTCTGCTGCTGTGCAAAATCAAGGGCGGCGACCCGCTCGGCCTCGAGCGATTTCCGGTCGGCGAGACTGTCGGCCGCTTCCGTCTGTTGTCGATGCCGGTCGACATCAACCTTGCGATCCTTGATCGGGCGGCTCGCCACGTATTCGCCCCCCTCGCTCAGATAGCGATCGCGGATTGCCTGCCACGTCTCCTCGCGGTCCCCGCGCGCCCGGGCGATGGACGCGTCGGTCGGAAGCTCCCTCGCCTGCAGAAAATGCTCGATTTTGCCGGCCGCCATGTCGCGCTTCGCCGATTCGACCGCAGTCTTCTCGGCGATCTTGGCGATTTCTTCATCGAGACGCGAGCGCCGGTCGAGCTCCGATTGAATCGTGGTTGCGTTTGGACAGGACCACGCCGCAAAACAATCGATATTCTCAAAGCCAAGTTGGCTCACGCGCTCGGCGATTTCCTGGCCGATGTGCTCCGCTCTCCGTTCCTCCCCTTCGCTCTTGCGGCAAAGCTCCGCAAGAGTGGCGAATTCCGCGATCGTTACCCCAAACGGCTCGCTTGTCCCGGCATTTCGGTGCTCGCTTTGGCGCGCCGCCAAATCGGCAAGGGTTCTGTCCTCCTTGGCCAGCTGATCCTCGATCGCGGTCATCCTCGCCCGGTGTTCGAGGCCCTGTGCCGCAAGCTTTTGCACGTGTTCGATCGCGTCCGCTGGCGGACGCATCGCCTCAAGATCGGCATCGGCGCCAAGTCCCAAGGCGCCGCGGATGGCATCCAGTTTCGCATTGATCTCGGCCAATTCGGTTTGCCGGTTCGCGCGATCCGTGCGCGCCTTGCGGACATGGACCGCCTTCTCGTGGATATCTCGGATCGGTGCTTCCGCGGCCAAGATCGCCTCGGACGGCGTAAGCGCCTCGACTTTCGCCGTCAGGGCAGCGTGGCGCTCGTTTGCTTCGGCAAGCGCGGCCTCCGCCTGCTTTGATAAAAGCAGTGCTTCTTGCGCCGCGTCGGCAAAACCGTCGCGCAACGGCGGAAGATCGAAAAATGCCGCCAACTCCTTGTCGATGCCATCGAGTTCGAGGATCGTCGGGATCACCCGGACGAGACGCTGAAGCCGCGAAATCCTTTCGGCGATGTCCTTTTGTTTGGACCGAATCTCTTCGACCCTGGCTTGCGCCTCGTTGCGTCGCCGCCGCATCTCCTCGTACGCATCGAGGGTCAAGAGGCCCTCCTTGGCGGCGCGATCCGCTGCTTGGTAGGCGTCGCGCGCCTGGTAGAACCGCCGATGCCCGGCGGGGGTTTTCGCGAACAAGGCATCGGCTTCCTTATCCATTTTGCCGATCATTTCGACGAGCGCCCGCAGCCCGCCGCCGGCTTCGACAATCAGCCGGCCAATGTCGCCGTCAGCCGCCAACAAACGCTCCCCGCCGATGCGCAGGGAATTGTGATCGAGGCCGAAAAGCGAACAAAAACGTTCGCGTCCGGTCGAGCCGAGGTGGCGGGCCAAGAGCCCTTCATCCACTGCCTGTCCGCTTTCATCGGTTAGGGTACGCCCCGCCCTGCCCTTTCGCCGCCGCAGCGAGAGGCGTGTGCCATCCTCGAGGGCCACGACGGCGGTCAGCCGAATCTTGTCGTTGCCGAACACTTGGCCCCGCCGCGAATCATGCGGAATGCCGAACAGGAAATCCGCGATCGCGGCGAGACTCGTGCTCTTGCCGGCCTCATTCGGCCCATAGATCACGACGAGGCCGGGATCGGGCGGAAAGGACAACGTAAAATTATCGACGAGACCATATTTCTCGATCGTGAAGGATTCGAACCGCATCGGATCAACCCTGCCCCCGCTCGATCATGGCCAGAGCCAATGTGCGCGCTCTCTCCGGGCCTTCGGCTCGCAGCACGTCGAACAGCTCGTCGCTTCGCGCTCCGGCGGGCAATTTTATCTTGATCTCCGCGAGCCTTGCTTCGAGGCGCTCAATGAGCCAGGGATCGGCCGCCAAACATTCCACGGCCTGGCGCAACCTGCCGGCGACGGTCGGATCGACGTCGGCGCTGGCGGCGGCCGGCGAGGTTCGGACGACGACCTTCTCGATCCAGATGTCGCTCGCGATGCCGACGGCAAGCGTCTCGATCTCTTCGCGCACCGATGCCGCTGTCGCGGCAAGTTCGGCGTGCAAGAGGGTCGACCCCACGAGGCGCAGGCGCATGGCAAGCGCGCGGCCATCGCAACCAGCAAAGGCCCGCTCGATGTGCTCCTGAACCGCGGGCAACAGCGCTTCCCGAGTTTCCATGCCCGCAACAGTCACATCTTCGATTGTCCAGCGGACAACGTCGAGCGCGCGGTGTTCGATTCGCGTGACGTCCCCGTCCCTAACTTCGACGAGCGTTGCCCCCTTAGGGCCGGTCTCCTTAACGCTGCGCCCCTGCAGATTGCCGGGATAGACGACATAGGGCGCGGTGCTCAATTCCTGGCGCGTATGAA
>JBOHJV010000237.1:0-3080 GCA_050728695.1 Methylocella sp. | reverse complement strand
AGCTGCAGCGTCACGCCGAACACCGCGAGCGAGAACCAGCCGAAGAACACGAACATCCAGTGCAGCGGTTCAACGAACAGCTCTTCCATGAACCAGAAGGTGTGACCCCATTCATTGAGGCCGACGTTCGGGAAGATCATGAACGGGCCGACGAAGAGTAGGACGTAGGCAACCGACCAGCCCTTGCAGGCGTAGGTCGGGAGCCTGGTCCTCGCATACATGAAGCCGCCCACGCCGATCACGATATACATCGGGTAGCTCATGTAGAACTCGATGATATGGCTAGGCGTGAAGTCGGTGTCGCGGATAACCGTCATATGCCAGGTGCCGTCCTGCTCCGTGAAGTAGCTGGCACCCCAGTAAATCGCGATGCCGTAGAGCATAATCCAGCTGATCAGGTTGAAGATACGGCGCATTTCCTCGCGCGGGGCGACATTCGCGACGTCGGGGTCGCGGGTCTTCCACATCCAGCCGACCAAGGCGAGGAAGGAGATCAATTCGACCGGTTCCTCGATGTAGAGGATGGTCATCCAGTAGGTAGTGAACTCGGGGGCGAACGAATCGAGCCCCGCGAATTGGCCGAAAACCTGCTCGTAGATACGAACGCCGATATAGAAGGTGTTGATCGCGACCGTACCGAGAATCATCGGCATGGCGTTGAGAAGGGGCGCCTCGGCGGCGGCCGCGGCCTCGCCGGTGCGTGCATCAGATACTGAGCTCATGTCACTTGCCTCTTTGCTGTTGAGGATTAAGCCCGGCTTTTTGCGTGACGACCATTGGCGCCCGCCAATACGAGGTCGGCGCCAATGGGATCGACGTTGCCAAAAAATCCGGCTTGTCTCCACCTTCTGGTTTAGAGCCAGATATGGGAAGGGACAATATACCAGCGGGGGGGTGAATTGCCGCCTGTATGGGTAGGTACAACCTACCTTTTTAGGTCGGATCCCGTCGATCTCCCTCCTGGCTTTTCGGCCGTGGCGAGGCGACGCCACCCGTAATGGCGTGTTGGCACGAATAATTTTAAAAATAAATAATATTTATTGGCAGACGACCATAGCTATCCATAACTATAATGTACAGTTCACGCGTTTTCCATGTAAATATCAAGGACTTAAGCAGAAATAATACATAGAGACCCTGCATTTGCATATCTTTTTCAGTTCGATCCGAGGCCTACGTGGCAAACCGCGTCAATTATCTATTCTTCTGCTCCGGATTGCCGGCCGCCAGCCCCCGCAACCCGATGTGCCCGCGCACATGGCGCGCCTGGTTTCTCCGAGTGTTCGCAAGTCCCGAGCCAGGGCGGACGATCGGCAGCTTGTGAGATTCTCCCGTCGTCCTCACGAACCATGACGGATTCGTGGCGCCGAGAAATGGCGCTCGCGCAAGCCTTTCGAATATTTATGGGCGCGAAATCGGTTAGAACCTATTCCATGCAGCTGCGATCGAAGATGAGTTCGCCCGCGGACACCCCAGGCGAAAGACCTTGGCGCAAGGTTGGCGCGCTTCGACGCGGGCCTACGCGCGGCTTCGCGGGCACGAAAATTCGCTTTCGCGCCAGGGCGGGCCTTTGCCTTGCCATTTATTTATCAGGCGGCGTGGTTGCGCTTGCCCCCGCGAGCAGCTTACGAGCGGCGGACGACATCTGCCCGGGCGAGGGCGGCACCAACGGCCAGGTCGTCGCGGTCGACGAGCGGCTCGAATTGACTCTCGAAACCGGCATAAAACTCAAAATCGCCGGCGTCGATCCGCCGCGCCCGACGCCGGGCGATCCCGATCTCGACGTCCGGACGCGCGACACGCTCGCTCGATGGCTCGTCGGGCAAGCAATAATTTTTCGCCCGCTCGAACCGGGCCCGGATCGCTGGGGGCGCGTCAGTGCATTCGTCTTCGCCGTCGCGCCGGAATCTCCCAATCGGCCGGGACCGGCGCGCTTGTCGGTCGGCGAGGCGCTCATCGATGCCGGACTGGCGCGCTATGAACCAAGCGCGGCGACGCGCCCTTGCCGGAGCGCCCTCCTCGCCGCGGAGGCCGGTGCGCGGGCTTCCGGGCTTGGCCTTTGGGCCGATCCGTATTATGCGATCATCGCCGCGGGCGATCGCCTGTCGTTCGCCGAGAAGGCTGGCTCATCCGTTATTGTCGAAGGCCGGATTACCGGGATCGCCAGCCGCAGGCCGCGCATAACGCTCTACTTTGGGCCACGTCAGGGTTGGGATTTTTCGGTCACGATTTTGCCGCGCAACCGCAAAACATTCGAGACGGCTTATTCAAGTCTTTCGGCCGTGATCGGTCAAACCGTCCGCGTGCGAGGACTTCTCGATACGCGCTTTGGACCGCAAATCGAGATCTCGGACCCAGACGAGGTGGAGGCGGCCGGCCAAGGGCAAGATGCCGCCGCGGGCTCCCCCGCACCAAGATAAGGCGCAAGCTCGCATGGGGTTTTCCGCGAACATGGCCGGTTCGAGGCGAACGAAAAACCGTTCCGGGCCGGGCGCGCGCCTGGCGGCAGCGGGGGTCGTAGCGCTTCTTCTTGCCGCCTGCGCCGCGATGGAGCCCCATGACAGCACGCCCTTCAACGCGGCGGTGCCGGTGCCGCCGCCCCGCACGCCTGCCGCCGATACGAAAACAGCGGCGGAACACCGGCGCATGATCGCCTTGTTCGACGGCGAGTACAGTTACCCTCCAGCCGAAGCCTACTTGAACGAAATTCTCGTCAAGCTCGCCAACGCCGACGAACGCGCAGGCGAACCTTACAAGGTGACGATCCTGAATTCGCCGATTGTCAACGCCTTCGCGCTGCCGCCCGGCGAGCTCTATGTGACGCGTGGCCTCTTGGCGCTCGCCAACGATGCTTCGGAAGTCGCGGCCGTGATGGCGCATGAGATCGCTCACATCACCGCCAAGCACGCCATGCAGCGCGAGGAGCAAGAAAAGCGCGCCGCCGTGATCAGCGAGGCCGCGAGCGTGATCCAGAGCAAGCAGAAGAGCCAAGAGGTCGAGGCCCTGGCGCAACGCACCATCGCGAGCTTTTCGCGCCAGCAGGAACTCGAAGCCGATCAGATCGGCATCAAGGTAGCCGC
>JBOHJV010000236.1:0-3165 GCA_050728695.1 Methylocella sp. | reverse complement strand
GCGTGCTAAACCCGCGCGAGCGGCGAATTTTCGAGGCCCGGCGACTTGCCGACGACCCGATGACACTCGAGGCGCTGTCCGATGAATTCGACATTTCCCGTGAGCGGGTGCGCCAGATCGAGGTTCGCGCCTTCGAAAAAATTCAGTCCGCCGTGAAGGCCGGGGTAGCCAAGACGGAATCGCTGCCTCCGCCGCGGATCGAAAGCCACGCCGAGCCGCTGTAGCTCGGCCAGCGCGCACGCTCTCCTTCCCAAGCTTGCCGGAGAACGTGGCCGCCGCGGAAGCGCGGGCCGAATGAGAGGGTTTCGAGTCTGCATAATTTGGCTTCCAGGAGTTCGGCCAGCCCATGCGCCCGCCGTTGTCATGGGCGCTGATGACGATCCGCATCGCGCTTTGAGAGCTTTTTCTCCATCTTCCTTTCCTGGCGGCGAACGACGTACGTGATAGCGATCGCGCCGGCGACAAAACCGACGAGCGCGGCGACCCCAAGCGGGCCGCTGACGCGACGAATCGAATCGCCAAACACAAAGGCGCCTATTCCGAACACAAGCGCCCAAACGATGCCTCCGGCCGCATTGAAGAGCAAAAATGGCGGCCATCGATATCTGTTCGCTCCCGCGAGCAGCGCCGCGAGAACCCGCAGGAAGGCGAAAAAACGACCGAAAAAGACGATCTTCCCGCCGTGCTTTTCGAACAGATATTGCCCGAGTTTGAGCCTTTCTTCCGGGAGGTGAATAAATTTGCCGTAGCGCATAAGGAATTTTGTACCCAGTGTCCGGCCGACCCAGAAACCGATATTGTCGCCAGTGATCGCGCCCGCCGCCGCGCAGGCGATGACAAGGGGAAGCTCAAGCTGGCCGGTCGCTCCGGCATAGATAGAGGCGAGAACCAGAACGGTTTCCCCAGGCAGAGGAACGCCCGCGCTCTCCAGCATGACAATGACGAAGACGAACCAATACCCGTGCTGCGCGACGAGCGGTTGAATGTGGGCTACAAACACGAAGACTCCGCTCCGCCTCGCGCCGGTACATTTGGCTCAGACGCGCGGACATCCGATACGCAGTTGAAGCGCCGGTGGCAAGCCTGTTTGTCAAATCGGTTCGAACTGTGGAGTGGCTTCAGGGCAGCAGTCGAGCGAACAATCTCGTCAGCTACCAGCCACGCCGAACTTGGAGAAGGCGCGCGCTTGGTGTGTGTAGCCGCGCTTCGGCTGATCCTCCAAGCCACTACTCGATTAATTCCCGTTTCAACCCTGCTGGCGTATGGACGCATGGCATTTCGCTTTTTGGGAACTCGCACCTACCCTTGATCAAATTCTGCCGCTGTCGCGCGGCGGTACCGATGATGAGAGCAATTCGGCCCACCACTCGATGTTCCGCAATTCGGCGAAGGTCAATTTTACGCTCGATGAAGTTGGGTTGGCTTTACCCGCCCGGCGACATGAAGGCCTGGGATGGCCTGTTGGGCTGGTTCATTGATCAGGCGAATGCCGATCGCGCCGTGCTTGATGATCCCGATGTGGGGCAGTGGTTCACCACGTCACATTCGGTCGCTGGGCAGCTGTAACGAATCACAATCATCTTGGAATTTGCCCGAAGCTTCATGCCCCGACAGCTTGAGGCACCCCTTCTCGCTGCCCGTCATATCAAAGCCCAGTGCCGCTTGCGCCCGGACTTATGTGAACCTCCGCCGCATGGCGGTTACCGGCAAATGGAATTCATTGATTGTGTCATCGGCCGGGCCATCTCGATCGCCGAGGGGCCAGGGCTGATTGCAAGCGTGCGCCGGCGAGCTCCTCCTGCATCATCCCGAGCGGGCGGAGCAACGTCTTGACACTCAAATTCTTGATTTTTGCGCAAACACCTCAGCGCTCACGGCATGGGCGCCGCCCCTTGCCGAAAACGAAATGAGCCCAATTTCTCGGACCTAATCTCCAATCGTCTTGGGGAATAAGGACAAGGAGCACACAATCATGAACCGCAGGATTTTCGCTCTCACTCTCATACTTGGCGCTGCTGCCCTGCTCGTGCCGGGTCGCGCTCTGGCCGAAGATCATTTGGCCGAAGCCATCAGCCATACTAAGCAAGCCATCGATCACGGCAAGCAGGGCCATGCGGATGTGCTCGTAACGCATGCCGAAGCCGCGCTCCAACATGCCGAGGCGGCAGAGACGGCAAAGGACAACGCGCATACCAAGCAGAGCATCACTCACCTCAAGGCGGCCATCGAGACCGGCAAGCAAGGTCATGCGGACGTTGCCACGGCGCATGCTCAAGAAGCTTTGACACATCTCGAAGCGGCTAAGAAATAAAAAGTTAGCGAAGGATAGTGGAAAGCGAGCCGTTATCGGGGCGCTTTCCACTAAAAGAGCCCTCCTCAGTGTGAAGGGTGACATTCTACGTATGATTTTGAAACGGGCTCTGAGTTTTGCTGGAAATACGTTTCCTTGGAATGGCCAAGCCGCCGCCCGGCCTCGTCCGTCACCAGAGTTTGACGCCGGTACGGCTGTCAACGACGGAATGTTTTTGCACCGGCGGCGTTGCGAGAGATCAGGGCATGAACGACAAGGCTGCCGTGCTAGCCGATGTTTGCGCCGCGCTTTCCGGCAACCAACCGTACGAGGCCGGGGCGATTCTGCGTAAGCGATACCCGTTTGTCCCTTTGAAGAATGTCGGACGCCGCTATTCCGTGCGGCAGATGCTTGTGGCGTTCATCCGCGACGGCTTTATTGATCGGTATTCGGGAGCGCGCTTGGTCTGCGTGGCCGCGCTTCGGCTGATCTCCAAGCGGCTACCCGACCAATTCCCGTTTCAAACCAACTGGCGTACGGACGCTTGTCATTTCACTTTTTGGGAACTTGCACCCACCCTTGATCACATTCTGCCGGTATCGCGCGGGGGCATCGACGATGAGAGTAATTGGGTCACCACGTCAATGCTCCGCAATTCGGTGAAGGCCAATTTTACGCTCGATGAGTTGGGTTGGTCGCTTTACCCGCCCGGCGATATAAAGGACTGGGATGGCCTATTGGGCCGGTTCACTAGGGTCCAGACTCATTAAATCCACCAAACAAGTGCGGCGGCGATGCAAACAGAGGCCAGGAAGTTACGCGCCAGCCTGTCGTAACGCGTGGCGATTCGCCTAAAGTCCTTCAATCGACCGAAG
>JBOHJV010000235.1:0-3175 GCA_050728695.1 Methylocella sp. | reverse complement strand
TGGCGCCGTTGAAATGCCCAAAATTGAGCGCCATCCGCAAAAGGTGGGAAATAGTGCGCGCCTGCATCTTTTGCATGACCGCGGCCCTGTGATGCTCAGTCGTCCTCGTGCTGATCTCTAAGCGGTAGGCAATGAGCTTGGTCGGCAGTCCCTCGATCAGCAAGGTCAGGACTTCCCGCTCGCGCTGCGTGAGCAGCGCGCATCGCGATCTGAATTCTTGGAGTTCCGCCTGAAGGTCGTAGACTTCGTCGGCGCGCGCCAGTGTTTCCTCGACGATGATCAGGAGTGCCTCGGCATCGAACGGCTTCTGCACGAAATGGAAAGCGCCGGCCTTCATCGCAGAAACGGCCGTCGGCACATCGCCGTATCCGGTTATCATAATGACGGCCGTGTTGCTTGCCGCGTCGGCGATGCGCTTGAGCAGCTCCATGCCGCTTAGGCCGGGGAGCTGGTTGTCAAGAATGACGCAGCCAGGCTCGTTGAGCGGGACGGAGGCGAGATATTCCTCGGCGGAGACGTAGGCCCGCGTTCTGATCCCGGCGGTCGACAGAAGCACGGCCAGCGAATCCCGAACTTGTGTTTCATCGTCGACGATATGCACGTAGCTCTTACGCGGCATTTTTATCAGGTCCATTGATTTGCAGCTCAACCAAGAATCTGGTTCCCTCGGGGACGATCGGCTCAAACCAGAGACGGCCCGCGTGCTTTTGTACGATCTGCAGGCTCAGCGGCAAACCGAGCCCCATTCCTCGCGGCTTCGTAGTTTGGTAGGCCTCGAACAAGCTGTCCGCCACTTCCGGCGCGATGCCGGGACCGTTGTCTTCGACCTGGACGACGACTCGGTCGCCGCGCCGGGCGACGCGTATGACCACGAGTCCGCTCGCGCCGGTCCGCTCCGAGGCCGCGTCAATCGCGTTGGCGACGAGGTTGTTCAGAACCTGCTCGATCTGGATCCTGTCTGCGGTCACGAGCGGAATAGGACGAGCGTTCTCGATCTCGATATCAATGCCGCGTCCGGTTGCCTCCTCTCGGCAAAGCGCCCCGATCTTCAGGGCGAGATTCGCCAGATCCAGCGGCTTCAGGTCCAATTTGCCGATCGAGATGAAATCCCGGACGCGTTCCAGCACTTCTCGCGTTCGCCGGACTTCCGTCTCCGCCATGCTCAGCGCATCCATAACCGGCACGCTGGCGGCACCGGAACGCAACATCCGCCGCGCGGCATGTAGGTAGATCGCCACGGTCGACAACGGCTGGCTAATTTCGTGAGCGAGCGCCATGCCCATCGCGCCCGCAATGGCGTAGGCCGACACGTGCGCCAATTCGGTCTGCTGCTCCCGCAGTAACTGGGCCGCTTGCTCGCGTTCCGTGATGACGGCGCCGAGCAGCAGCCCCGTGATCGAAAGCACCAGCATGAGCATTTGGAAAACGCTGAAATCCTTGGCATCGCACCCAAGGTACGTGGTCGTTGCGACAAGCGCTAGTTGGATTGCTAGCAGCGCCACCGCGACGCCGACGTAGCCCTCCCGCATCCCGACCCAGATGATCGGCAGAAACAGCAAATAGAACATATGGTACCCTTTGACGTCGCCGATGCCAAAGAGGACCATGAACCCCAGGCACGTCCCCACAATGAAGACGGAGCAGCTGACAAGCGCATAGCCCGACCAGCGCCACTGCGCCTTAGACAAAAAGGCGAACACCGATGTCGCCGCTGGGATGATAGTGATGATTCCGACTGTATCGCCGATCCAGAAGTAGCCCATCGCCGCGTAGAACTGATCCGCTGGAAGCGCGCCGCCCAGATACAGCGCCCCGCAATATGAGAGCGACGTCAGCGTCGTTCCTGCTGGCACGACGGTCAGGAGAACCACGGCATCCGCGAGCCGGACTCGTCTCGGATCGAACTTCAGCTTATGCCGCAGAACGGCTGCAAGACCCATATAGCCAACGGTCGACACGACTTCGACCGCGACCGTCACATGGAGACTGTGATGAACGGCAGAGATGAATACGTCCGTCAGGACGGCGGCCAGGAAAACGAACGGGGCGAACACGGCCCCTTCGGTGAGCAGTAGCAGGCTAAAGCCGTTGTCCGGACTCCATAGTGTAATCGCAAGCCCATCAAATTGATGCCACTCCGTCAGCTTGTTGCAAGCGAGATAGAGCGCCAGGAACGCGAACCCGATCAGCCAAAATTTCGGACTGGTCAGAGCCGACCTGCCGAAGAACCAGGTGGACAAGAGCGACAGCTCTCGTTGTTCCAGCGCTGGTTGGCCATGAATATTCGCGACAGCCATTTTCTGCCTCGGATTGTGCACGTCATGCTAGCATAGGCATCTGCGCTCGATCGCGGCAGGGGGTAATTCTACGTATTGGCAACCGGTCGATTTAGGACGAACGTCCGATGCGGAGCGGCAACAAAGCTGCAATTATCGCAACCATCATGGGACGAGCCAGCGATCCTCCCAATTCTCGTCCTAACAGTTTCAATGACCAAACAATTTTTTGCTCTGGTCGCCGGTCCACCGCGTTTTCCCGCGCCGTCACTTGGGGGATGGACCGGCGGCATTTTGTGTCAACTTTCGTCAAAAAAGCTCATGTAACCCTTACGGATTCTAAAGCTTAGACGTGAATAGACTGGTGTTTTCGAGTCAATTACATTTCACCCGACTGATCTCGTGCGCCCTTGCCGATGCGACGCGTCCGGCCGGCCGGGGCGTGCGGCAGGCTACCCGCCGGCGACCAGCGGCGCAGAAAAGCGCCGGACCGCGCGCCACGGCGGCGTCGTGCCGAAGCCCCCCTTCGATATGGCAATGACGGGGCACGCGCCCGGCCCGCTTATGCGCTTGGAGGTGAAGCCGGTCCAGCGGCACAACGTCGCGAACGTCACCTCCGGATGGAACTGGAAGCCATAGGCCTTGGCGCGATAGCAAAACGCTTGGACCTCGAAATCCTAGCCCCTCGCGAGCAGTGTCGCTCCGCACGGCGGATCGAAAACTTCCCGGTGCCATTCCAACTCGCGTGACTTTGGCGGTAACGGGACGAGCGTTATGTTGCCGGGGGAACCGCCGCGATTTCATAGGCGAGCGCTTCGAGCTTGGCGCGGCCGCGCAGCAAGCGCGAGATCGTGCCAATCCCGGGCGAAGACGCGGGCAAGATCGGCGCCGATCCCGCC
>JBOHJV010000234.1:0-3230 GCA_050728695.1 Methylocella sp. | reverse complement strand
GAATTCGAGCCTAGTCTGTTGGCGCCATGGACGGAGACGCAGGCGGCCTCGCCGATCGCCATGAGGCCGGGCACGATCGAATCGGGGTCGCCGTCCTTTTTGGTGATGACTTCGCCATGAAAATTCGCCGGAATGCCGCCCATGTTGTAATGCGCGGTGGGCAGCACGGGGATCGGCTCCTTGGTCACGTCCACGCCGGCGAAAATGCGCGCGCTTTCGGAGATGCCGGGCAGGCGCTCGCGCAGCATTTTTGGGTCGAGGTGTTCGAGGTGCAAATAGATATGGTCCTTGCTCTTGCCGGTGCCGCGGCCCTCGCGGATTTCGACGGTCATCGCGCGCGAGACCATATCTCGCGGCGCAAGGTCTCTTACCGAAGGCGCATAGCGCTCCATGAAGCGTTCGCCTTCGGAATTGGCTAAATAGCCGCCTTCGCCGCGCGCCCCTTCGGTGATGAGGCAGCCGGCGCCGTAAATGCCGGTCGGATGGAACTGCACGAATTCCATGTCCTGCAAGGGAAGTCCGGCGCGCAGCACCATGGCGTTGCCGTCGCCGGTGCAAATATGCGCGGACGTAGCCGAAAAATAAGCCCGGCCGTAGCCGCCAGTCGCCAGAATCACGAGTTGGGACCGGAAGCGATGAATGGTGCCGTCGTCGAGCTTCAGACATACGACGCCGCGGCAGCGGCCGTCTTCCATGATCAGGTCGATCGCGAAGAATTCAATGAAGAATTCGGTCTTGTGGCGCAACGCCTGGCCGTAGAGGGTGTGCAGAATCGCGTGGCCGGTCCGGTCGGCCGCCGCGCAGGTGCGCTGCGCCGGCGGACCGCTGCCGAATTTGGTGGTCATGCCGCCGAACGGGCGCTGGTAGATGCGGCCGTCCTCGGTGCGCGAGAATGGCACGCCCCAATGCTCGAGTTCATACACGGCGGCCGGCGCATTGCGGCAAAGATATTCGATCGAATCCTGATCGCCGAGCCAATCCGACCCCTTGACGGTGTCGTACATGTGCCACCTCCAATCATCTGGCCCCATGTTGCCGAGCGCCGCCGCGACGCCGCCTTGCGCCGCGACAGTGTGCGAGCGGGTTGGAAAGACCTTGGTGATGCACGCCGTGCGAAGCCCCCCCTGCGAACAGCCAACGGTCGCCCGCAGTCCCGCGCCGCCGGCGCCGACGACGACAACGTCGAACGTATGGTCGGTAATCGGATACGCCCCGCCATTATAAGCCGGAGCGGCGTCGCCGCTGAATGTGGCGTTGGATATCATGTCAACGACTTTCGAAATTTCCTCTTCAAAAAACTTGCGCGATCGCCGTGTGGGCGGCCCCTCAGGTAAAGCTAAGTTTCAAGACGGCGTATATGCAAGCCAAGCCGATACAAGCCGAGAAGAAAAGATTGCCGATCAGCGCCCACTCCCTCAGGCGCGCTGCATGCACGTAATCGTCGATAATCGACTGCATGCCGAGCTTCATGTGGAAAACCCCGGACAAGATGAAGAGAAGCATCAGAATCGCTGGAAGGGGATGCCCGAGTTCGGCTCGCACCGCCGCGTAATCCTTGCCAAGAAGCGACATCACGATCGCGACGAACGCGATCGACAAAGGGACCAGCGCGACCGAGGTGACGCGCATGTTCCATGCGTCCGCGGTGCCGGAATGGGCGGAGCCGAGGAAGCGCAACCTGCTCATCGCGCGGCAAACCGGCGCGGGACTTTTCGCCATGGCGGCCTGTTCCTCCCATGCTCCTGGCAATGCTTTTTATTTTGCGATCCGCCGGTTGGCGGCATCGGTCAGGAAGATTCTCAATGAATTAGATAAGCGATGGTCCAGACCGTCACTGTCAGGACGATGCCGCCGAATAAAGTGGCTCGTGTCAGCCATTCGCGCCACGGATGCTCCAAACCATGGCCCGTGTCCCAAACGGCGTGACGGATGCCGCCGAGAAGATGATGGAACAGGGCCCAGGTGAAACCGAATAAAACCAGTTTCCCAACGATCGAATTGAAGCAATAGGCAGCCGCCTCATAGGCGCCGCCACCGGTGGACACGGCAATCAAAAACCCCGCGAGCAACAGGGTGCCGAAACAGAGCGCAGCCCCGGTGATGCGATGCGCGATCGACATCGTCATGGTCAGCAGCGGGCGGTAGATTTGCAGATGTGGTGACAGCGGCCGGCGTTTCTCAATGCCGCTCGCGCCGAATTCCGCTTCCGTCATGGAACTTTACCCCCTCAAAATCACGATGTCCCTTCCACTAATGCAATTGGCCCTCTAGGGCAACGCGTCCCTTAGATGTTCTCGGAACCGCCCGGACTCGAACGCGCGCTTGAGGGCGCGCTGGCCTCGACGGAACCCTAGCTAAGCCGGCTCGCCCCGTGCCGTTGGAAATCTCCGCAAGCCAAATTGTCCGGGCGCAGTGAACCACCGAGCATTTTAATTATTGAGTCTCCTCGGTATAGGCCTATCATGCCTTAATGCTCCATGGCACAAATTTCACCCGGCAGGAAAAATCGAAGCGCCGAAGGCTTGGAAGACATACTCATGCGAGGCTGCGGATTCATCGCGTTCGGGCTCGTTGCCGGTCCGCTGGCGGGAGCCTGCTGGCTGTTTCTTGCTCTCACGGGGTTTCCATCGGCCGCCTCGGCGGCGGCGGGCCGCGTCACCATCGTTTCGGACGGTGTCCCACGCACCGCCATCCTCGTCCAGCACCGCCGCCTCAAGCAGGCGCGCCGGCCGTCCGTCCTGATCCTGCGCGGCAGCAGGGAGAAAGGCGCGCGCCTCCGGCGGACATTCGGCATTGAAGAAATGGCGCGGTCATCCGGTGCGGTCCTGATATATCCGGAGCCTCTAGCCGGCAATTGGGGGGACGCGCAAGGACCCGAGGCGCGCCGCGATTTGGACTTCATCCACGATCTGATCGCGAAGCTTATCGGCCGCGGAATTGCCGACCGGAACAAAGTCTTTCTCGTTGGCATAGGCACGGGCGGGATAATGGCTTTGCGGCTCGCTTGTGATGAAAAGAACGCCTTTGCGGGGATGGCGGTTCTCGCGGCTAGCCTGCCGCCCGATCTCGAGACGTCCTGCAAGCCGGCGCATCCGATTCCCTTCATGATGATTGTCGGCACCGCGGATAACGTGATTCCCTATCACGGCGACAAGGCAAGTTTGCCGCATGACAAGACAGAGCTTCTTTCCGTTGATGCGACGCTCGGCTTTTTCGGCAAGTTTGCGGGC
>JBOHJV010000233.1:0-3308 GCA_050728695.1 Methylocella sp. | reverse complement strand
GCCAATGGTCAAGGAGAAGTGCGTTTCGTCGCGCTCGGCCTGCCATGATGGGCAGGGCCCAAGGAGCGTAGCCCCTGCGCTTGTGGATGGCTTTGCGATCACGCAATAGCTTGTGGGAAATCGACGACGGGATTCTTCTTGCTCATGTCATAACCCGAAAATCCTTGGGTGAGATGACGCGAAAATTGTCGGTGATCGAATGACAAAAATCGGGCCAGTTCTTTGGGACGTTTTCGCGCTGAAAACCGAGCGTCGCGTCGGCGAATGCCTTGCTTGTGTTGTGCGTCACATGCTTATGCATGACACCCCACGGTGATCGTCGGCGGCGACATTCGACGCAACGCTCGTGTCGCGAGCCATTTTAGGAGAGCGTGGCTGATTGGGCATTTGGCCTTATTCATGGGAAGGTAAGGACAAGTCGATACGGAAAGGGCCATCGGACCGATGAAGCAGAGTTGAATCGTGTCAAAAGGTCACCTGCTCTCGATCAATACCTACCATTATCCGAAGGGTGGTTCGGAGATCATCTATTTTGCCAACGCCGCTCTGATGGAACGGCACGGGTGGACGAATTCGTTTCACGCGATGCACCACCCAAACAACCTGCCTTGCGCGGACAGCCAATATTTCGCCGAGCACGTCGATTTTGGCGGGTCGGCATCGCTGCGGGAAAAGGCGGTCGTTGCCGGGCGCATCATCTATTCGCGGGAAGCCCGGGCGAAGCTCGCGCGGCTCATCGATACGCGCAGGATCGATGTGGCCCATGCCCACAATATCTACCACCACCTGTCGCCGTCGGTGCTCGTGGAGCTGAAGGCGCGCGGCATTCCGGTTGTCATGACAGTGCACGATCTCAAGCTCGCCTGCCCAGCGTATACGATGCGGACCGGGTCCGGGGTATGCGAGCGCTGCAAGGGAGGCCGGGTCTGGAATGTCGCGATCCACCGCTGCATCAAAGGCAGCGTTGCCATGAGTTCTCTGATCATGGTCGAGTCGGCCATCCACAAGGCGTTGCGGATCTACGCGCGGCATATCGATCGAATCGTCACGCCGAGCGGCTTCTATCGCGAGAAACTGATCGAGTGGGGCTGGCCGGCCGAAAAGCTGGTGCATATTCCAAACTTCGTATCCGATGCGGCGCTGCCGGCCGCAACCCCAGGCGGCGATCATCTTCTCTACTTTGGCCGCCTGACGCCTGAGAAGGGCATAGCGACGCTGATCGCGGCGGCGGCGGCCTCGGGCGTTCGCGTTCACATCGCCGGGCGCGGACCGCAGGAGGAGGAGCTGCGGGCGCTTGCGAAATCGCTGGGCGCTCCGGCGGTCTTCGTCGGCTTCCTTTCAGGCGACGCGCTCGGGGCCGAGGTCGATGCGGCACGGGCGATCGTGCTGCCCTCCGAGTGGTACGAGAATAGCCCGATGAGCGCCGTCGAAGCCTTTCAGCGCGGCAAGCCGCTGGTTGGCGCGCGGATCGGCGGCATTCCCGAGTTGATCGAGGAGGGACGGACCGGCTGGTCGTTCCGGGCCGGCGATGTTACTGATCTGGCGCGCGCTCTGGCCCTGGCGCGCGACACCGCGGAGACGCAGCTCGCCGAGATGTCGGTCGCTTGCCAACAGCTGGTTTCCCGCACTTTTTCCGAGCATGCCTATTTCGAGGCGATGAGCGCGCTCTACGAAAATTTGCGAGTCTGAGCGCGACTTTGCGGATTGTTTCCCGCTTACACCTTCAGGCGCAACGCTCCCATGTAGTCGAGCTTGCCCACTGGCACGCCCTTGGACCGCAGGATGTCGTAGGCGGTGGTGGCGTGGAAATGGAAATTGGGCAGCGAGAAGGACATTAGAAATCCCTCGGCCGTGAAAAGCAGCTTCCGATCGCGGACCTGAAAGACCACTTCGGCCCCTTCGCGGCTATTGACCTCCTCTGGCGTCAGCTTCTGCAGGGCGTCGCGCGTATCGGCGATCAGCGTTTGCAGGGCCGCGTAGTCGTGCGAAGGCCTTTCGCCCGGCAGGTTGAGGACGCCGCTTTTGATTGCCTCGACGCCAATGGAATGGAAGACGACCGACTGGATCTGGAAGCGGAAGGGGAGCATGTCGGGGAAAAGCCGGGTCTCGACGATCTCCTCCGGGTCGATGTTGTTGTCCCGGAAATGTGAGCGGCCGCGATCCAGGAAGCCGCTGACGGCGTTCAGCGTCTGCAGGTAGCTGACTACACTTCCTTCGTAAAGCGAAATCGCCATTGTCATCCTCGTTGTCTTGCCTACCCAGTTTGCGGCTTCGCGCTTGGCGCCAGACTAGCCCACCGGCGGCCAAAGTCACGCGGGTAACCGGCTGATGAGCGAGCACTGACATTATCGCGCGCCAGCCTGGCTCGAGCGGCCATTCAGCAGGTTCGCTAAGCGACGCGGGCTGAACGGCAGATTACCACCCCTTACGGAATTTCAATCTGAGGCACTCCCAAAAATTCGAGGCGGTTGCGAAAATCCCCCTCGTGATCCAAATAGAGGCTGGGTGTCGGCGGTGGACGCCCCACTCGCCAACTGGGTCGGGACCGGAAGGAAGCACCCCTGACTTTTGTCTCGGCTTGGTTTGTCCGCCCGGCCGGGCCGCAACTTGAAACCATGGCAATCGCCGAGCAATTCTCCTTGACAGACTGGCAGTTCGCGCAAATTTCCCGCGCTTTGGCCGAGCCGCGCCGTTATCAGATTCTCAAAGAGATCGGCGCCCGCGCCGATCCTACGCCCTGCAGCGTCCTGCACGAAACTCATGATGTAAGCGCCGCGACCTTGTCGCATCACATCAAAGAGCTGGAAACGGCCGGTTTGGTCCAGATCGTTCGCGAAGGCAAATTCATAAACCTCGTCCTCCAACGCGATGTGCTCACCGCCTACCTCGACCGGCTCGCGAATATTTGACGCCGCCGCGCAACCTTGAATTCTCGCGTCCGTCACTTAGATGTTTGTATAACTGTCAAATTGATAGCGGCATAACAGGAGCATTCAGATGAGTGAGCTGACTGGAAAAGTAGCTGTTGTAACGGGCGCGTCGAAGGGAATTGGCGCCGCGATCGCAAAGGCCTTGGGAGCTGCCGGGGCATCGGTCGTAGTGAACTATGCCTCCAGCAAGGAGGGGGCGGACCGCGTTGTCGCGGCGATTACCGGCAAGGGCGGCAAGGCGGTCGCGGTGCATGGAAGCGTTTCGGAGGCAAAAGACGTGCAGCGGCTGTTCGAGGAGACGAAAAAAGCTTTCGGAACGCTTGATGTGCTGGTGAACAACGCCGGAGTCTTTGCTTTCGCGCCGCTCGAGGCCGTGAC
>JBOHJV010000232.1:0-3345 GCA_050728695.1 Methylocella sp. | reverse complement strand
CAATCCGCTTCCACTGCCCGTCGCTCAGCCAAAACAAATTCCTGCTCACAATTTCAAATCCTTCCCGCCAAAGAATCACTATCTTATTGTAAGCGCAAAAGGATTAATGAGTTCTAACCCTAGTATTCAAATGTCTTTTAAGGCGGCGCATCGAGCCGGAGGGTATACGTCGCGAATGGATCCTTTTTGTTAGGCGTGTTGTTAGGCGTGTAGAAGCGAAGCGTTGCGTCGCCGCCCGGCGTGAGCAAAAGTTGGCCAAGATTGGTTTGTGTGTGCAGAAAAAAGCCGTCGCTTGGAGTTGTCGGTCGGATTGGCCGGTTGAGGATCGTTGTGTCGGCTTTTCCTACCACTCCCGCCTCTAAGAATTCATCGAGCGTAACGGTAGTTGGCGATGCCGCAAGAATCTCGCGGACGCGCTTCGATGCGCTTGGCCTAGTATATTTGGGTTTACTCAGCCAGCCCTGCTCGTTTACAAAGTTCGCCTGGGTGCGAGCAACGGCGAGAGGAGGAGCAGCGCGTCCTGTAACCTTGTTTTTCAGCGCACTACTGGTGAATTGTGTAAATCGCACAGTAGTCCCATTCGCGGTGACAACGGCTCGTGCTACAAATCCATAATGAACATCTCCCGATAGAATCACGCAGCCGCGAGGCTTGATCTCAATCACCTTTCGTAAGAAGTTATAGTAACCTTGACGGTTTGCATGCCACATCTCAAGGTCGTTTTCCTCCGGGGCTGTAAATCCACGATCTTCAAGGAAGCGTTCGAGATCAGGGTTGCCAAACACAGGTGTCGCAGCAATCACGACGAGCCAGTTGCTACTTATCTGCCTCGAGGTTGCCTCGGTGTAAAAGTCTCGAAGCGCATCGTCGTCCATGAGTGCCGGCGGTCCATCGGGACGGACCATGTTGGCCGCACGGCGCGTTCGGCTATCAAGAAAGAATGCAGGAGGTGTAGTGGGTGCAACGAAGAACCATGGGTGCGTGGCAAGAAGGAGCGACTCCAACGCAGTGCCGTCTCTCTCGTGGCCCGCAAAGTAATCCGTGACCGTCTTGCGAAAATCGTCCGCGAACGCCAGGGGTTCATTGCCCCAACCCTGAAATACCCAGTAAGCGCAGAGGGCATGAGTAATGACCCGCCTCCCCAATGGGTTTCGGAGCGCCCGTTCTTCCCATGCGTTCGATAAATTCCAGTCGTCGGTTACCTCATGATCGTCCATGATCATATAAGTAGCAATGTTGGCAAGTGCTCGCCGTACTGCAGCCAGTGCATGACGGAACCGTTCTAGATCATCGCTCGGAGGCTTGAGGCGCTCGGGCCAAAGCGCGTCGTTCAATGCAAGCAGATATAGGCCGGTGAAGTCCCCAAAACCAAGCAAATGGTTCTGAGCATCCTTGTCGGGTGAGAAAATCTTATATTTAGCTACCAGTAGACGCCGCAAAAGGGGGGGGAGCGTATGCACCGGTGCGGACAAGGTGGGGAGTATCTCGTCAAACCCAAGCAGCCGTCGTCCAAGCTCGCTCGCAGGTTTGATGAGCGCATCATGCACATCGTCAGCGTAAATCTGATCTCCCGTGAGGAATAACGCACTGGGACGTTTCGTCGGATCGGCAGCCGTCTGTTGCAACAAGCTATCAGCGCACGCTAGTGCGTCATCGCCGGCGCCGTGTGCTTTGCGGCAGGACCCATGGAGGATATTAAGGTTGTCGCGATTAATGAAGAACGTTGGATAGGAGTATCCCTCGTATGCGAGTGCATTTCCCTTGTCATTCGAAGTCTGAGCGCTGACCAGGTAGCTGTCACGCGTCTTGCCGCTCCTGCCGACGAGTTCCAAAATAAGATCGTAACTGAGCAGTGTGCCGGTTGGAAATTTGTCGAGCGGTATGGCGATCGAGGCCCGCCGATTCCGCGCCTCGGCCACGCCGTCGGGAGTCGGCACGAGCGGATCCTGTTCGCCCTTGCCCTCAACGACGATGGCCGTCGCTGAAATACCGAGCTTCACCAGTTCAGTTTTGACTGCCTCGGCGCGACGCACTGATAGTTTCGCATTATGCTGCTCCGTACCCGACCGGTCGGTGTGGCCGGTCACGTTGATAGGTTGGGCCCCGATCGCCTTCGCCCGCTTCGCAGCATCTGCAATGGTCTTCGTCGCCTCCGAGGTAAGCGTTGCCTTGTCTAAGTCGAAAAAGACGAGGAATTCTTTTGCTTTCGGTTTGATCTCCACAACAGCAACATGCAGTTGGCTCGTTTCTAGATCTCCGAATGCGAGGGTGTCGATCTTCCCTTGCCCGAGCTGTTCAGTGGCGGCGGCATTGAAAACCATGCCTTTGACGCGAACAGCGTGGCTGGTCGCGATCCACACGCAGACGCGAGTTTCTTCGACCCTGCGGAGGATGGGCCCTGCGAGCACGAGAGGAAGTGCTCCCGAATTACTCACCTAGGGATCCCGATCCATTCGCTAAGGTACATTCACCGGGGGCTCCCACTCGATTGTTTTGGGCACCCACTCCCATTTATTTGGATCGGGGCGCGTCCACGCCGGCGCTTTTCCGTCCGCGCGCAATTTCACTAGCGTCGTCGGCAGCCTGATCTCCCATGGATCGCCTTCGGGTTTTTCATCCCCGGGCGCATTTGCGCTTTCTTTAATTTCTTCGGTGATGGGCAGGTAATCCGCGTCGCAGATGTCAGGCAGATCGGCGCCGCCCCATAACTGTCCGGTCATCAAGAAGTATCCAAGGTCATTTTCGAAGCTGCGTCGGACCGGGATAACTACCCTTGCTTCACCCGCGTTGAGAAAGTCTGCGAACAATGGATCATCGTTGTCTTTGAGCACCTTGTCGTACCAAGTTTGTTTTCGTCCCCAATAGTACGGATAGAAGAAATAGGTCATTTGCTCCCATTCAAAGGCTTGCTCGAAGAAGCGGATGATGCGGCCCTGCTCTTCGACTAAGCCGTGAAAGGCCAATGTGAACGTGCCTCCCGTCGGGTTGCCGCTGATTGATAGCGTCTGGACCTCATTGACGCCCCCGGCGCCATTGACGCCCGGAGCGCCCGTGGTGGTGGGAACCACCGTCGGCGCGGGGTTGGTGCCGCCAGTCAAGTTGTTGGCATCGATTGAGATTAGGGTCTGGGCCGCGAAGCCTAGCTTACCCTCGAAGGTGATTGTCACGCTCGCCCCGGGAAGCGGTCCTCCGGAGCAGACAATGTTACCCGGACCGATACTCGAAAGCGCCTCAAGCGCCGCCTGCACCTGGGGGAACGTCGCCGCAAATGAGATCGGGGCCGTTCCGCCCGTTGGCGTTGGTTGCCATGGACGCGTGTTAGGTCTCGGAAATTTGTGGAATGGA
>JBOHJV010000231.1:0-3455 GCA_050728695.1 Methylocella sp. | reverse complement strand
TGGCAGATGTGGCGCGATCAGTGCCCATTGGGTATCGTTCAACCAGAAATTGTCCGCCATGATTCGGGCCCTCCTGGGCAGTTTGAATCACAGCTTGGCAATCAATTCAATTGGGTACAGAACCTAGTATGTTTCTATTTTCTCTTAACCTGTTCAACAAAGACACACAAAATAATCCTGATGATTTAAGTTCTTGATTTTTCTCGTATCTCTCGATTAAAAATTTGGCAAATTCGGCCTTCGTTTCATTCCCTATGACACCGAGGATGAAGCCTGCAACCTCGCTATCTACCGTAAGGTAATGAAAAATCAAACTGTCCAATCGCAATTCAAGTTTGTTCCATCCAATAGCAATTTCTCCTATTATCTTTGCGTAGGAGCTGAACGCCGGACTTTCTGCCATGGCAGAATCGCCTCGCAATCGGGAGGTTAGAGATGAACCGCGATAAGGGACAAAAGTCAGAACCCGAGTTGCGGCCGGATGCCTGGGAGCGATTCGAGCGCGCTGTTGACGCGGTAATCAAGAGTAAACCGATACATCGACCGGCGAAAGATCGGCCGGCTTCAAAAGGGCGCGTGCGCAAGGGGAAGTCTCGGACTTAACTGTTCCTTAATCTCAAAAACTCTTCCCGCGTCTATTTTCTTGCCTCCTGCCAAATTTTAACATTCATAACTGCTCCCGACAGGCCGGAGAGAATCCGCCGAATTCACTAGGGCGAAAACAATGAGCGATGAGAAAGGCGAAAATCTTTGCTGGATGCCGGTTGAGATAGCGCGCGAAATTGCGCGGCAAGGCGATGTGAGATTGTCGGCAATGATGAGCCTTGCTACTGCAGCGGACCTGCGAGCCACCACTCTGTGCGGGATTTTCGGCGCGTCATCTGTGGCAGTTGGCGCAGCGGTTCTCACGGACATCGCTTCTGAGCATCCAATGACAAGGGCGATCATTGGAGGAGCTATTTTGGCCATAGGGCTTTTTTTAGCTGCTTTTACAGCGGCCTTTGCAGGTGCGCCGCGTGACTTTTACGTGGGTGGAGGAAGCCCGGATAGTCTGAGAGATTGGTGCTGGGCTAACGGGAAGTGGCGCGATGAAACTGAAATGTTGGATGCAACAGGAAATAGGTATGCACAGTCAATAGCCAAGAATGGAGAACTACTGGAAATGGGGTCCAAGCTCGTAAGGCGGGCATTGTGGATCGCATTTGCCTCTCCGGTCGTTGGCGCGCTCGCGTTCTTTGTTGTTCCGTTGCTACCCTCATTTAGGCTCCCTTCTTAAATGGGCGCTCTGGTTGAGGCGTCGGTGGCGGGGGAGTCGGTAGCGGCGGTGGCGGTTTCGGTGGTGGTTGCGTCTCATCTGCCATTCTGTCAAGCTTTCAATATCTTCTCTTGCGCCAGCGCAGAAAGGCGCGAGCCTGTTTCTTAAAACGACGCGGTTTCACTGACTTTGTAAGGCCGCCGATAAGTAAGGCGCTTTCCAACAATGCCTTTCGCCAATTTCTCGGCGTGCGCCATATCGTCAACGCCAAGCGCCGCGCGGTTCGAATAGCGGAAATCGAACTCGCCAACATAGCGATGCAAGTGGCGCTCGCCGCAGTGCTGATAGACGCCTTTCATGCCGCGCTTGAAGACGCTGTAGAAATTTTCGACGGTGTTGGTATGCACATCGCCGCGAACATATTCGTCTTCGCCGTGGCGCACGCTTTCATGACTTGCAAACTCTTTGCCGATCGCCGTGTAATGGCGCGCTTCATCGGTCATTAGGCGCGACTCCTTGTGGATGTTGGCGCGCATGATACCTTCGACGTCCGCGCGGCGGGTGCTCTCAACGTGGAAGCTGCGCGCCGAACCGCCGCGTTCTACAAGCGTCATGACAGCGTTCTTGTGGCCCCACCCGGCGTGGCGCATTGGCTGGCCTTCTTGACGGCCGATGAAAGTTTCATCTACTTCGACCACGCTACCGGAGCCTCCCATGGGCGGCGGATCACCGGCGCGCATAGCCTCGCGCAAGCGATGCATCATGAACCAAGTTGACTTGTAGCTGATACCCAACATGCGGTGTATTTGGTGTGAGCTCATTCCCTTCTTTGAAGAGGAAAGAAGGAAAAGAGCCGCGACCCATTTTGTGAGCGGAATTTTCGAGCGCTCGAATATGGTGCCGACGGTCACCGTGAATTGTTCGCGGCACTCAGGTTCATTGCACTGATAAAGGCCCGCGCGATGGACCTTCCCGTGCATCGATGTTAAGCGTTTTTGATTGGCATTGCCGCAATGAGGGCATGTCGGACCGTTCGGCCAAATCCGCGTCTCAAGCCATTCGCGGGCTTTTGTTTCGTCAGTGAAGATTGGGTTTTGCAGATTGGCGGACATAGCTAACTCCTATGCCCAGGAATCTACGCCAATTTTTCTGCTTTGTCAAGGTTATAAGTGCCTTGCAAGCGTTTTTCCAATAGTCACGGACGGTCATGCCGTTCAAGCCAGCGGCGGTGTACGAAGCGCTGGCTGCGCGGATTGACGCCGTTCGGTCCACTGCCTCAAGTGCGGCGCTGCCAAAATGTCCCTCATTCGCAACCGCGCGAAGGCCGCAGCAAATCCCGCCTCCCGCGTTCCGAGAATTGCTTGCGTGCCAACGATTGAGAATTTTGCGTGGATCTTCTCGCCAAAGAGCTTCGGGCAGTTATTCCGGCGCGGCAAGTTTCGAAGCGTGGTTTGGCGGAAGACATCGCCGCGTAATGATTGCCAAGCCTTTCGCGCCCCATGCGATGGGGCGAGGGTTGCGCTGGTATTGACGGGCGAGCCCAAGCGGCGGCGGGAAGCAGGCGGCAAGTGAATTCGCGCGGTTCCATAAGGCTTGGCCTCGGACGCGGCATGAAGAGCGAGATGGCGCTTGTCCCCGAAACTTCCATCGCCGGGCGCGCGCTTGTAACGGTCGTCGCCATCATGACTTTTCTTGCCTCGCTCACCGCCGGCGCGGCAATTCTGATAAGCGACGCATCGCGCGGCTGGCAGGACGAGGTCGCCCGTGAAATGACAATTCAAATCCGCCCAACGGCAGGCCGCGACCTCGACGCCGATTCAGCAAAAGCCGTCGAACTTGCCCGCGCGATGCCGGGGGTTGCGGCGGTCCGCGCCTATACCAAGTCGCAATCCGAGGAGCTCTTGCAGCCGTGGCTCGGTTCCGGTCTCGATCTTTCAGAGTTGCCGGTGCCGCGCCTCATCGTCGTCACCCTCGACAAAGACGAACGCCTGGATATCTCCGTTCTGCGCAAAAGGCTCTCCGCCGCCATTCCCGGCACGACTATCGACGACCATCGCGTCTGGTTAGAACGTCTCGCGATCATGGCGAAGAGCGTCGTCTTCGCCGCCGCGGTGATCTTCGTCCTTGTGCTTAGCGCGATGATTTTGGCGGTGGCTTTCGCGACCCAAGGCGCGATGGCTGGCAATCGCGAGATCATCGA
>JBOHJV010000230.1:0-3544 GCA_050728695.1 Methylocella sp. | reverse complement strand
TGACCGGCGAGAGGGGCGTTGTTCTCGTCGAGTAGAGGCACGCCGTAGGATGCCAAAATCTTGGTGATCTCGGCCTGGTTCCCGGCGATCAGCGTGTTCAAGCGGCGTTTCCAGTCCTGATCGGAATGGCGCACCCCCATGCCGATCCGATAGATCATGCGCGGTCCGGACGTTTCCTTGACAAGGGCCGTGACCTGCATCGGGATTTTGGCGCGCCTCGCGAGATAGCCGGCGATCGGGCCCCAAAGGATGGCAACATCGATGCGGCCGGCCTCGAGATCGCCGATCATCAGCGCGGCCGGCGCGTCGAACCGCGTGTCGACCACGAGCGGATAGGATTTGGCGTTCTCCAAGAGCCCATTGACCGCGAGATTGGTCGAAGGAGGCGTGCCGGCCACGATGCCGATGCGCTTTCCTTGCAACCGCGGATCTTCCAGGCTTTCGATCGTTTCGAGACCGGCTCCCTGCTTCGAAACGAGGGCATAACTTGTCCGGTAATAGGGATTTGTTCCTTGCACGATATCGTCTCCCTGCGGCATCCCCATGATTAAGTCGCAGCGATGGGCATTCAGCGTGTTGCGCACGAAGCCGGTGGCGCCGGGGTAATACTCATAGGCGAGCGTCTTGCCGAGCTTTTGCGCGAGAAGCGCGGCGATCTTGTTCTCGAACCCCTCGCCGGCCGCATTCGAGAAAGGCAGATTTCGGGGGTCGGCGCAGACCCGCAAGACCTTCGGATCGACAAGCTCGATCGAACCCGCCTCCAAGGTTTGCGCCACGGCGGCCGCGCCGGAAAACGCCGGAAAAATGAGAGCAAACGCCATGATGGCGGCGAGGTCAGGCATGGGTTTTACGGGTCCTCGCCCATGCAGGCCTTCTCCGCCGCGGCCGCCGCCGTTGGCTTCGGTTCGTGTTTTTCCGGCTTTTCGCGGCCTAATGCACCGGCGGATCGGGCGCGGAGATAAACATAAATATCGTCGATGTAGCACATGACATTTTTGTTGTCGCCGAACGCCGGCATGACCTTGTTTTGACCGGCGCCAAGATCCTGCTTGCCGCCCACGACAATCCCGTAGAATTCCGCATAGTTCAGTCTTTTCAGAGACTCCGTCAGAGCCGGCGCATAGGTCGAGCCTTCCCCGCCGGGACCGTGACAGACATAGCAATCGCCGTAGCGGCGGTTTCCGGAATAGCTATACCAATCGACCGTTCCGTCCGGCTTGATGTTGAAAGTCGGGTCGCCTTTGGCATCGAGATATTTGCCTTTGTCATCCTGCTTCACCGCTTTGGGATCGCCCGGGGCCTCGGCCATCGCCGCGGTCCCGAACGCGAAAAATAAGGCGAGGGAAAAGACCCGCGCCAGAGGGCTGATTTGCACGCGACCATCCTTGTTCGAGAAAGTATGCGCCGTCGAGCGCTCGCCCTGCACGCGGAATTGCGTGATCGAAAAGGAAGCGCTCGAATTCAAGGAGTTGGAGCATGTCAAACGCGAAAAAGCCGAGCAACTTTTTCGCGGCATGCTCTAGGTGAAACGCCCGGCGCCGATTGCGCGCCGGGCGTCTCGCGTTTGGCCATGCCGGAAGCTAGAACGACGGCGGCAGGGCAAAAACCGTCAACTGACCGCCGAGCGCGGTGTATTTGGCGAGCGAGGCATAGCCGCCGACCGCGCCAAGGCCTTCGGTCGGCTTGGTCAAGCCGGCCGCGAGACCGATGCCCGCCCAGCCGCCGACCCCGGAAAGCACCGCGACATATTGCCTGCCGTTGTGCTCGTAGGTCGTGATGTTGCCGATGATGCCGGAAGGCGTCTTGAACTTGTAGAGCTCGTCGCCGGTTTTTGCGTCCACCGCTTTCAGATAGCCTTCGAGCGTGCCGTAGAAGACCAAGTTCCCGGCGGTCGCCAGCGCCCCCGACCAGACCGAGAAGAGTTCTTTTTTCTGCCAGACGATCTTGCCGGTCCTGGCGTCCCAGGCGGTGAAATTGCCCATGTTGGACTCGCCCGGCGGCGGGTACATCGACAAGGTCGCCCCGACATAGGGCTGCCCGGCCGTGTAGCTCACGTGGAAGGGCTCATAATCCATGCAGACGTGATTGGCCGGAATATAGAAGAGATCCGTGTCGGGCGAATAGGCGGCCGGCTGCTCGTCCTTCGAACCCAGCGCCGCCGGGCAGATCCCCTGCGAGTTCACGTCCTCGCCATTTTGCTCGGTCGAATATTTCTTCACGACCAGGGGGCGTCCATAGGTCTTGGAGCTTTTGTCAAGATCGACCTTGGTTGCCCAGTTGACCGCCGGATCGAATTTCTCCGCGACCAGCGGCTCGCCGGTTTCGCGGTCGATCGTATAGCCGAAGCCGTTGCGATCGAAATGCACCAAGACCTTGCGCATTTCCTGGTTGGCCAGGATCATCTCGTTGATGGCGTCGTAATCCCATTCATCATGCGGCGTCAGCTGGTAGACCCATTTGGCGACGCCGGTATCCGCGTCGCGCGCCCAGACCGTCATCGACCAGCGGTTGTCGCCCGGCCTCTGCTTCGGATTCCAGGTCGAGGGGTTGCCAGAACCGTAATAGACGAGGTTCAATTCCGGATCGAAGGCATACCAGCCCCAGGTGGTGCCGCCGCCGATCTTCCATTGATCGCCTTTCCAGGTGTTGGTTCCCGAATCCGGGCCGACCGGCTTGCCGAGGCTGGTTGTATGCACCGGATCGATCAGGGTGTCGGAATCGGGGCCCATCGAATAGCCGCGCCAAACCCGCTTGCCGGTCTTGAGATCGTAAGCGGTAAGCGAGCCGCGAACGCCGAATTCCCCCCCCGAAATGCCGACGAGGACCTTGTCCTTGACGACTTGCGGCGCCGAGGTGCCGGTCTCGCCCTTGGCGGGATCGCCGTTCTTCACCGACCAAACAACCGCCCCGGTTTCCGCCTTGAGCGCGACCAGCGTCGTGTCGGCTTGATACAGGAAAATCTTGCCGTCGCCATAGGCCACGCCGCGCGTGACGGTATCGCAACACATCACCGGGATGACATTGGGATCTTGCTTGGGTTCATATTTCCAGAGGATCTCGCCGTCGTGATTCAAGTCGAGCGCGTAGACGATGTTCGGGAACGGCGTGCTCAAGTACATGACGCTGCCGATCACCAAGGGCCCCCCCTCGTGACCGCGCAGAACCCCGGTCGAGAAGCTCCACGCCGGAACAAGACGCTTGACGTTGTTGGAATTGATCTGATCGAGCTTCGAGAAACGCTGATTGGCGTAGTCGCCGGTCGGCATCGCCCATTGCTTGGGGTCTTTCGAGAGCCGGATCAATTCGTCGTTGGCGAAGCTGGCGCCAGGGCCGAGAAGCGCGGCGGCGCCAACAAGGAACAGAAGCAGGAACTTGCGCATGAATTTCCTCCCGACACTGTGGTGCGCGGCGCCCGTGACGCTTAGCTTTCGCGGCGGCGGCGCCTTTTGTCGTTTGATCTTTCCGGCAGGGTGTCAGGACGCCGGCAAGATAGTCAAAGTTTCCCCAGCACTTTACCGCATCAAGCAGTTCCGCATCAAGCAGT
>JBOHJV010000229.1:0-3546 GCA_050728695.1 Methylocella sp. | reverse complement strand
GCTCCTTCTCTCACTGGCGCCCCGCCGCTGATCGCGCGTTTGCAACAATTGCCGGAAGTCGCCCGGGTGACGAGCCTCGATAGTTTCATTCCCCAGGATCAAGACGAAAAGCTCGCGATCATCGCGCCTCTCGCCAAGTCCTTGACGCCCTTGCTCGATCCCGCGCGCGAGAAGGAGCCTCCGACCGACGCCGAAGACGTGGAGGCCATGGAGCGCGCCGCCGCTGCCTTCGCCGCGACGGCCAGCGGCGTGGCCGGCAAGGGCGCCGACGATGCTCGCCGCCTGGCCAGCCTCCTTCACAAAATGGCCGAGGCGCCGCCGCAAATACGCGACGCGGCGCGCGAAGCCTTGATTCCAAGCCTCGATACGATGCTCGATTTGCTGCGGGCTTCGCTCGCCGCCCAGAAAGTAACCGTTGCTTCCATTCCTCCCGATTTGGCCCGCAACTGGGTAAGCGCCGACGGCCGCGCCCGCATCGAGGTCGCCCCCGCGGGCAATTCAAACGATAACGACACTCTCCTCCGGTTTGCCAAGGCGGTCCGCACGGTCGACCCCAACGCCATGGGCGAACCCATCGCCGTTCAAGAATCCGGCGATACGGTTGTCCGGGCGTTCATCGAGGCGGGGCTTTGGGCGCTGATTTCGATCAGCGTGCTTCTCTTCATTGTGCTGCGGAGAGTGACCGACGTGCTGTTGACTCTGGTTCCCTTAGTGCTTGCCGGCGCCGTCACGCTCGAAATCACGGTCGTGATCGGCCTGCCGTTGAATTTTGCGAACATCATCGCGCTGCCCCTCCTCCTCGGTCTCGGGGTCGCCTTCAAGATTTATTTCGTGATGGCGTGGCGGGCGGGGACCACGAATCTTTTGCAATCGAGTCTGACGCGCGCGGTCTTTTTCAGCGCGATGACCACCGCGACCGCGTTCGGCAGCCTTTGGCTCTCCAAGCATCCGGGCACCTCCAGCATGGGCAAGCTGCTTGCCTTGTCGCTCGTCTGCACGTTGGCGGCGGCGATCTTGTTCCAGCCGGCGCTGATGGGGCCGCCTCGAAAAGTCAATTTGACCGGCGAGGACGCCTGAACAGCCCGCGCGGCCGGTGCGTTTCGCACGGCGAAGGGCGCGGTCACGCCCACCATTTCTCCGGCGGCGCGATCCTTGGCGCCGATTGTTCGATCACATGCGCCACCGCGAATAACGTCTCCTCGTCAAACGCGCGGCCGATCACTTGCAGCCCCAAGGGCAAGTCCTCGGTGGAAATTCCGGCCGGAACCGAAATGCCCGGCAGGCCCGCCATGTTCACGGTGACGGTAAAGATATCGTTGAGATACATTTCGACTGGATCGGCAGAACCCTTTTCGCCGAGGCCGAAGGCGGCGGACGGAGTCGCAGGAGTCAGGATCGCGTCGATGCCGCTTGCAAAAGCAGTTTCGAAATCGCGCTTGATGAGAGTTCTGATCTTTTGCGCCCGGACATAATAGGCGTCGTAATATCCGGCGGACAGCACATAAGTGCCAATCATGATCCGCCGTCTGACCTCCTTGCCAAAGCCCGCCGCCCGCGTTCTTTCATACATGTCGACGATGTCTTTGCCTTGCACTCGAAGCCCGTAGCGCACGCCATCGTAGCGGGCGAGATTCGAGGAGGCCTCGGCTGGCGCCACAATATAATAAGCAGGCAAGGCATAGCGCGTGTGCGGCAGCGAGATTTCGGCTATTTTCGCGCCCGCCGCCTTCAACCATGCGACGCCTTGCGCCCAAAGGTTTTCGATTTCGGCCGGCATGCCCGCGCGGCGGTATTCTTTCGGGATTCCGATTTTTAGGCCCTTGACGCCGCGCCCCACCGCAGCCTCGAAATCCGGCACCGGAACATCGGCGGACGTCGTGTCCTTAGGGTCGTGGCCCGCCATCGAGCGCAGCAGGATCGCGGCGTCGAGCACCGTCCGCGCGATGGGCCCCGCTTGATCGAGCGAGGACGCGAAGGCGACGATGCCGAAGCGCGAGCAGCGCCCATAGGTCGGCTTGATGCCAACGGTTCCGGTAAACGCCGCGGGCTGGCGGATCGAGCCGCCGGTGTCGGTCGCCGTCGCGCCCAAACACAGCCGCGCGGCGACCGCCGCCGCCGAGCCTCCCGACGAGCCGCCGGGCACGAGCCGGGTATTCGAGCCCCGCCGCCGCCAGGGCGAGATCACGGGGCCGAAATAAGAGGTCTCGTTCGACGAGCCCATCGCGAATTCGTCGAGATTGAGTTTGCCGAGCATCGCCGCGCCATCGCGCCAGAGATTGGCGGTGACGGTCGATTCGTAGGGCGGCACAAAACCTTCCAAAATATGGCTGGCCGCCGTGGTCTGCACGCCCTCGGTGCAATAGAGATCCTTGACGCCGAGCGGAATGCCTTCGAGCGGCCCGGCGTCTCCCTTGCCGATCCGCGCGTCGGCTTGGCGCGCCATCGCAAGCGCCTTCTCCGGCGTCTCGACGATGAAAGCATTTAACGCGCGGGCTTTTTCGATTGCGGCGATATGCGCCTGCGCGAGTTCGACGGCCGAGAATTGCTTTTGCTTAAGACCGTCCCTCGCGCGGGCGAGCGTCAGCTCGGTGAGACCGGTCATTGTCCCGCTCACTCCACGACCTTGGGGACGACAAAAAAATGATCGTCGGAGACGGGCGCGTTGGCGACGATCTTTTCTGGGATGGAGCCGTCCGTCACGACGTCAGCGCGCTTTTTCATCGGCATCGGGATCACCGACGTCATCGGCTCGACGCCTTCGACGTCGACGGACGCCAACTCCTCGACGAAGGCGAGGATGCCGTTGAGCTCGCCTTGGAGGTGCGGCACATCGGCCCCGCTGACCTTGATCCGCGCGAGATGCGCGATGCGCCGCACGGTCGCGGAATCGACGGGCATAAGCTTTTCCTGGGTTAGCTTGGGAGGCTATAGCACCGAGGCCTTGGCCCAAGCAAACCCGGCGCGGTACGAAGCCGGGATTTGGCGCAAGCGGAAGGGTGGATTAGGATTTCGTTTTGGCTGTCCATTTTTTGGGTTCTCTTGCGCCGGCGTGCGTCATATCCGGGCGCTGGCCCGCGCCAGCCGCGCATCCAGCGTTACAAGCTCCGCTCGCAGATGGCGCGCTAGCCAAAGATAACTCGCGTCGTAGGCGCTGAGGCCTGATTGTTGCGCCAGCTCGACGACGCCTCGAAGGTCCACTTCGTGCTGCGCGATTTCGAGGCGTTTGTACAAACGGGAGGCTGCAAGCAGCAATTCCCGTTGCTCAGGATGCCGCGCGAGCTTCTTGACGCACACGCTAGCGATTTCGAACGGCAAGAGCGCCGGGGCCACGAGTGCGGCACCCCGCAGGTGGGCGGCCGCTTCGCCGGCTTCCGGCTCGCCAAACATCAGCGCGGCAATCGCCGAGGCGTCGACGACCTTAACGGGCATCCCGGTCTGTGCGGATCATAGCGGTGGACTCGGACGGTGTGCGCAGCCCGAGCCGCTGGACCTCCACGAGAAGATCGTCCGGGCTCAGCTGCTCTTCGAACCGCACTGCAGCCTCCA
>JBOHJV010000228.1:0-3610 GCA_050728695.1 Methylocella sp. | reverse complement strand
GCGCGTCGACTTCGGCGATTGCTGCCTCCGCCTCGGCCCGCGAAGGCATGAGCGCGGCACGATTGGCGAGCGCCCAGCCGTAATATTGGGTATGCGCGATTTCGACCCTACTGGCGCCGAGCGCGACCGCGAGCCTCACCATTTTTCCCGCGCGGAAAATATTGGCGCGGTGGATCACGGCGTTCACGGTGAGCGGCAGGCCGGCCTCCGTGATCCATTCCGCGACCGCCTGCTTGCGCGCGAAGGCGCCTTCGTAGCCAGCAATCGCGTCGGCCGATGACGCGTCGGAATCCTGAATCGAAAGCTGGGCGTGGTCGAGCCCGGCTCTAGCGAGTTCCTTGATACGATCCTGGGTGAGTCCGATCCCGGAGGTGATGAGATTGGTGTAAAGGCCTGCTTTCGCGCAATGCGCGACGATCTCGGCGAGATCGCGCCGCGCCGCCGGTTCGCCGCCGGAAAGATGCGCATGCAGAACGCCAAGCGCCGCGGCTTGCGATAAAACTTGTTTCCAGACAGGAGTGTCGAGTTCTTCGGCCCGCGCGTCGAGCGCGAGCGGATTGGAGCAATAGGGGCAGCCGAGAGGACAGCGATGCGTCAGCTCGGCGAGAAGCGCGACCGGCGCGGCAGGTTTCCCTGGCGAGGCGGTCATAGCTCCACCACTCGCTTGGCCGCGAGCTCTTCCAGCAACGCTCGCACATCCGCCTCGACCCTCGCGCGGCCGGTGGAAAACTGAGTAGCAAGATCGTCGACGATTGAGCTAAAGGTGGCGGTTCCGTCGCAGCGCTTTAAAATCTCGACCGCGATGGCGTCGGCCTTGATCACGCGCTCGGGCGCAAGCAGCAGCCATTCGCCCCGCGTCTCGTCGTATTTCAACCTCACGCCGCGCGCCAGGCGCGGTTTCCACACGATGTCTTGGTGGCTTTCTCGCATCATGCCGCTTGACCATGTGCGGCCCCGGATCCCGGCATCCAGGCTCCAGGCGGGACGGCGCGCTCGACATAAGCGCTCCAAAGGGCGTCGAGCTGCGCCCATAGCACCGCACACTTGAATTCGAGGGCGGCGAGGACGGCATCCTGCTCGGCGCGTGTCGCGGCGTTTTGCTTCACGTAATCGAGGGCGAATTCGGTGTCGCGCTTGGCTTGCGCCGGACGCTGCGAAAAATACGCGAGCGTGTCCTTGCTGACGAAATCATAATGGGCAAGCATGCCCGCGACCCGCTCGTTGATAATGGCGGGCGAAAACAATTCCGTGAGGGACGAGGCGATCGCCTCAAGCAGGCTCCGCGCGCGGCAGAATTCGACATAGGCGTCGACGGCGAAACGCGTGCCCGGCAATATGCCTTGCGTCGAGGTCACATACTCGCGCGACAAGCCCAGGCTATCCGTGAGCTTCAGCCAGCGCTCGATGCCGCCGTCGCCATCCTCGCGGCCGTCGTGGTCCTCGATGCGTTTGCGCCAATCCCGGCGGTCCCGGACATCCGGCATCCTTGTCAGGATCGTCGCATCCTTGATTGGGATCATCGCCTGGTAATAGTAGCGATTGAGCGCCCAGGCCTGCACTTCTTCATAGGTGCATTGACCATTGTGCAGGCGGCGGTGAAACCGGTGCGTATGATGATAGCGCTCCGCCCCGGTTTGGCGCAACCGGGCTTCAAGTTCCTCGCTGGTCAGAACCGGTTTCGGGCTGCTCAAAGGCAGATCTCCATGCCGTCGAAGGCTACGTCCCAGCCGGCGCGCTCGACGGCCGCGCGTTGCGGCGAATCCTCAATCAGGACCGGGTTCGTATTGTTGATATGAACGTATATCTTCCGGCCGATCCCGCAAGACGCGAGCCGCTCCAGCGAGCCGCTTTCGCCGCTCATCGCCACATGGCCCATGCGCCAGGCGGTCTTCTTGGACAAGCCGAGACTTACCATCTCGTCGTCCGTGAAAGTGGTGCCGTCGAAGAAAACGAGCGCGGCCCCTGCTAGCCTCCTTATGACGCCTTCGCTGATCTCGGCGCAGCCCGGCACGTAGAAAAAGCTCTTGGCGCCGTCGCTAAGCTCGACCCCGACGGTCGCCTCGCTCTCGACGCCGACCGCGACATTCTCGCCTTCGAGATAAAGAGGAACTTTTCCCGGCACCGCGAATGGTGTGACGAAGATGCCGAGGCCGGTGTCCGCGGGCGTATCGAGCGCAACTGCGCGCCTATCGACGAGATCCTTATTCAAAACGGCAAAAATTCCCGCTTTCACCTGCGCCAACGTTGCGCGGCTTCCAAACAGCATGAAAGGCTGTTGTTCGCGGAGGGTCAAAAGCCCGGCGAGATGATCGACGTCGGCATTGGTGACGAAGACGGCCGCGATCGGCGAATGCCTTTTCCCGCCGCGCGGGTGCAAGCACGGCGAAGCAATGATTTGGCTTCGGAGATCCGGCGACGCATTCAGAAGCAACCACCTCTTGCCATCGGCGCTGACGGCGAGGCTTGATTGGCTGCGGGGCTTGACGCGCTCATCGCCGCGCCAGGCAAGCTGGCAAACCGGGCAGAGACAGTTCCATTGAGGAAAGCCCCCGCCCGCCGCCGAGCCCAAGACGAGAATTCGCACGGCGCGCGCCAATATAAAATTTTAACGAAGCGGCGAGCCTGGGCCGTCAGAACTCGGCGGAAAGATAGCTCGTCACTTCCATGCCGATGCAGATTTCGATGATAACGGGAGTCGTCCAAGTCATGTTAATCTATGCTCCATCTCAAGCGTTGCCATACGCTAGGCGCAAACGTTTCCCTACCATGAACAGTCGTCGAGACCGTCCTCTCCCTTATTTAGCATTGGTCGCCGCTTGGCGCCATTCCTTTTTTCGAAAGGTCAGAGCCAGCCGCGTTCCGCCGCCGCCTTCGCCTCGAAAGCTTCAATTTTCGCGGTCTTTTGCAGGGTCAGGCCGATATCGTCGAGCCCGTTCGAGAGGCAATGTTTGCGGAAAGGGTCGATATCGAAGGTGACGCCGCCGCCGTCTGGGCCGCGAATTTCCTGGGCTTCGAGATCGACCGAGAGCGTCGCATTGGCGCCACGCTTGGCGTCATCCATGAGCTTGGCGAGGTTTTCTCGCGAAACAATGACGGGTAAAATACCGTTCTTGAAGCAGTTGTTATAGAAAATATCGGCAAAACTCGTCGAGATGACGCAGGAGATTCCAAAGTCGAGGAGCGCCCAGACGGCATGCTCGCGCGAGGAACCGCACCCGAAATTATCTTCCACGACAAGAATTTTGGCGTTGCGATAGGAAGGCTTGTTCAAGACGAACTCGGGATTTTCGGTTCCGTCCTCGCGATAGCGGAGTTCGGCGAAAAGCCCGCGGCCCAAGCCGGTGCGCTTGATCGTCTTCAGGTATTGTTTCGGGATGATCATGTCGGTGTCGACATTGGTCATTTCGAGCGGCGCCGCGACGCCGGTGACAGAGGTGAATTTTTCCATTTCGGCCTCAGCTGTTTAAAGCCCGCGCCCACATCCTTAGGGTGTGGACTCAATTGATCCAGAAGCAGAGGGCGGTGACGATGCAGACGGCGGCGAGGAAGTTGCGGGCGAGCTTATCATAGCGGGTTGCGATCGCTCGGAAATCTTTGATGCGGCAGAAGC
>JBOHJV010000227.1:0-3636 GCA_050728695.1 Methylocella sp. | reverse complement strand
GGAATTGAATGTCGTCGATCACGAGAACATCGATGGCCCGCAGCCTTTCCTTGAAAGCGATCGCCGTCTGCGCCTTGAGGGCGGCGACGAAACCATACATGAATCGCTCCGCGGTGAGATAGATAACTCGTCGCTTGGCCCCGGTGGCGGCATGCGCGACGGCTTGGAGAAGATGGGTCTTCCCCAATCCAACCGAGGCATGGAGATAGAGCGGATTGTATAAAAGCGGGTCCTCCGGTCCCGAACGGGCGATCCTTTGCGCCTCCGAGTGGGCCAGCTGATTGGACCCGCCGACTAGGAAATTCGCGAAATTTAAGCGTCGGTCCAACGGTGAACCAGTCAGCAACTCGACCTCGCACGACTCCGCCACAGGCGCTATTTTCGAAGATGACGTTATCGCGCCGGAAGGCCCGATCGGCGGGTTCGTTGCAAATGACGCTATGCTCCGGCCCCGGCTCGAATCGGAGCCGGCGCCGGAGCCGAGATCGGGGAGGCCGCCAGGGCCGCAGGCGGTAACAGGCCGGGTCGAGGAACGAACATTGATCGACACATGCTTGATCGCGGGAAATTCGCTAACCAACGCCGGACGAATCCTGTCCACATAGTGCGATTGAATCCAGCTCTTCAAAAATTTTGTCGGCACCGAGAGATAGACGTCCTCGTTTGAAAGCGCATCGAGTTCGAGGCACCCGAACCAGGAAGAGAAAACTTCTTCTCCGAGGTCCACGCGCAGCCGGCGGCGGATTCGCATCCACGCTTCGCCGTTGCCCGCGCCGCCGCGTGAGAGGGCCGCTTCGCCAAGGTCCGTTGGATCGGAAATAAGTCTGCGCAAATCTGGCATCGGTCTGGTTTCCTGGGCATCGAGGCAAGGCAACGGCGGCCGTGCAACCGCCGGCGCCAAAGATGTGATGACGAGCGTGAAAACGGGATGGTTGCGAAACTAATCGCGCCGGCGTCGGCGGCGCCGCGCTGAAGCCCGATTCGCCTTCCAAAGAGGCTCGGCCAGTACCTTCCCGGCCGCTTGGCGAAGCTTGAAATGCCTCTTCCGAACAAAAGCCACTGCGGTCATACACCCCCCTTAGCTCCGCATTTGTGCCTGCGGAGCTTGTTTAGGTTACACCCAAAGAAAGCATCGAATTCCGAAAGCAGCACTCTCGAGACCAACAAACCAACATCTACGTAAAGTCTCGGCAGAGCGTATGGTCTATGCTGGGTGATTGTGCGGACCTAACTCTTGCACAAGGCAACCCTGCGCTTTTATACGCCAGGCCCACGAAGCACGCCGAAAACTCATAGGAACCCTCGCGAACTCTGGCGCAAGCCAATTCCAAACCGCGATTTGAATTTAGCAAAGGCTCGACGGTCCGCAAGCGCCGTTTAAGGAATCCGCAACCGCGATTTAACGATTAGGCGACGGTTTCGTTAATCAAACAAGAAGGCCCGTGATCCGGGCCAGCGCGTAACCGCCTGATTTCGCGCGGGTCCACCAAACGCAAAAAAAGGGCGAGGAAGCCGCTTGGGACGGTTGCAAATAAAAGTCCCCGGCGCGAGGCGCGTCGCGGGATAACCCGTGTCGCCGGGGCCCGCCGCGCGGCTTTAAAGGCAAGCCATTGGTTCGCATGGAAAATAAATGGGCGGAGCGCGAGCGGAAAAAAACGAGCATGCGCGTTCGTTTTTTCAGCCGCGCAACCAAACAAAAAGGCTGCCCCGCGGAGGCCGCAAAATGAACGCCTCCGTGATACGTCAATCGAGATTCGAGCGCTGTACAATTTTGCACACAACGTACAATTTGGTCAGTTTTTTTTGCTTATCGCATTCACCCGTCGGCTGAGCCGAGAGACCTTTCGCGCCGCCGCTTTGGAATGCACGATTCCCTTTTGCGCCGCGCGCATGACCAACGGCTGGGCGGCCCGCAGAGCGGCGGCCGCCGCGCCGGGGTCGCCCGCGGCGATCGCCTCCTCGACCTTGCGGACATAGGTGCGCATTTGGCTGCGGCGCGACCGATTGACGGCGGCGCGGCGCTCAATTTTACGGATCGCCTTCTTGGCCGAATGGGTGTTCGCCATCAAAAAAAATCCTGGACACGGGGCAACGCGAGAATCGCCTTCCGCGGTGGTCAGCCGGCAAGGCATAGTCTCTCGAGCAAGATTTTCGCGACAAAAACCGGCTTCACGATCACGCATGGTCCAAGAGTTTATCGCGCGATCAGGAGGGACGGCGCCAATAATCACGTACCTTCCGGCCCGTCAACGCGCAATATCTGTGTCCGCCGGCGCCTCTAGATCTCATCTTCTAATCTCGCGCCGCGATCGTCGATATCACCGAGCTTCCCGGTCAGGCCGCCGGCACGCCGATCTGGGTTGGCGTCGGAGAAGGAACTCACATCTCGCCGGTAGATCATCGCATCGCGATACACGCGGGTGATTGCCATCGATCATGCCGTTGGGCTCACGCGGCGTTGCTTTATATAATTGTCGCCAGACCGGCGGATGGGAAGCGCAACCCGCCGCGTCAATCCCTATTGCTCCTTTGTTTGCGGAGCTTGGCCCAATGGTCGAGCCGCGCGCGCAGATCTTGCTCGAAGCCGCGGCCAACCGGCCGATAGAGCGTCTGCCGCCCGAGCGCCTCAGGCCAGTAATCTTGGCCCGAAAATCCGTCCGGCTGGTCGTGATCGTAGGCATAATTCGCGCCATAGCCTTCCTCTCGCATGAGCTTCGTCGGCGCGTTGAGAATGATTTTGGGCGGCATTAAAGAGCCGCGGTCCTTGGCAAGCCGCGCCGCGGCCTTGAACGCCGCGTACGCCGCATTCGACTTCGGCGCGGTCGCGGCATAGAGCACCGCATTGGCGATCGCAAGCTCGCCTTCGGGAGAGCCTAGAAAATCGTAAGCGTCCTTGGCGGCAATGGCGACAACGAGCGCTTGTGGGTCGGCAAGGCCGATATCCTCGACCGCCATGCGCACCACCCTTCGCGCGATGAACAGAGGTTCTTCGCCGGCATCGAGCATCCGCGCGAGATAGTAGAGAGCCGCGTCCGGGTCCGATCCACGCACGGATTTATGCAGCGCGCTAATTAAATTGTAATGGCCCTCCCGCGCCTTATCGTAGATCGGCGCGCGCCGCTGGACGATCGAAACCAGCGCGGCGGAATCGAAGATTTCCCCCGGCTTGGCGGCGCGCCACGCCTCTTCGGCGAGGCTCAACGCCGCGCGGCCATCGCCATCGGCCATCCCTACCAGGCTCAAGCGGGCATCGGGATCGAGCGGCAGGGCAAGCCCCTCGCAGGTTTCCGCGCGGGAGAGAAGCTTTTCGATCGCCGCCGCCTCAAGGGCATGGAAGATCATCACCCTCGCGCGCGACAACAAGGAAGCGTTGAGCTCGAAGCTTGGATTTTCGGTCGTCGCGCCGATCAAGGTGACGGTGCCATCTTCCATCACCGGCAGGAAGCTATCCTGTTGCGCCCGGTTGAAGCGATGCACTTCGTCGACGAAAAGCAGGGTTCCTTGGCCTGCCTTGCGACGGCCCCGCGCGTCCTCGAAAACCTTTTTGAGCTCGGCGACGCCGGAAAAAATCGCCGAAATCTGGACGAAGGCGAGCTTCGTTTCGTGGGCAAGAAGGCGCGCGACGGTCGTTTTGCC
>JBOHJV010000226.1:0-3637 GCA_050728695.1 Methylocella sp. | reverse complement strand
GTTTCCCTGCGTGTGTTTCGAGCGGTGGTCGGCGAACGGACGTTTCATGTCGGCTTCTGCCTCGGATATGGCGAGCGTTTCAGCGCGATCGGGATCGCGGTGATCGACCGTTTGATGATGGAAGCACTGGGGTCCGCATTGCATGTCGTGCCAATCGTTCATGAAGACATTGCGTGGGATATCGTTCTGCGTCACCTTCGCAGTTTCGCGGGCAAGACTCTCCTCTTCGCCTTCCCCAACTCGGATGTTTATGACGCGGGCACGGTCGAAATCTATTACTCGGACAAAGTTCGCCTGTTTCATGAGGGAGAGCAGCTCATGCGGCTGACAGCCGAAGACCGTCGGCAGATTAGGAGACAAAAGGCCGCGATCCTCGACCGCCGGCCTCCGCCCGCCTTCTATGCGGCGATAGGCGTCGAGCAGGAGGAACTGCCCTGGATTTTTCGTTTCGCGACGCCTGCCGGGAAAGTGGTTCACACGACCGCCTGGAACGGTCGTCGCAATTATGCTCATGAACTCCCCGAGGACATCATCCGATGGGTGGGCGGGGACAAGATCGCCATCGTTCAAGTCGATAGCCCAGTCGGGGTCAACCGCCGTTCCTCACTCGACCTGACGCATCGCCTGTCGAAGGATTTCGATGCGGTCATCCATTGGGCGCGGGATACCGAAACCTATCAATCCATCATCCGCTCTTTCGTCCGCCTCGACCTGGAATCCGTAGGCCCTCCTGACCTTCCGGAGGGCTGGAACCCGAAGATAACATTACTGGCGGCAAATGGACTTTGAGCGACCCGCTTTGAAGCGAGAGCGCTACCAATTACGGTGAGTGCGCGCTTCAGAGGGCAATAACGTAGACATAGTGCCCCTCTTCATCGGGCATGGCCCGCCATTTATTTGAAAAAAATCACGCTATAGTCCGTTTGCGGCAGAACCCGAAAATCCCTTTGGGACGATGACGCGAAAGTTGCCGGTGACGGAATTGCGGAAGCTTCCCCAGTACTTGGCGATGACCTTCGCGTTGGCCTTGGGATTGAGCTTGTTTTTCGGTGGCGGAAACCGGATAGATCTTAGCCAAAACGGAAAAGCGGGGCCGCCGGTCATCATTCTTCGACTTGTGGGCCTGCCGGGACGAGCACTTTGGCCTCGTTTGCATTATGGGCCTGCTGCGCCATTGGAAGCATTGGCCGGATATCGCCGGCCGCACTCCGGCGCGCCGCCCACGTCTTACGGTCAAGCTGAAACCGGTCGCAGTGATGCAGGCCGCCGCGCGCGGGCAGAAAGTCGAGGCCCGCATCCACGAAGGCAAAGCCGGTTTTTTCGAGAACACGCCTCGAGGCAACGTTGTCGGCGCGCGAGTTGGCGAGAATCCGGTTCGCCCGGGTGAGACCGAAGACCGTGTCGGCGAGCGCCCTGACGGCTTCGCTCGCGAACCCTTTGCCGCACATCCGCGGCGCGACGACGTAGCCGAACTCGATGTCCCCCTCCGCGGCCAGTGTCGCGCTAAGGAGACCTATCGTGTGCCGCGCGCCGCATTTTTGGGTCATCGCCAGGACGATCGCCGTTCCGCTGGCGTTGCCAGTACGCGCCCTCATGATGAAACGCTCCGCCTCGCCTGGGGGGTAGGGATGCGGAATCGTCGAGGTCATCCGCGCGACTTCGGCCAAGCTAGCGAAACTCATGATCGCCGGTGCGTCGGAGGCGCGCGGCCAGCGCAGCCAAAGCCGCTTGGTTTCGATGCGGAAGATGTCGTCGGCGGTCAAATCCGGGAACATGCGGGCTCCGGCCCTCATGCGAGGTGTCAAATCAAAACAAAAAAGCGATGGCCCCCATTCCCCTTCAAAACCCTTTCGGGTTTTCCGGACTTTCCTCCTGAATTCCAGGAGCGGTTCTCACGTTCGTGAAAACCAAGTCCGCCGGGTCCATGGGAGCTGGTGGAGGTTTCCCCGCCTCCACCCTTATTCTGCAACCTTTGCTTGCGGCGATGGCTTTACGGAAATGTATGCGCGTCCAGCCTTGGTCTGGAACTCGACTTTTCCTTCGATCAAAGCATATAACGTATGATCGGTGCCTAATCCGACATTCGCGCCCGGATGCCACGTGGTGCCACGCTGGCGCACAATGATGTTGCCGCCAGCGACCGCCTCGCCGCCGAATTTCTTCACGCCCAGGCGGCGGCCTTTGGAATCGCGGCCGTTGCGGGACGAACCGCCTGCTTTTTTATGCGCCATAGATCTTGCTCCTAATATTATAAGCACGAAACGTGCCACATGATGCTTTCCCGCATCACATTTGAACTTGACGCACGCCCCAAGCGGACGAATGCAAATTTATGCCGATGGGCCGGTATCGACGGACGATTCGACGCCGCCGGTCAAAAGCCCAGTAATCCGAACCAGGGTTAAATCCTGGCGATGGCCCCGCTTACGCTTGGAGTTCTGCCGCCGCCGCTTCTTGAAGGAAATAGTTTTCGGCCCGCGCAGCTGTTCGACAATCTGGCCGGCGACGCTAGCGCCTTCGATAAAAGGGGCTCCCAAAGCCGGTTCGCCATCTTCGGACAACATGAGCACGTGATCGAATGCCACGCTGTCGCCGGGTTCGCCGGCAAGCGTCATGACGGTGATCGTGTCCCCAGCGGCGATGCGATATTGTTTGCCGCCAGTTTTGATGATTGCGAACAACTTGACTTCCCTCGTATTCCCTCCGGCCCGCGGTGGCGAAGCATCTTCAACGCGGCGTTCGCCATTGGCATGCCGCCGGCAGGAGGAACTCCCTCGCCAAGGCCCAAGTTTTGTCGGCTAGCGAACCTCGCAACCGCTCAGCGGCGGCCCATCCGGAGACGACGAATCATCGCGTAAATAAAAGGTATCGTCCGTCCATCTTCGTTGCGCAAAAACGCGCCTCTGGAAAGGCTTAGTTCATTGTCAAAACAGTGACGGCCGCCCAAGACGAGCGGCCGACTCGCGTTCCATCTCGGCATCCTCTACAAAGCTTAACTCGGGTTGTCAACCACCTGTGCTGGCGGATAAGCGCAAAATAGAAATGTCCCCATTCTGCCCAATTATTCGTCAATCCATGAGTACGGATACGTTGATGCGGCGAGAGGTTTTCTGATGGAAGGACCGGATTTTTCCGGGATCGCTTTGCCGCCGGCGCATGGATGATCGAACCTTGCGGTTGAGGCTGTCCTTGCCAGTGATCGCCATGCGGCCGGCAGTGCCGGCTTCGAAATCCTTCCGCACAAGCCCGTCTTTGTTGCGATCGGGCGAAATCGGGCGGCGGATGATAACCGCAAGGAGTTTCAACGGAGGCTTGTGTCTTTGCCGCGCGAGATCCCGACCACGATCGACGAAGCGAAAGCTTCGCGCCTCGCCCCGCCACGCGCCAAGCCGAAATCGGCGCACCACAGCGCAGGATCTACCCATCGCTGGATCATCAAAGACGGGGCCGTGTCGGCTGCTTTGCAATACGCCCGCTCTAAATCGTCTGATTGTAGGCGCCGACTTCAGGGTTCTCGCGCAAGATCGCATCGACCGCCTTGAACATCTCCCGCATCCTTGCTTCCGAGACAGGGCTTTCGACGACAACCACGAGCTCGGGCTTGTTCGAGGAGGCGCGGACCAGCCCCCATGTTCCG
>JBOHJV010000225.1:0-3674 GCA_050728695.1 Methylocella sp. | reverse complement strand
CCGACCGCCGATATGCCAAGGGCCGCTTTTGCGCTATAAGGAGCCATGACGTCATCGAATTGTTCCGGCATCCCGGCATTCCTGCTTCCGGCGGCTGCGGCGGAGGCGTGGCGGTTGGAACGGAATACGTGAAAAAAATACCCAATCCGATCGACCGGCACGTGGGCGGCCGCGTCCGCATGCGGCGGGTCATGCTCGGCATGAGCCAGGAAAAATTGGGTGACGCCTTGGGTCTGACGTTTCAACAGGTGCAAAAATACGAAAAAGGCACCAACAGGATCGGCGCGAGCAGGCTCCAGCAGATTTCGCGGACGCTCGATGTTCCGCCGGCGTTCTTTTTTGAAGGAGCGCCCTCCTTCGAATCAATCGCCAATTCCGAATCGCGGCAGATGTGCGTCGCGGAAGATTCAAACGCCCCCTATGTCGCGGATTTTTTATCGACGGCCGAGGGCCTCCATTTGAACATGGCCTTTGCCCGGATTCGCGATCCAAAAATCCGCAAGCGGATCGTCGATCTCGTGTCCTCGCTCGCCGGCGAAGAGCCAGGACCGGGCGCGCGGGAAAACCAAAACCCCGGTGAAGACACCGCGGGATGAAGGGAACGCGGCTGCTTATACGAACGCGACGGCGCGAATGGCTTGACAAACCGAGCGGCTTACCAAAAGCGTTGTCGCTACAATCTGTTCTTTTCCTTTGGAGATAACCCTTGGCTCGCGAAAATTACGAATTTACGAGTGAATCCGTCGCGGAAGGCCATCCGGACAAGGTATGCGACCGGATATCCGACGAGATTGTCGACCTCTACTTCCGCGAAGGCGCGAAGGCCGGTTTGGATCCCTATCAGACCCGAGTTGCTTGCGAGACCTTGGCGACGACCAACCGGGTCGTCATCGCGGGCGAAGTGCGCGGCGCGGCGATCGGTCAGGACGCGATCGAGGCCGCGGCGCGCGGCGCGATCAAGAACATCGGCTACGAGCAGGAGGGTTTCCACTGGCAAACCGCCAACGTCGAAATTCTGCTCCACGCCCAATCCGCCGACATCGCGCAAGGAGTCGACGCCGCAGGCAACAGGGACGAGGGAGCTGGCGATCAAGGGATTATGTTCGGCTATGCCTGCCGGGAAACTCCGGAACTCATGCCGGCGCCGATTTACTACGCCCATAAAATTCTCGAGGTGCTCGCCCGCGAACGCAAGGCAGGGTCTGGCGCCGCCGCCAAGCTCGGTCCGGACGCCAAGAGCCAGGTGACGGTCAAATACCTGCATGGCAAGCCGGTCGGCGTCGCGCAAATCGTGCTTTCGACGCAGCATCTGGACAAAGATCTGAGCTCTGAAGATGTGCGCGATATTGTCGAGCCCTATATCCGGAAAACCTTGCCGGAAGGCTGGATCGCGCCCGATACGGTTTGGTACGTCAATCCAACCGGCAAGTTCGTGATCGGCGGCCCCGACGGCGACTGCGGCCTGACCGGCCGCAAAATCATCGTCGACACCTATGGCGGGGCGGCGCCGCACGGAGGCGGTGCATTTTCCGGCAAGGATCCGACGAAGGTTGATCGCTCGGCAGCTTATGCCGCCCGTTACCTCGCGAAAAACATCGTTGCCGCGGGTCTCGCCGATCGCTGCACGATCCAGCTTTCCTATGCGATCGGCGTCGTCGAGCCGCTGTCGATCTATGTCGATACCCACCTCACGGGCCAAGTTCCGGAAGCAAGACTCGAGGCAACCCTCTTCGAAGTCATGCGCCTTTCAACGCGCGGTATCAGGGAACATCTCAAGCTTAATCAGCCGATTTACGCGCGCACTGCCGCCTACGGCCATTTTGGCCGTACGCCCGACCTGGACGGCGGTTTTTCCTGGGAAAAGACCGATTTGGCGGAGGAGCTGAAAAGTCGCCTCGCCTGATTTGTGCAATTAGGGCGCGACCGCCACCCTATCTAACCACACATCTCGATCAGCGTATCCCCCAGCACAAGCATATCCATCCTCGTTCTGAGGAAACAATCGAGCGCTTCCTCCGGCTTGCACACGATGGGCTCGTTCTCGTTGAAAGACGTGTTCAAGACCATCGGCACCCCCGTCAAAGCCCGGAACGCCTCGATCAGGCGATGAAAGCGCGGGTTCGTCTCGCGATGCACCGTCTGCAGTCGGCCCGATCCATCGACGTGAGTCACGGCCGGAACGAGCTGCCGCTTTTCGGGTTTGATCTGCAATACTTGCATCATGAACGGAACGTCGTCTTCCGCATCGAACCATTCCCCGACATGCTCGCGCAGGATCGCGGGCGCAAAAGGACGAAATCGCTCGCGCCGTTTAATCTTGCGGTTCACGATGTCCTTCATGTCCGCGCGGCGCGGATCGCAGACGATCGAGCGGTTTCCGAGCGCGCGCGGGCCCCACTCCATGCGGCCTTGAAACCAGCCGATAACGTCGCCGCGGGTGACCGCCTCCGCGGTGCGCCGGCAGAGCTCGCCTTCCTCGGGAATCGTCTCCGCCCTGCACCCCTTCACCGAGAGCTCCTTGGATCGCGCCGCAAGCAGGCCGCCAATCGCGACCGCATCGCAGCCTGGGCCAAGATAAGCGTGGTCCATCACGAAGCGGCCATCGCGCGTGTCCGCCGCGCGCGCGCTGGAGCCTCGCAGGGGCTGGACGCGGCCATTGTCGGCAAGCGTCTGCCAGATCTGGATCGCCGCCCCGATGGCGCCGCCCGCATCGCCCGGCGCCGGCTGGATGTAGATGCGCTTGAACGGGCTCAGCCGCCTCACCTTGCCGTTGGCGACGGAGTTCATGGCGCAGCCGCCCGCAAGCGCGAGGCTGTCGAGGCCATAGCGGGCATGGAGCGCGCCGAGCAGGTGGAAGAAGGCTTCTTCATACATAGCTTGTGCGGAGGCGGCGATGTCGCGATGGCGTTCTTCGAGTGGCTCGCCTGCGCCGCGCGAGAGCCCAAGCGCCTCTTCGAGCACCGGCGAAAAGAGCGTGCCTACGTGCGGCGCTCCCCCAGTCCACCGATAGGCAATCATCTCCTCGTGGTGACGAAAATAGGACAAATCGAGCGCGAACGACCCATCGTCGCGCAGACGGACGATGCGGCGCATCTCGGCAAGGAACCGCGGCTCGCCATAAGGCGCAAGGCCCATCATCTTGTATTCGTCGCCGTAGCGCGGGAAACCCAGATATTGTGTTATCGCCTGGTAGAAAGCGCCAAGCGAATGCGGGAACCACACATGCCCATCCATGGTGATCGACGTGCCGCGGCCAACGCCCCAGGCCGCGCTGGCGAAATCACCGAAGCCGTCGACCGAAACAGCGACTGCCTCATGGAACGGCGACACCAGGAACGAGGAAGCAAGATGTGCAAGGTGATGCTCGACGCGGTGGATTTTGCCGCGAAACCGCGCGCCGGGAAACGCCACGTCGAGCTCGGATTCCACCGCCGATCGCTTGGTCTTATTGCGGACGCGGTCGATCACGAACCGCGGATCCGGTCGCCGCAAGACGGCATAGCCTGCACGTCGTAGGATGTTCGCCCTGGGATTGCTGTTGAGCGCAATGTGAGACACATCGGCGAGGGAAACCTTCGCCTCGGCGAGGCAGTATTTTATTGCCTCGGAGGGAAACCCCGCCCAGTGCTTGATGCGCCGGAAGCGTTCCTCCTCCGCGGCGGCAACAATCTCGC
>JBOHJV010000224.1:0-3689 GCA_050728695.1 Methylocella sp. | reverse complement strand
AGGCGGCGGCGACCCGCAGCCTGCCCTCCGCGTCCTTGCAGGCGGCCGGATGAAGCGTCGCCTTTTCCATGTCCTTGACGGTCACCAGCCCGACACAACGGAAATCGTCGTCAACGACAATAAGCTTTTCCAGGCGATGCTGATGCAGGAGGCGGCGCGCCTCGTCCTCGTTCACGCCTTCGCGCACAGTGATGAGATTTTTGGTCATCAATTCGCTCACCGGCTGCACCGGATTATCGGCGAACCGGACATCGCGGTTCGTCAATATGCCGCGCAGCCTCGCCGGTTTACCGCTTGGGCCGCGCTCGACCACGGGTATGCCGGAAATCCCGTGCCGGCGCATAAGCGCTTGGGCATCGGCGAGGGTTTCATCTGGAAAAATCGTGATCGGATCGACCACCATGCCGCTTTCGTAGCGCTTCACCTTGCGAACTTCCTCAGCCTGGTCGGCGGGATCGAGATTGCGATGAATGACGCCTATTCCGCCGGCCTGAGCAAGCGCGATGGCGAGCTTCGCCTCGGTGACCGTATCCATGGCGGAAGAGACGATCGGAATGTTCAAGCTGATCGTCGAGGTGAGTTTCGTCTTCAGTTCGGCCGCACCGGGCAGGACCGCCGAATGGCCCGGCAGAAGCAGCACATCGTCAAAAGTAAGCGCTTCATTGAGCGAGGGTCGCGTGATCAAAGCCAATGCCAACTCCGTAGTTTGCCTCGCGGCACCGCCGCAAGCGTTCGGGCGGGAAACGGAGTTTTGCAAAATAGCGCCGGTCGCGAGCTGCCGGCGGCTCATAGCACGCCCGGACCGGAGCGCAAAGGAGAGCGCGCGTCCGCGGGCAAGCGGGTTAGCTTCGCGTTGGCATTGAAGTGGCCGGCGTTTCGATTCCCGCTGCCCGTCACCCACTTCTGGAATCGACGGATTACCGCGTCGCGTGGCGTGCAGTGCCGCGTTTCGCCACCAGCCTCGCGATCGCGGCGCGCAGCTCGGCGATACCCTCGCCACTGCGCGACGACGTGAAGATCGCCTCCGGAAACGCGGCCGGACGCTTGTTCACGAGGGCGAGCGCGGCGGCGAGGCGGTCTTCCCGCTCGGCGGCTTTCACTTCGTCCTGCTTCGTCAAGACGATTTGATAGGAAATTGCGGATCGATCGAGAAAATCCAAAATCTCGTTGTCGATCGGCTTTGCGCCGTGGCGGCCATCGATGAGAAGAAACACGCGCAGCAACGGCACCCGGCCGCGCAAGAAATCTTCGATCAGCCGGGCCGAGGACGCGGTCTTTTCCTTCGATGCCTTGGCATGGCCATAGCCGGGCATGTCGATCAGGCGCAATGTCGCGGTTTCCCCTTTGCCGCCAAGGCCGAAAAAAATAAGTTCTTGCGTGCGGCCCGGCGTATGCGACGTCCGCGCCAGCGTTTTGCGATTGGTCAACGCATTGACGAGCGAGGATTTTCCCACGTTGGACCGGCCGGCGAAGGCGATCTCCGGCGGGCCCGGTGGCGGCAATTGGGCGGCGTTCGCCACAGCCCATAGAAACGCACATTCCCCGCCGAAAAGCTCGCGTCCCAATTCAGCAAAGTCGCCCGGCTCCGGCGCCAGATCCGTCACGGCCGGCGAACGCGCCAACTCAGGTTGTCGCTTTCTTGCGGAATATGCCGGTCAAATTGTTCCAGAGTTCGATCTTAACGCCGGCCCGCTTCATGATCACCGACTGTTGAATGACCGACAAAATATTGCTCCAGCTCCAATAGATAACAAAACCAGAGGCGAAGCTACCGAGGGTGAAGGTGAAAATGACAGGCATCCAGGTGAACACCTGCTTCTGCACCGGATCGGTCGGTTCTGGGTTCACTTTCATCTGAATGAACATGGTAATGCCCATGATCAGGGGCCAAGCGCCGATCGCAAGCCAAGGGCCAAACACCGGAATCTGGGTTGGATTGTAGGGGACGAGCCCGAATAGGGTGAAGACATTCGTTGGGTCGGGTTGCGAAAGATCCTTGATCCAGCCGAAAAACGGCGCCTGCCGCATCTCGATCGTGACGACGAGTGCATTATAGAGCGAGAGGAAAACCGGAAGCTGAACCAGCACCGGCACGCAGCCTGACAAGGGATTGATCTTTTCGCGCTTGTAAAGCGCCATGATTTCCGCCTGCTGCTTGGGCTTGTCGTCGGAAAAGCGGTCTTTGATCGCGTTAATCTGCGGCTGCACCGACTTCATTTTCGCCATCGCCCTAAAGCTGCGGTTGGCCAATGGGAACACGGCTCCCCGCACCAGCACCGTGATGCATAGGATCGTGACGCCGAAATTGCCAACAAACTTGTAAATAAAGTCGATCAACCGGAACATCGGCTTTGTAATAAAATACAATCGGCCCCAGTCGATCAGGCGATCGAACCTTTCAATCCCCAAATTGGCCTGATATTTGTCGAGCAGACTGGACTCCTTGGCGCCCGCGAAAACCCTGGTCGTGAATTCGCTTGACCCGCCCGGCGCAAGCGTCCTTCCTTCCGTTCCGGCAAAACCCGCCTGATAAATCACGGGCGCGCCGCCGGATCCGGAAAAACTTGCCGTGATAGCCGTATTCCGGTCCGGGATGACAGCCGCGGCCCAATATTTCTCGGTGAGGGCGAGCCAGCCGCCGGTGCCCGAAAAATGCTTTTCGGCATGTTCCTCCTTTTCGATTTTGTCGAATTTGATTTGCTCCACTCCGGATTCGCCGCCAACCACCCCTACAAACCCTTCGTGCACTCTGTAAAAGCCTACGAGCACGGGCCAACCACGCCGTTTGACGAACGCATAGGGGTGCAGCGTAACCGCCTGCGTGGACTTGTTCTCGACGCTGTCGGTCAGCGTAAACATGTAATGGCCGTCCACCGCGATTTTGCGGTGAAACACGAGGCCCTGGCCGTTGTCGTAGGTGAGCGTCACGGGCGATGTTTCGGTCAGCGTATCATGATCGGCTTGCCACAACGTATCGGGGCCGGGCAGGACTGGGTTCGCGCCGGGATCGGAGATGAAGCCCGCCTCGGCGTAATAAGGCAAGGGCGAACCCACGGGCGAGAGCAAAATGATGTTCGGACTGTTGGGATCGACCGTCTCGCGGTAGTCCTTAAACGACACGTCGTCGATGCGCCCGCCCTTGAGCGCGATCGATCCGTAGATCGCGGGCGCGTCGAGTTTGACCCTGGGGCTTTCGGCCAAGGCATCGGCACGGCTCTTTTGCGACACCAAGGCCCCTCCCTGCGCCGGCGCGCTCACACCCGGCACTTGCGAACGCGCAGCTTGGGAATTGTCCGCTTGCTGCCCCGGCCGCGCGCCCGGGGTTACGCGCGCGTGCATTTCAGCTTGGGTCTGCCTCTCCTTGTCGAGATGCGGCCGGTTATAAAACGCGTCCCACGCAAGAACGACGAGCAGCGACAAGCAGGTCGCTATTATTATGTTTTTGGTTTCCTGGGTCATCATCCCTTGGGTTTCCTGCCTTTTTTACTTTGTCGGCGCGCCGCGCCCGGGTCGCCGGCGGCGCGGCCCTCGCGGTCATAATCCTCGCGGACGGGCGGCGGGTTTTGCTGGGAACTGATTTTGCCAAGCGCCCGGATAAGCTCCCCCTGCAAGTCCCGGAACGGCATGCAAAGCGCCTCGGGCCGGGCGAGGACTACATAATCATGGCCTGGCCGCGCTGGAAGAGGGTC
>JBOHJV010000223.1:0-3694 GCA_050728695.1 Methylocella sp. | reverse complement strand
CTGGCGTTGGCCGCATTGTCATGGCCGTCCCGGCGCCGGAGGGACGGATCAATCCGCTCGTTTTGGCGGCGGCCAAGCTCGCTGGCGTCGATGAAATTTACCGGGTTGGGGGAGCGCAAGCGATCGCGGCGCTGGCTTATGGAACCGAGTCGATAGCCCCGGTCGCGAAAATCGTCGGTCCCGGCAATGCTTATGTGGTCGCCGCGAAGCGGAGGGTTTTTGGCGCCGTCGGCATCGACATGATCGCCGGGCCCACCGAGGTCCTGATCATTGCCGACGGCGGCGCCGATCCCGAATGGATCGCCGCCGATCTCCTCGCGCAGGCCGAGCATGGCGCCACCTCGCAGTCGATCCTGATCACCGATGACGAATGCCTTGCCAATGCCGTCGAGGCCGCGGTCGAGCGGCAATTGACTTTTCTCCCACGCGAAAAAATCGCGGCGGCAAGCTGGCGCGATTTTGGCGCGATTATCCTTATCACCGATCTTGAGGAAAGCATCGCGCTCGCCAACCGCCTTGCTCCGGAGCACCTCGAGATCGTGACCGCGAACGCCGAGGCGCTCGGTCAACGGATCCGCAATGCGGGAGCTATTTTTCTTGGAGCCTTTACGCCCGAGGCCATCGGCGACTATGTCGGCGGCTCGAACCATGTGTTGCCGACCGCGCGTTCGGCCCGGTTTTCTTCTGGCTTGAGCGTTCTCGATTTCATGAAAAGAACCTCGATTTTAAAGTGCGGGGCGAGCAGTCTCGCGAGTCTCGGCCCGGCTGCGATCGCCCTCGGGCGCGCCGAGGGACTGGATGCCCACGCGCGCTCGGTAGCGCTCCGAATCGACCAACTCATATCATGAGCCTGAACGATCCGAGTGAGCGCAATCGCCTCGTTTCCGTGACCCTCGACGAGACTTCGATCGGCCGTGGCGCGGCGGACCAGGAGCACGAGCGTCAAATCGCGATATACGATCTCATCGACGAGAACAGCTTTGCCTTGCCGGGCCGCGACGCCGGCCCCTATGGGCTGAAGATCGCCTTGCAGGACGCAAAGCTCGCGTTGGAGGTCATTGACGAAAATGGCGCGCCGCTTGTCGTCCATATTCTCTCGCTTTCTCCCTTCCGCGGTCTTCTCAAGGATTATTTTATGATTTGCGAAAGCTATTACGCGGCAATTCAAACAGCGATGCCGAGGCAAATCGAAGCGATCGACATGGGACGCCGCGCGCTTCACAACGAGGCGGCCGACCTTCTCATGGAGCGGCTCAAGGGTAAGCTAGATTGCGATCACGCCACGGCACGGCGGATATTCACCCTCGTCGCCGCGTTGCATTGGAAAGGCTGAGCACTGATGCCCGCGGGACAAATCGGCGGGGCGCCGCCGGGATGAAGCCCGCTGTAAAAAACCGCCCGCAGGCCGTGCTTTTTGCTTGCACGCGAAATACGGTGCGCTCGCCGATGGCGGAGGCACTCGGAAGGCATTTCTTCGGGAGGCAATCCTATTTCGCATCGGCCGGGGTGAGGCGCGGCCAGAGCGATCCATTCGCCGTCGCGGCGATGGAAGAAATCGGCATCGACATCACCAAACATCGCCCCCACACATTCGAGGATCTCGAAGATGCATTTTTCGACGTGATCGCCACCCTTTCACCCGAGGCGCATCACAAAGCTCTCGAATTCACCCGTACCCTTGCCACCGATGTAGTTTATTGGCCGACATTGGATCCAACTGCCATCGAGGGCTCCCGCGAGCACATTCTCGATGCGTATCGCGGCGTGCGCGACGGTCTCCTCGAACGCATCAAGAAAATGTTGGATTACCAGCCGATGGGCAATCTGTGAGTCGTTGCTATTTTCATGGCAGCAAAGAACGGCCGGCAAGGCCGCGAAAGGTGGACGCCACGCCGAGCGACGAATTCCCATTGTCGCAAATCCCTTTTGTCCGCTGTCCGCGTTCGCGCGGGAGATGGACGAGTTAGGCCTGACGATGGGTTCCGGTCGACGCAAAAATGCCGGAGAGCTTGGCGCGGGCGGTGGCGGCCGAAATAGCGCGCCGCCGCCGCGCGAAAATCGGCCATGAGGATCGCGGCGGCCGCGCCACGCGGCCGGCCGGGTCTGGCCGCTCCCCGCTAAAATCCCCTCCGTTGCTCGCCACCAGCGGGTTAACGGCGAGCGCCGCGCCGCGTATCGTGTTGCCCTGACAGTTGGTCGCGGCGTTGAAAGCGAGACTGCCCCGTAGCTACAGGTTGCAAGGTTGATCCAGTCGTTATTATACGTGAAGGCACGATGATGGACGATGTCGTCGGCGTTCCGTTCGGGGGCGAGGCGCTGAGCAAGCCCCGCAGGATGGTGCGACACCAGCTTTGGCGGGCCGCAGCATCGAGGGGACGGTTCGGTCTTGCCAAGGCTCGTCGAAAGTGCCAATCTCAACCGCGAAACTGGGTCCTCGGGCGGATGCCGGTTTAACCAGGGAGGTGGAATATGAAAACCGAAGGTTGGGTACTCGTGGGAGTCATCGGTCTGTTTATCGCGGGGCTTCTGGTAATGGCGGCGGTCGGGATGAATACGCCGCACGGCACTCCGGGATCGGCGTACCCACCCACCATAAACGGGCAGTGACGTTACGCCCGCCGCAATGGCAGGAGCATCGCGGAGGTCGAGCGTTGGCTCGCGCCGGTTTTGATTAACGACCCGGCAAGCGTGGATGAGGCTGCGGCGTATTGGTGCGGCTGTCGTCGTCTCGTCCATGCGGGCATGCGGGTCGGGCTTTGATCTGTTGCGCGAGAAGAAAGCCGCGCCGAATAAACCGCGGTGAAAAAAGGCTGTCGCCCCCTTTGACGCGCTTTGCCGACGATGGCTATCTCAAAGTGAGCAACAATGCCGCCGAGCGCGCCATTCGGCTAATCGCGCTCGGCGGCATGAATATATTTTTGCCGGTTCCGACGTCGGTCGCCGCGCGCGCAAACAAACCGACGCCGAGTAGTACGGCGGAGTTGCACCGCAACTCGGCGCGAACCTCATGAATTTCGATCGGCGCCGCAGCCAAGCCTGCCGGAGCGCAGCAGTCGGCTCATTTTATTTGTTGCGCTTCGCGCCCGCTTCCTCGGAGCAGGCCTTTTGCTCGCTGGGATGCGAACTCTCCCAGGTGTTGATCGACTGCGTGTCCGAGGCTGACATCTTTTTGTTCATGCAGGAACAATAGGCTGCGACGACGGTCGCGGTTTGGCCCTCGCCTTGGTTGTCGGCCACGCATTGCTTGATCCTGGCGGCATCGTCGGCCTTGGCAACTGGCCCAACTCCCGACGCCACCGCAACGACTGCGAAGGCAGTAAGGGCGATACGGCTGAATGTCATCGTTCTGCTCCAATTGTGATGCGAGACGCCCCATCGGCTCTCGACTGTATCCGCATCGGGCGCTTCCTTCGGCTCGCCCAGATCGAGAGCGCCTTCATCGCCCCAGTCGAATGGCGGGACGAGTGACGGCGTTAAACTGGGATTCCGCGGATGACTCCCGAATCGGCGTGAATATTAGCGGTTTTCCGGTTTCGTTTGAAGTGACGCGACGTGCCGGCCCATCGGGCAGGGTGATTCAATAAACCGCGGGGAGGGTTGCTGACAGGTGGCAGGCAATGGATTCTATTGGCGAATCGCCATTTGGAGGTGGTTCGCCATGGTTCGGACTTTATGGGACGCATTGGGAGAGATC
>JBOHJV010000222.1:0-3714 GCA_050728695.1 Methylocella sp. | reverse complement strand
GCTTTGTTTAACCTCTCCAAACTCTCCGTCTGGTGGCTCAGGCTCGGCATTGATATCGAGCGTATCAAGCGAGGCCGCCCGCGGCAGAACGGCCGCCACGAACGCCTGCACCTCACCTTGAAGAAAGAGGCGATCCGGCCGCCCGGCATGAACAGCCTCCCGCAGCAGGCCCGCTTCGATGCCTTCGCCCACGAGCGCAACACCGAACGGCCGCACGAGGCGCTGGCCATAACGTGCCCCGCCGAAATCCTCTCAGCCTCGCCAAGGCCTTATGACGGCCTGCCCGAGCTCACCTATCCCCTGCGCGACCGCGATGTCCTCGTCACCGCCCGCGGCCGCATTTGCACCCATCGCAAAGGGTGAACATCTCAACCGTGCTCGGCGGCCGGCGCCTCGGCATCAAGGAAGTCGACGAGGGTATTTGGATCGTCAGCTTCATGCCCTACGACCTCGGATATATCGATCTGGAGCAGAAGACCCTGCAAACTCTCGACAACCCCTTCGGCCCGAGGTTGTCACCCATGTCCTAAGTACGATCCGTTACCCATGTCTCCGGTCTGTACATTGATTTCATTGGCGCGCCCAAGGGGACTCGAACCCCTGTTTTCGCCGTGAAAGGGCGACGTCCTGGACCGCTAGACGATGGGCGCGGAAATTTTTGGCGGCGGGATACGGCACTTCCACTGGCCGCGCGGACATTAACGGCCGCCGCCGGTGCTGGCAAGTTTACGGCTGGCGAATGTCGGTAGCACACGATATGTCCGGTTTACGTAGCGCACGATCTGTCCGGTAACACTCGTCCCTTTGGGGGTGTGGGATGCGGCGGACGGAAGCCCATCAGGGTGTGCGGATGATCAAATTCACGCGCCTGTTGAGCCGGTACGAGGCGACGGAGCTGAGCCAGTTGGAAGCGGCGGAGCTTTTGGGGGTTGAGGAGCGAACATTTCGGCGTTGGCGCCAGCGCCACGAGGAGGATGGTGAGTCTGGTCTGTTGGACCGGCGGCTGGGCAAGGCTTCGGGCAAGCGAGTGCCGGTCGATCGGGAGGTGGAAGCGCTTTACCGTACCCGCTACAGCGGCTTCACGGCGAAGCATTTTCACGAGCATCTGGGGCGCGACCACCGGTTCGCCTGGGGCTACACGTGGACGAAGACCTTCCTGCATTCGAAGGGGTTGCTGGAACGGGCAAAGCGGCGCGGGGCGCATCGGCGCAAGCGGCCGCGCTGGCCGTTGCCCGGGATGATGCTGCACCAGGACGGCTCGCGGCGCGCCTGGCTGGGTGGCGAGTCGGCGCTCGATCTGATCGTCACCATGGACGATGCGACGAGCGCGATCCATTCGGCCTTCCTGGTCGAGGAAGAGGGGACGGCCTCGACGTTCCGGGCTCTGGCGGAGGTGTTCGGCCGGCATGGGCTGCCGTTGAGCCTCAACACGGATCGTGGCAGCCACTACTTCCACACGCCGGAGGCTGGAGGGAAGGTGGATCGAACATGCCTGACGCAGGTCGGCCGGGCGCTGCACCATCCGGGTGCGGAGCATATCGCGGCGTGTTCGCCGCAAGCACGCGGTCGCTCGGAGCGAGTTTTCCACACGGTGCGGGACCGGCTGACGAAGGAGCTGGCGCTGGCGAAGATCACGACGATCGAAGCGGCCAATGCGTTCCCGCGGGACGTCTATCTGGTCGGCAACGACAACTGTGTGGCGTTCAACCGAATAAAGCTGCAGATCCCGGCGAGCGTTCTGCGTGCGCACTTCGTCAAGGCGCGGGTGAAGGTTCGCCAATCCCATGACGGAACGGACGCGATCTTCCACGGTCAACGCTGCCGCGGCCGCTACGATCGGGCAGGGGCGATCCAGACGGAGGTGATCGCGGACCACCGACAAGCCGCTTGAATCCGCTCGGCGGCCGGCCTGTGGAAATGTAGACAAGGCAAGCGCCTTGCCCACAGTCCCACAGGGGAACAAAAACAGAAGAAGCGGACATATGATATGCCACCAAAACCGGTCAAGTTAATTAGCTATCGACAGTTTACGGCTGGCGAAGCGGCTCGCTTGTCCCGTTCGCGAGAGCCATGTCGAGCAGTCTCAATTGCACCCGGTCCTTGGCCCAGAAGCTATCGTTCGCCAATGTTCCAGCAAGGTGAACGAGGCAACCCCGCGCGGCGTGAAGCGCCCGCCCGATGGGATCGGAGGCCGCGCGGAACGCGATGCCATCTATTTTGGCGCCATCGCCCCCTACCGCCCGCAGCCGCACATGGCCGTTGCCAATGTTCGCGACTTCGATGACGCGGTGCGCGGGCAAGGCGAAAACCGGTTCGGGATTGCCCGCGCCATAGGGGCCGCCGCGCGCAAGTCCGGCCAACAGATTGGCGCTGGCGCCGGCGGCCGTCAACGCCGCGTCGATCAACAGCGTTTCCCCTACGCGAGCGGCCGCGACTGGCGCGGCGAGATTTTCTTCGAGGAAAAACGCAAAGTCGCGCAGTCTCTCCCGCGCGACAGTAATCCCCGCCGCCATCGCATGGCCTCCCCCCTTGACGAGAATCCCCGCGTCGGCCGCCGCGCGCACCACGCGGCCAAGATCGACGCCCGCGATCGAGCGGCCGGATCCGGTGCCCGCCCCGTTCGCATCGAAAGCGATCGCAAATGCCGGCCGCCGGAATTTTTCCTTGAGGCGCGAGGCGACAAGCCCCGCTATGCCGGGATGCCAGCTGTCGCCCGCGGTGATGATCACGGCGGGACTTTCCCCATCGAAGCGATCAAGCGCCTGCGCCTCGGCTTCTTCGAGCGTGGCGCGCTCCAGCTCCTGGCGCTCGCGATTGAGCCGGTCGAGTGCTTCCGCGATGCCCCGGGCTTCCACCGGATCGGTCAGGCTCAAGAGCCTGGCGCCAAGCGCGGCATTGCCGATCCGTCCGCCGGCGTTGATGCGCGGACCGATCAGAAAACCAAGGTGATAGGGCGTTAGTGGTCCCGCAATCCCCGCGATGTCGCCCAATATGCGAAGTCCGGGGCGTCCCCGCGCGCACATCAAGGCGAGCCCCTTGGCGACGAACGCGCGGTTGAGCCCGGTCAAAGGCGCGATATCGGCGACGGTCGCAAGCGCGACCAGATCGAGCCCGGCGAGAAGATCGGGCATCGGCCGCGAGGCCGAAAAAAAGCCGCCTTCGCGGAGAGCGCGTTGCACCGCGACGAGTGTCAAGAAAACGACGCCCGCGGCGCAAAGATATCCAAGACCAGAAAGATCGTCCTGCCGGTTCGGATTGACGACGATCGCGTCTGGCAAAACTTCCGGCGCTTGATGATGATCGAGCACGATAGGGTCGAGGCCGAGCCTTGCCGCCTCACTGAGCGGGGCGTGGCTCATCGTCCCGCAATCCGCCGCCACCAAAAGCATTGCACCGTCGCGCGCGAGGTTCCTAATTGCCTCCACGTTAGGGCCGTAGCCTTCGAAAATACGGTCGGGAATATGGATCAGGCACGGCGTGCCGCAAGCCTGGAAATAATCATAAAGCAGCGCCGATGCGGCGGCGCCATCGACATCATAGTCGCCAAAAACCGCGACCGTTTCGCCGTGCTCGATCGCCCCGGCGATTCGTTTTGCCGCGGCCTCCATGTCCTTCAGGCAATAGGGATCGGGCAGAAGCTTTTGCAATGTTGGATCGAGATAATCTTGCGCGTTGGCCGGGGTGACGCCGCGGCCGGCGAGAACGCGCGACAAG
>JBOHJV010000221.1:0-3728 GCA_050728695.1 Methylocella sp. | reverse complement strand
AGCCCAGCGGGCAATTCTATATTGCGCCGGACCATCTCGGGAGCCCGCATCAGATCGCCGATGCGAGCGCCAATTCCGTGTGGCTGTGGGACCATGATCCTTTCGGCAACGGCGCACCGTCGGGCGCATTCGGCTACAATCTGCGCTTTCCCGGGCAATTTTTCGACCAGCGGGCGAAGCTGCACTACAATTATTTCCGCGACTACGACCCCAACACCGGGCGCTATATCGAAAGCGACCCCATCGGGTTGCGGAGCGGAATAAATACATACGCGTATGTCGGGGGAAATCCGGTCACTTTTGCCGATCCGTTTGGTTTGTGGACTGGCGGGATCGGTTTTGGCGGTAGTGGTCAACTCGGCCCAATAAATATAAATGGGTCAGTTAGCATTGTCGTTGACGGCAATGGCAATGTTGGTATCTCTACCCAATTAGGCAGTGGCTTAGGTATTGGCGAGGGTTTGTCGGGCGGCATTACCTTTAGCGGATCAAATGCGAAGAATATCTGCGATCTGGCTGGCCCGTTCTTTAATGGTAATGTTACCACCGGCACAGGACTGGTTAGCTCGGTAGATATTTACATGGGGCCCAGCAATGATGGATTGGTCACGGGTGGGGGAGTTACCATTGGGGCTGGTTTTGGAGGAGGTGGGGGAGTAGGTGGCTCATACACTTGGATTACCCCGATAGGACAATGGTAACACTCCTAAGAGCAATCGTAGTTTTACTGTGTATCTGCTTCTTTGCGGGCCTTGGCTATGTGATTTACATCGACATACATTTTTGGTCAAGTCTTCCCCCATCAACTGATGAAGCGGGTGGCAGAGTGCATGAAATTATTGTCATGCACGGCTCTATCAGGTTTGGAACAGAAGCAGAGGTTGAGACTCTTCATTTTGCGAGAAAATCTGGTTTAATTTCGGGAATATTCGGGTTTGCTGCTGTGATAATCAATGCTGTCTACAAAGTGTTTCCTGGAATGAAGATAGGCTGAGGCGATCGGTCGAAAGTACGGCTGGTTCGTTGAGAATCAGCCGACCTTCTTCGCCTATGACGAAGCGGGCCATTTGACGGGTCAATATAATTCGACCGGCGGCGTCGTCGAGGAAACCGTGTGGCTCGGCGATCTGCCGGTCGCGGTGCTCCAGCCCAGCGGGCAATTCTATATCGCGCCCGACCATCTCGGGAGCCCGCATCAGATCGCCGATGCCAGCGGCGCGCTTGTGTGGTTCTGGGATCATGATCCGTTCGGCGTTGGCGTGCCGTCGGGCACCTTCGGCTACAATCTCCGCTTTCCGGGGCAATTTTTCGACCAGCGGGCGAAGCTGCATTACAATTATTTCCGCGACTACGACCCGAACACGGGGCGCTATATCGAAAGCGACCCAATCGGCCTCGCGGGCGGGATCAACACCTATGCTTATGCCGGCGGGAATCCGCTCACTTTTGCCGATCCATTCGGGTTGTCCTCAGTCGTATTTGATCGCAACAGTGGCACGATTACGATTTATGACAATCAAGGCAACCAAGTCGGGCAATACCCCATTGGGAATAATACAACATCGACTAGTAATGGTCCTTTTCCGGATGGAACCTATAATTATTCGTATTATGAACCTCATCCAGAAAGTGGGCCAAACGGGCCATATGGATCTAATGGAAACTTCAGCTTCGATGTGCCCGGGCGAACAGGAATGGGCATTCACGGTGGGCGGAATGAGCCCCAATCGAGAACTCTGGGCTGCATCCGCACGACCGACGAAGCAACCCAATTCTTAAATGGGCTTAACAGTACTGACCCCCTCCAAACACTTACGGTGCAATGATGGTTGTCAGGATAGCAAAAGTGTCTATGTACGTAACGGTGCTGTCTTTTACCACTATCGGGTACTCGCTTGGTGCTTGGGCAGCTACTCCTGGCTGCGCCAAAGAAGAAGCAAAAGCTGCCGAAGTCGCAGTTGCGGCGGTTAAATCGTGGGAAAATCTATACTAGCAGTTCGAGCGGTACTCGCGTGGTCCGGCGAGCGAGGACCATAGCTCATCCAGATTGTATCTCATGGGTACGTGAAATGCACTAACGCCCAGGGGACTCTAAAGCGCCGCCTGGCGCATGCGCTCTAAAACGCGATCGATTGATAAAGAAGGCACCCCGACACCGTCGTCGCGGCCGGATGCGCGCTGCCTTTGGCGGCAAGATGGAAATCCCCGGCCAACAATTTCAAATCGCCGACGATGAGATCGCCTTCGAGAACGAGACATTCCTCATGGCCCTGGTCGTGGAGATGCGATTCGTAGGTTGAACCGGGCAAGGCGCGCACGAGCATCGACCGCCGCTTGGCGACGGGATCGTCGAACAGAACCGTATAAGTCACGCCGGGCGACATCTCGGCCCAAACGCCGGTGCCCGCGCGCCGGGTCACCGTGCCTCGAAGTTCCCTTTCGCCAGCGTCGATCGCGGCAACGATCGCGTCGAAAAGCCCAGCCGGCGGGACTTGCCGCCCGCAAGCGAGATCGATCGCCATAAAATTCTCTCGCCAAAGCGTGACCTTCGCTTGTAAGACCCGATCGCCGGAAAGTCTGGCCTCGACCGCCGCGCGGGCGGCCCCTCGCAAGAGGCCCAGCACGTAGGCGGCGGCGGTCTGGTCAAGATCCTCGGACATCATTTTCCCATACATAGAGCGAGTTTCCGTACCGCGCGGTGAACCCATGACTTCACGCTCCCCAGGGGAGCGCCCATCTCCGTTGCGAGTTCCTCATAGCTGAGGCCGTGCAGGTAAATCAAAGTCACGCACTTTCGATATTTTTCATTCAGCTTCTTCAGACATTGTCGAACGTCGGCCGCGATCGCGGGATCGAGGGACGGCCTTGCCTCGGCCGCCGCCAGCACCTCAGCTTCGTCGAGCGAGGAAGAAAGCGGCGGCGCGGCGGCTAGCCGGCTCAAGGCGCAATTGCGGGTAACGACGGCCATCCACGCCATGGCATTACCCTTGGAAGCATCGAAAAGATGCGCCTTTCGCCAAATTCTGATCATCGCTTCTTGTAGGACGTCCTGCGCCACGTCGCGATTCCGCATCAGGCGCACGCATATGGCAAAGAGGACTGGCGCGGATTTGTCGTATACGGTCCGGAACGCCGTCCGGTCGCCCGAGGCGACGGCTTCGAGCAACGTGCATAACCGCTTTTCTGAAGGATTCATCACGATATGTATCGCTATTGATCGCCGCGCATCCGCTCGGCAGCCGCCAGATTCTTAAAGCAGCTCGGCGTTCGCGACGCCGGCGTCGCGCGGAAATAGAGGCGCTTCACCTCACCGGAAGCGCGGCACTTCAACACATAGTCGCATCCGCCGGCACAGTGCAAGTCGCCAGGATCGGTGCTCCCTCCGCCGCAGGAAGATGTCTTTTCCTGGGGTTGAGCGTCAACCCTTAGATCAGGCTTACCGGAACGCCTGTTGCGAAGGAACTTAATTCAGGGGCGCTTGAAACTTTTTTCAGGGCGCTTGTAACTTTTTGGCCTCGGCTCCCGTACAGAATGACGGACATTTCCGGCCAAAGAATTGTCATGGCATGTTTTTCGTCGTAAAAGTCATTCAGGAATAAAATAAAATGAATTTTTTCGACATGAATTCGGAGGTCTGCAATCTGCGCGCCGAGGAGGAGCGGATTCTGGCTTCCTTCACGAGGCGCTTGATCGAGATTGCCGCCGTCGCGGGGCATGGATCGGCCGTT
>JBOHJV010000220.1:0-3779 GCA_050728695.1 Methylocella sp. | reverse complement strand
GCTTCTACGGCAAGCCTTACCAGCCTGGGGCAATTGTTAAAAATGATATAGAGCACATCCTGTTTATGCGTAAGGGAGGCTCCTATCGCTCGCCAGCGCCGCTGCAAAAGGCTCTTTCCGTTCTCACTAAGCGTGAGATGCAGTCGTGGTGGAAGTCTATCTGGAGCGACATCAAGGGTGCATCCACCCGCACCGGCCACCCGGCGCCCTATCCAATCGAATTGGCTGAACGACTCATCCGAATGTTTTCCTTCGCTGGCGATACCGTGTTTGATCCTTTTGCTGGGACCGCGAGTACTAGCCTAGCGGCGGTGGCCGCTGGCCGTAACTCGATAAGCAACGAGGTTGAGGGAACATATCTAAAAATCGGTCATCACAGGCTTACTGAGGCTACGATGCATGATCGGCTTGTCGGTGCGGTCCGCGCGACCGTATATATCGACACGTCGGAGAAACGGTCGCCAATGAAGGCGAAGGCCATTGCACTACCAATTGCTGGAGCGCTTCCGGAGTCTGTTTGACGGCGTCCGTTACCGCCATCGCGATTCCAGTCTTGGCGATTCCGTCGCCATGTGTCTACCAGAGGATCTGTATGCCCTGGGTAGATCCAAAAAATTCAATTCACGAGTGGACGACAGGCAATGCGTTTTGAATGTTCAGAACCGCGTGCGAGGTATCCTTGCTCGTCGTGGTGACGGTACCTTTGGAGAGATTATCCCGCACGCGGTTGCAGAGGACATAAGGGGATTTGCAGTCGCTCGCGGCCCTATCGCCACCGTCGAAATAGGAGCGGAAGTAAAGATTTTGGCCAAAGCGATGATCAAGCAAATTGATCGCGTCATAAATGACTTACAAAATCAGAAACTGCAGTTTGGCAGGGCTGGAGGAAATCCTATCTCTCTCGGGATCGTTGGGATAAATCAGGCCGATCACTATGTTTCCTATGAGGGCGATGTGGCTTGGCCTACAGGAACCAGGGGCAATAAGCACCCGATTCAAGAGGCCGCAGAAGCGGAAAATCGGCTGCGGTCAACGGTGGCCTCACTGTTCGACGAATTTTTAATCTTGCGTTTCCGGGCATGGAATGAGCTCCCGTATCGCTTTGAATGGGTAGACGAAAGTGGAACCGAGATGGATTATGGCGCTGCACTTACCCGGATTGTTCGAGAGTACGATAAAAGATTTTGACGGCGTAAGAAGCAACAGTTCTCGGCAATTTGCGATCCACTCTATGCTCATCTTGAGGATACATGCCAATTTTCCGGCGCAAGGGTCGGCGCAAGCGCGGCCTCTATGTGCTTTGCGCAAGGCCCGAGCGTCATGACCGCTGATCCGGAACAACGCATTCTCCTCATCATCGGCGGCGGCATCGCGGCGTATAAGGCGCTCGATCTCATCCGGCGCCTGCGCGAGCGGGGTTTTTTCGTGCGCACGGTGATGACCGAGGCGGCCCGGCGTTTCGTGACCAAGCTCGCGGTCGAGAGCTTGACCGGAAACAGGGTTTTCGACGATCTTTTCTCGCTGACCGAAGATTCTAGCATGGGCCATATCGAACTTTCCCGCGATGCCGATCTTCTCGTAATCGCCCCCGCCACGGCGAATATTATCGCCAAGATGGCGCATGGTTTAGCGGGCGATCTCGCCTCGACCCTGCTTCTCGCCACCGACAAAAAAATCCTCGTCGCGCCCGCGATGAATTTGCGCATGTGGCTGCATCCGGCGACCCAACGCAACGCCGCGATCTTGCAAAACGATGGGGTGGTTTTCGTGGGTCCCGAGGACGGCGACATGGCATGTGGCGAATATGGTCCCGGCCGGATGAGCGAGCCGCTCGCAATTGTTGCGGCGATCGAGCAAGTTTTGGCGGGCAGCACGCGCATCCCGTTGCCCGCGGATTTTTCGCACACGCAAGTGGCAGCGGGCGTGCTCGCCGGGCGGCGGGTGCTGGTGACCTCGGGGCCGACGCACGAGCCGATCGATCCGGTGCGCTACATCGCCAATCGCTCGTCGGGCAAGCAAGGCCACGCAATCGCCGCCGCCGCCGCCGCCGCTGGCGCCGATGTCGTGCTTGTAACGGGGCCCGTCGCGCTCGCCGATCCAATGGGCGTCAGGACCATTCATGTCGAAACCGCGCGGGAAATGGTTAAGCAAGTCGAGGCGGCGCTGCCCGCCGATATTTTTATCGGCGTCGCGGCGGTCGCTGATTGGCGGGTGGCCGAGACCGCCCTCGAAAAAATCAAGAAAGATCCAAACCAGGCGGCTTCTCTCACGCTCGTCGAAAATCCGGATATTCTTGCGGCGATCGGGCAGCGTTCGGCGGGCCGCCCGGCCCTGGTCGTTGGCTTTGCCGCCGAAAGCGAACAGCTTGCGGAGAACGCGAACGCCAAACTCGCGGCTAAAAACTGCAATATGATTGTCGCCAATGACGTGAGCAGAGCTTCCGGCGTCTTAGGCGGCGAGAACAATAAGGTGTTGATTTTGACCAAGGAGGGCAAGGAGTCCTGGCCCTGGCTGACCAAGCAGGAGGTGGCGCGCCGCCTCGTTGCAAGGCTCTCCGCAATGCTTGCGGAGACCTTCCGATGAACACGCCGACCGTCAGGGTCGGAGTGAAACGCTTGCCGCATGGCGAAGGCTTGCCCCTGCCCGCCTATCAGACCCCGGGGGCCGCGGGACTCGATCTTCTCGCCGCCCTGCCGCGCGACACCAAAATCGTGCTCGAACCGGGTGGCAGATGTCTAGTTTCGACCGGCATGGCGCTCGCTATCCCGCAAGATCACGAGGCGCAGGTGCGGCCCAGATCCGGGCTTGCGCGCGACCACGGCGTTACCGTTTTGAACGCGCCTGGAACGATTGACTCCGATTATCGCGGCGAGATCCTGGTACTGTTGATCAATCTCGGCGATGAGCCCTTCGAGATCGTCAGGGGCGCGCGGATCGCCCAGCTCGTCATCGCGCCGCTGGCCAAGGCCGTGCTCGTCGAAACCGGGGAATTGGCCGCGACGGCGCGGGCCAGCGATGGGTTTGGATCAACGGGGGGCATGGCCGGCCGGGAGGATTTTCGGTGATCCTCCTCTCCCGCCGCGGCCATCTTGCTCTCGCCGCGGTCGTCGATATAGCGATCCATGCGCGCCCAACCCCGATCGCCGCGAAGGCTCTCGCGGCACGGCTCGAACTACCGCCGCGCCACCTTGAGGGGTTGCTGCAAACCCTTGTTCGCGCCAATATTTTGAAAGGCGTGCGCGGTCCGCGCGGCGGCTATGAACTGGCGCGGGAGCGCCGCCGGATCACGGCGGCTTCGGTTTTGCGCGCGGTATCGAGCGAGAACGGAGACGACGAGGCGCCGCGCTGCTTGCTTGTCATGCAGTTGGTCGTGCCAATTGTCGAAGCGGCGGGCAAGGCCTTTCTGGATGAGCTTGAAACCATTACCATCGACGATATTTGCCGCCGCGCGAACGATTTGAAGCTCGGCGACGAAAAAAACCTGGGCTCCGACTTCGCGATCTAACCGATCCACGCGTCTTCCGAAGCCACCAGGGATCAATGCAAGCTTACCATTTCGAGTTCTTGGCTCATCGCGTTGGCGACTGCGGCATCGCGCGAATCGGTTACGACGATCGGCGTACCGTCGGCGGCAACTAAGGCAAATAGCTGGAGGCCGGGCTGGATTGGGGGCGCCGCCGGGAAAAGCCGGCTCACCTCCTCCGAACGGATAGGTTTCAAATAGGCGACACGGCCACCACCGAGGCTTGCCAGCTGGTCATCGGTGAGCAAGAGACTAG
>JBOHJV010000219.1:2500-3854 GCA_050728695.1 Methylocella sp. | reverse complement strand
ATGAAGGTGGAATCGCTAGTAATCGTAGATCAGAACGCTACGGTGAATACGTTCCCGGGCCTTGTACACACCGCCCGTCACACCATGGGAGTTGGTTCTACCCGAAGGCGTTTTGCTAACCGCAAGGGGGCAGGCGACCACGGTAGGGTCAGCGACTGGGGTGAAGTCGTAACAAGGTAGCCGTAGGGGAACCTGCGGCTGGATCACCTCCTTTCTAAGGATGATCCCTCAGGCCGGCAGGCATGATTTGGCAAATCCGGTATCCCGGACCCGCTAACCTTGGTTTGCCGCCTATCGGATCGCTTGGAACAACCGGCCGACAAGGCCGAAAATGCGGGACTTCGCCGCCTTCGTTTCTCTTTCTTCCTGGACGAGCCCGCGCGGTCTTGCCGGTGTTTGGGCGAATGTCCCTGGTGGCGCGCGCCTTTTGCCGCAGAAGGATTCAGGCGGCGCGCGCGGGTTTGGCGCAAGGGCTTGCTTGAGCTTGGGGCTTGTAGCTCAGTTGGTTAGAGCGCGCGCTTGATAAGCGTGAGGTCGGAAGTTCAAGTCTTCCCAGGCCCACCATTTTGGCATGAATGACCGAGCGCGACAGCGCGCATCCGCGAATTTGACGCGGATTTGACGCGGATTTGACCTTGTGGCTTCCCTCCCGGAAAGGGGCCATAGCTCAGTTGGGAGAGCGCGTGCTTTGCAAGCATGAGGTCGTCGGTTCGATTCCGTCTGGCTCCACCAGACGGCGGCTTCCAACCCTTGGCTCTTTGCAATCCTTGGTTGTTGCGCGGCATCGCCCTAAAAATTAGGTTTCGCTTTCGCGCGCGTGGGTCTTTCACGACGCGCGAAACGCGGGTTATCTACCATCGTAAAGAGGAAATACATCCGATTGCTCGGCGTTCTTTTCGCCTTGCAAGCGCTTCAGTCAGTGGGCGTCGTTTGACCGCAACGTCCTCGGGTGTATTTGAAGCAAACTGGTCTTTTATGATCGAGCCCTTTCGGCTTGCCTTCCAAAAACGGAGGGCAAGCCTTCCGCCGCCGAGCGGTGGGCATCGATAATGAGAGCGATCAAGTGTCTTAAGGGTATCCGGTGGATGCCTTGGCGCTGAGAGGCGATGAAGGACGTGGTACGCTGCGATAAGTCACGGGGAGCCGCGAACAAGCTTTGATCCGTGAATTTCCGAATGGGGCAACCCACCTTCGATATCTGCAATTCTGAAATCTGGGCGTTTTTGCAACAAAAGTTGCAGTAACGGTCCAGGGTTCGGAATTGCGGATATCAAACGAAGGTATTTGTTTTCCGAATCCATAGGGAACAAAAGCTAACCTGGGGAACTGAAACATCTTAGTACCCAGAGGAAAG
>JBOHJV010000218.1:0-3880 GCA_050728695.1 Methylocella sp. | reverse complement strand
ACGCTCCATCGCTGCGCGGAGCTGGGCAAAATGCATGTGCGCGGCGGGCGGCTGCCGTTCCCGGATATTCCGAGGTTTTAGGAATCTCATTCTGAAGAAGCCGCGCGTTGTCGCCCGCACCAAAATGCTTCGCGGCGCGGGATTTGGAGCGAGAAAAATTTTGCGCTAATATCTTGCTTCGCCCTGTAATTTTTTAAGAATGTTCTTTCCGGCTAGACCAGAACTGAGCCAGCGAGACGGTTGACTGTTGGCAAGCGCGAGGCGCGTCCGGGATTAGAATGATGCAATGATGAGGAGGAACTACGATGGAGCGGATTCTGTTGACAGGTGGGGCAATGATCCTGGTTGGAATTGTATTGGCGGCGGTTTTTTTCCTCGTCGCCCGTTATAGTACGATGTTCGAGATGCTCGAAGATAGCGTTGTGCGCTGGCTCGGCAAGATGTGAAGAGGCTCGGCCCGCCTGACGGGCTTCACGGATTAAACCTTGGGCTTATGGCTCGGAGATTGCGGATCGGCGGCGAGCGGAGAACTTTTCACGACGCCATTGCATCTTTGTTGTCCGCAGCCAAGATCGTCTTGGTGGCGCCGGTATCGGGACAGCTTCTAATACGCATCGTCCAACTTCGTGCGGTCGATCGCGACGATGCTAATCAGAGCTACGCAAACTTCAAGGAGAGGGTAAAAACAACAATGCATCCCTTGCGGCGCAACGCTCAAAAAAATCCGCTCCTTCCGCCAAAGGGACACGCTCGAATAGCCGCCTGAATGTAGATCTACGTATGACCTGATTAATACTTACGCGGGCTTGCGGAATAAGGCCCTGCCCACGATACCGGCCACCACGGCGCCAGAGATCGGCGCCAGCCAAAAGAACCAAAGCTGGTCGATATAGGCTTTGCCCGCGAAGATCGCGGGGCCGGTGCTGCGCGCGGGATTGACCGAGGCGTTGGTGACCGGGATGGCGATGAGAACAATGAGGGTCAAGGTCAGGCCGATCGCGAGCGGCGCGAAGCCTGTCGGCGCCCCCGCCGACGTAGCCCCCAGAACGACCAGCATAAAAAAGAAAGTCAGAACAGTCTCGACGATGGCGCAGGAAAGAAGATTGTAACTACCGGGGCTTAAATCGCCGTAGCCGTTCGAGGCGAAACCGCCGAGCACAAAACCGGGGTCGCCTTCCGCCACGATTTTGAGCACCGCCGCCGCGGCGATCGCTCCGGCAACCTGGAAAACGACGTAGGGAATAACATCGCGGAAAGGAATCCGCCCTCCGGCCCATGCGCCGATCGTGAGCGCCGGATTGAAATAAGCGCCGGAAATATGCCCGACCGCATAGGCCATCGTCAGCACCGTGAGGCCGAAGGCGAGCGCAACGCCGAGAAAGCCTATTCCCAATTGCGGATAGGCGGCGGCGATGACCGCGCTGCCGCAGCCGCCGAAGGTTAGCCAAAACGTACCGAGAAATTCCGCGATCGCGCGCTTGCCAAGATTCATCGATAGACCCTTCCTAAAAAAGCAATGCGGCTCGCGCGGCCGCAGGCGCGGCGACCATTATCTCCGTCGCCATGAGAATGCCGTCAAGATTTCTTCGTGGTGCTGTTTTTCACTCCCCGCTAGCGGCTTGACGTGACGCCGTTTCATAGCCGTTTTCAATTCTCTCGTCGAGCCGGTCTTGCGCACGGCGAGAAAAAAGCGGATGTATGGCGCCTTTCGATCGCATCACCGAACCGCTATTTCCCGGTCGAGGTTCATAGCCGCATACCGCTTCTCCATATTTTCCTTACAAACAGCTGGTTTGACAGATTGTTACGATTGATCGGCAAAGGCTGGGCTGCCGGAGATTATATGTATCTCCTTTCGTACGCTGAATTGGTGGGCTTCTGCGGGAAGCCGCGGTCACGAATTACAAAATATTCCGTAACCGGTTCATGGGTTTTACCATGACCTTTACGGTCGTATGGGATAAAAATACACCCGCTGCTTGAAATCTTGTACTACCCGCAGTACGGCTTAGTGCGACGAAGGGTCCCAAACGGGCCATGAAACCTCGACTTCCCCGTATGCGGGAGTGGTAACTCGGACGCCGACAATAGCCGCCATGACAGGGGTCATGCAATTCAAAGGGTGGCGGTATGAGCTATTCCAATGCTTCCACGTCCAGCTTGCGCCATATTCCATGGAATTATGCAATGTACTTAATGGGCCTCGTGTTTTTATTGCTTGCCCGTTTGAAAAGCGAGTTGGAAGGCTATACGACGCCAACCGTGTTTGGTAACTCTGATTTATCAACCGTAGCCAAACACTCAAGAGGCGTATTTTCGGATTGGACACGAGCTTTACATGACTACATTTCCGATCCGGCGCCGTTCACGGGCAAGAAAGTATTGGAGCTCGGACCCGGAGACTCGCTTATGACCGGGATGCTGATTGCGTTTGAAAAGTGCGAATACTATGACGCATTTGATATGTTTCCGCTTGCGCGTTCGACTCCGGCTGACGTCTATAGGAATGTTTTGCCGGGTGCGTCCGGACCCAATGACGTTGGTGATCTATCGGATTTAGTGTGGAACGCTATTCAAGGAAAGTCAAATTACCGCTTTTGCTATGTTGTTGATCCAGAATTTAATCTTATCAATATGGCGAGAGGCAGGGATTACGATCTTATCGTTAGTTGTGCGGCCTTCGAGCATTTCAATTTTGTCGAACAAACGATCCAGCAGCTCTCGAGAATTGCCAAGCCTGGTTGCGTGCTGTGTGCCGAGATCGATTTCAAAACCCACTCAAGATGGATACGAGAAAAGGACCCGAACAATATTTATAGGTACAGCGATTTCATTTACAAGCTATTTTATTTTCCCGGGCAACCAAATAGAGTACGCCCAATCGAATATATTAACTACTTGAGAAAATTTGGTTGGACGGATATACGATTTGTTCCTTCTGAGCTCAATAAAGAAGCTTACATGCGGACCACTGAAATGTTTATGCATGAAAACTTCAGGTTGTCCCAGGAAAAGCAGATGCTGGTTTTGAGCGGACATATCCTCGCTCGTTTTGAAGGCTGAGCAAGCTGGTGGAAACGTCACGTTATATCAAGTCCCTGACGGCGTAACATATGGGGATAGCAAGATCGAGAGGTGGCCTCGGAGGCGGTTGGGCGCTCCACTTGGGACAGTTCGCCCGACGGACGGCCCTCGGGTCCCTATCCACGAGCACCACCACGAGGCCCTCGCAGCACATTAGCCACGTCAACATACTCACCAGAACGCGAAAAAAATACCGGCGCCAGTGGCGCTGCAGGCCAGACTGTATAGCCGAATCGATACCGCATCATTAGACTCGCGAGCCGCGGCCTCGCCGTAGCACACCAGGAGATTGAGCGCCGCTCCGGAAAGAACCCACGGAGCAGCCAAGATGCCGTAGATCGGAACCAGAAGAACCAGCGCGCCGCAGGTGAACGCGAGGGCGACGATCTGGCTGCCAACCCGCCAACGGATCTGTCCCGAGGCAATCAGTTGCATGCCATAGCCGGTCCCGAGAACTTTCAGCATGAGGAAGACGCCAACGGCGGGCCACAGCGGCCGGATGGCATCATAGGCCAGACCGAAAACGATCGGAGTGGCAACTGGGCCGAGAACGATCACACAGAGACCGGCGACAATCCCGAGGGCAAAGAACTCCATGTTCATGCGCCTGGCCAGGGATCGGTACGCGTCCACCTTTCCGTTCGTATGGTGATTGGCCAGCGGAGGCAAATAGACCATCGCCAACATGCCAATGATTGGCATGGCGTTCTGCACGAGCCGGGTCACCACCACATAGCGGCCGACGGAAGCGGTGTCGACGAAGAAGGCAATGATTATCACGTCGATCTGATTGGCG
>JBOHJV010000217.1:0-3908 GCA_050728695.1 Methylocella sp. | reverse complement strand
CAAATGCGCTCGACTCACGGGACTCTCGGGAACAAAGCGGTTTGTCCAGGCGTCCTGGGAGCCTTTGGTTTCGCTAGCCGGATTGCGGCGCTCGGGCCGCAAGCGGCGGCCGGCCTGCAAATAGTGATCGCCCGCCAACGCTATTTGAGGGCTAGCTCTTTACAATTTTCTGCCACGGTCCATTTGCTGTCGTCTGTATTTGTTCTATCAAAAACAATACCTTCAGAAATGCGAATCTGGCCACTCGCGGTGTTCTCGGAGTTCCCAGAGTCATACAACAGCCCGAAGGCCAGAGTATTCTCTACCGGACCGCCCGACGGATTGTTTACCCCCAGTGGTATGACAACAAAACGATTTACGTCGAGCTTGCCGCCCGCCGGGATCGTCGACTCGGGGGCAAGCGAAATGCCGAGGCTTTGCGGGATTCTCGAATCCGTGGTCGCGTAGCGGCGGTCCCATTCCCACAACTGCTTGGCGTGTTGCTGCGGCGTGGATTGATCAATAAAAAGAAGCTTTGGATCGAACGCGAACAGTTTGTTGGACTTTGAATTGTCCACGGTTTCGATTTTGAAGAAGGCATAGCCTTCGTCAGCCTTCGAAGCGACTGGGCCCGATGCCGCTTGAAACCCTTTACATATGCCGACTTGGCGATATGAAATAGTGGTCGGCTGACTGGAACCCTTACCGCATCCAGATAGCATCATCGACACGGCGATAAATACCGGAACGGATAGAAAGTACAATCTTGACGTTTCCATATTTCTCTTTCTCTTCGTACTTGGTTGGACTAGAAGGAAGAGTACCGCATCTACTCTTCCGTGTTTGGATATCACCTCTTCGGCCGCGCCGAACCACGAGTGCTCTGTAGTGGCGGGGGGATGGCCGGAGCCGCCGCGAAGCGCGAGTTCCGCATTTTCCCCGTTAATACCCGGTTGTCCCTCGGCTGGATTGTCCCCTGCTCCTCAACCCCGTCGAAAACAAGACGAATTCCGAGGAGCAAAACGGCGGCCCGCCAAAACCGCCGCGCGATCTCCATCGTCTGAAGAAGACCGCGCCTCGGACCCCGAGCCGTAACCGATCTGTCATCCAATGTCCAATTTTTACTGAAGGGCGCCAACCGCGGGTACCGGCGGACACCTTCTGGCGGCAAGTCCGCCCCGCGTGGTCATCCCTTGCGGGCGATCCGCAAGATCGCCAACGCCGCGCCGACGGGCTCCGGCGCGGGCGATGCCACTTTTTTCCGGCGCGCTCCGCGAAAGTCGATGCGCGGCGCGGGGCTATCCAGCCAACGGATTCCATCCACGACCGCTCTGAGCCCGTTCTAGGAGCGACCCGGGATCGCAGCGACCTGGCGCTCGTCGAGTGCGCTGGTCTTGATCAAGGCGTATACCCGCGCGCCGGGGGCGAGACCGATTTCGTCGAGCGCGTGGCGCGTGGTCACGGCATAAAGGCGCCCCTCCCCTTCGAGCACGATCTCCACGGCGGCCAAAGGACCGTTTTTTTCGATTGACCCGATTTCTCCACGGAGAGAACTACGCACGCTCAAGTCGCGCGGCGGGCGGGCGGCAAGAACGACGTCGGTCGCTTTAACCACAACCCGGACCTGCCCCCCCAAGTGGCCGGCCGGACCGGCGAGCCAAACTGTCCCCGCCGGATGGCTCAGCTCGGTAAGGCCATAGGCGGCATTCTCGCCGCAGACTGTCATCGAAAGGACCGAGATGCGATTGAACCGCGGCCAGGCGCTGTCGCGGCCGAGCGCGCCAAAAACCTCGCCGGGGCCGCCGATTGCCTTGACCCTACCCGCATCGAGAACAACGATGAAAGTCGCGAGCCGCGCGACTTCCTCGATCGCATGGGAAACGTAGACGATCGGCACGGAGAATTCGTCGCGCAACCGCTCGATGAGCGGCAGAATTTCAAGCTTGCGCTCGATGTCGAGCGCGGCAAGAGGCTCGTCGAACAAGAGAAGTTTTGGGCCGCAAAGAAGCGCCCGCCCGATTGCGACCCGTTGTCTTTCTCCGCCCGACAATCTTGCCGGATGGCGCGACAAAAGCTTGCCGATTGCCAAAATCTCCACCACCGAATCGAACTCGATCGCCCGCTCGCCGCGCGGCGCGAACCATTGCCCAAACCGCAAATTCTTATGCACGCTTAAATGCGGAAAGAGATGCGAATCTTGAAATACAACGCCGATGCGGCGGCGGTGCGGGGCGACAAAAATGCCGCGTTTCCTATCGACGAGAACGCGGCCGTCGAGCAGGATGGCACCGCGATCCGGACGCATCAACCCAGCGATGAGATTGAGCGTCAGCGATTTGCCCGAACCGGAAGGGCCAAACAGCGCGGTAATGCCTTCGCCGTTCCGGAATGCCACGTCGAGATCGAAGCTTTTGATCTTTAGCGCGACATCGAGCTCGATCATTCGGGATCCGCCAGAATTTTCCCGGCCCGCCTCTGGACGATTTCGGAGGCAATCAGCGCGGCAAACGATATTGCGATCGACACCGCGGTCAAACGCATGGCGTTTGCATCGCCGCCGGGAACTTGCGTGTAGCTATAGATCGCCGACGCGATTGTCTGGGTCTCGCCCGGAATATTTGCAACGAAGGTGATCGTCGCGCCGAACTCGCCGAGCGCTCTGGCAAAGCCAAGAATGGCGCCGGCAACGATGCCCGGGAGCGCGAGCGGCAGACTGACGAGAAAAAACGTCCACGCCGGATTCGCGCCAAGGGTTCCAGCCGCCTGTTCCAAACGCTGGTCGATGGTCTCAAACGATAGCCGCATCGCGCGGACCATGAGCGGAAATCCCATGACCGCGCAAGCCACCGCCGCGCCGGTCCAACGGAATGACAATACGATCCCGATTCCGGCGAGGAAGGCGCCGAATACCCCTTTCCGGCCAAAAAGAATGAGCAGCACAAATCCGGTGACGACCGGCGGCATCACCAAGGGCAAATGGACGGCGGCGTTGAGGATCATTTTGCCTGGGAAACGCCAGCGCGCGAGCGCATAGCTGACAAAAATGCCAAACGGGAGGCTGGCGAGCGTTGCCGTGACGGCGATTTTCAACGACAGCCAGATCGCCGTCCATTCCGCGGGCGATAGTTCCGCCAAGCACAGCTCCTTTTAGAACGGTTCTGGGAAAAGTCTAAGTTTGAATTTCCGCTGTGATCCATAGGCGACATTGGGCGGTGGGTCGCTATAGGTTTGCTCGCCCTCGACACCTATATAACTGGTCCTAGCCACGGCGGAGCCTTTCATGATGAAGATGCGCGCAATGATCGTTCCGGAACTTGGCGGACGCTTCCGCATGGAGGAGCGCGACCTGCCCGAGCCCGGCCGTCACGAGGCCCGCATCCGCGTACACGCCTGCGGAGTCTGTCATAGCGACTCCGTCACCGTCGAGGGCCTATTGCCGGGGCTGAGCTATCCGCGCATTCCCGGCCATGAAGTGATCGGCGTCATCGACGCCCTGGGTCCCGACGTGGAAGGTTGGGACGTGGGCGCGCGGGTCGGAGTGGGCTGGTTCGGCGGTTCGTGCGGCTACTGTGGCCATTGCCGACGGGGCGACACCTTCGCCTGCGAAAACATTCGCGGCGCCACCGGCGTCACCCGCGACGGCGGTTACGCCACCCACATGCTGGCGCTCGCCTCAGCCCTGGCGCACGTGCCGGAGGCCCTGGACCCTGTGGATTCCGCGCCGCTTCTGTGCGCCGGCATCACCACCTTCAACGCCCTTCGCAACTGTGGCGCGAAGCCGGGCGATCTGGTGGCGATCCATGGGGTCGGCGGACTTGGCCACCTCGGCATACAATTCGCCGCCCGGCAGGGGTTCCGGACCGTGGCGGTAAATCGGGGGCGCGACAAGGAAGCCCTGGCGCGGTCCCTGGGCGCGCACGACTACATCG
>JBOHJV010000216.1:0-3923 GCA_050728695.1 Methylocella sp. | reverse complement strand
GGCGTCGAGGCCGGAAACGCCATCGCCGACGTGCTCACCGGCAAATTCAATCCGGCCGGGCGGCTTCCCGTCACTTGGCCCCGCGATGTCGGCCAAGTGCCGATTTTCTTCGCCGAGCGGCCGTCCGGCCGGCCCGCCAAACCAGGCGAGCGTTACACAAGCAAATATCTCGACATGCCGATTGGGCCGCTGTTCTACTTTGGGCACGGCTTGAGCTATAGCCGCTTCACCTTGACCAATTTGCGGGCGAGCAAGGCAAATTTCAAAAGCGGCGACGATTTGAGTATCGAGGTGGACGTTATGAACGAAGGCCCCGCTCCCGGGGAAGCAATGGTTTTCTTGTTCGCGCGCGATGTGGTGGCGAGCGTGGCGCGGCCAGTGCTCGAACTCAAGGGCGTCGGCAAAATCGCTCTGCGTCAGGGCGAAGGCGGAACCATTTGCTTAAGGCTCGCCGCCGCGGCGCTCGCTTTTCCGGGCCGCGATCTAAAGCCGGTTTTGGAGCCGGGCGAATTTTTATTCTTTGCCGGGCAAAGCGCCGATCCGCGGCAAATGCTGACGATCAAGGTACGCGCCCTGCCGGGCTGAACGGCCGGAAAGGCCGCGTCGCGGCGCGACAGGAAGAAAGAAAATGGCGCAGCAAAGCGATGGTGGTCGGAGTGAGAGGATTTGAACCTCCGGCCCCCTCGTCCCGAACGAGGTGCGCTACCAGGCTGCGCTACACTCCGCCGCGCCGCCGGAACTTTTCTCCGGCCGCGACTTGCATTGGGTTCCTTATAGCGGCGCCTTGACGCGCGGGCAAGCCCAATGGCCCAAATGGCATGTTCGTTTCGCTCGAGAAGCGGCATAGGTTCGGGACATCCTGCCGCGATGGGCTGCCGCTGGCGCTGGGGACTTCGAGCCTACCGCTTGCCTCATAACCGGGCCCATGCGACATACGCCCGCGCTCCGGAAACTCAAAAACCTCTCCGGCGAGAGCTGCGGTAGCTCAGTGGTAGAGCACTCCCTTGGTAAGGGAGAGGCCGAGAGTTCAATCCTCTCCCGCAGCACCAGACAAATCAATGCGCTGATAAATTCTATGTTTATGTCAAAGTGTTCATTTGAACACGGAGGGTAGCAGATGAGGCAGCGTGCTGACCCATATCAAGCGCGCGCTCGAGAACTATGCGCGGCGGCGGGCATTGACCCCGACAGCCGCATAGAGCGGCCTGGGCAACGCTCTATGCCAGCTTGGTGCGGCTACCGGGAGGCCGCCAGAGCCGAGCATGTTGCCCACGAGGCGGAGATAGCTGCCGCTGAGATTGCTATTAAACCTCAAGCGCCAAAATTCCAAAATAGCCCGCTTAAGATTTTCGGGCAGCACGATGAGAACACCGTGGCGCAGATGCACAACTGCATGGCGGTCGGCAATGTCGTGGCTGGCGTTATCTGCGCCGACGGCCATCTGGGCTATGCGCAGCCTGTCGGCGGCGTGATTGCCTATGAGAAGCAGATCAGCATATCCGGCGTCGGTTTCGATATCGGCTGCGGCAACATGGCCGTGCGCCTCGACATACCATATAGCACCATAGAGGGTCAGGCCCGGACGATTATCAAGGATGTCTCTGGCGTCATTTCTTTCGGCGTCGGCCGAACCAACGAGGAGCGTGCGGATCATGCCCTGTTCGACGATGCCGACGCTTGGCGCGAGTCTGATATGGAGGCATATCGACAAAAGGCATTAGCCCAGCTGGGCACGGTTGGCTCCGGCAACCATTACATCGATCTAATGTGTGACGAGCACGGATTTGTCTGGATCGGCGTCCACTTCGGCAGCCGGGGCCTTGGTTACACCAGCGCCACCCGGTATCTCAAAGCCGCTGGCGGCAAGGATGGCATGAATGTTCCACCTGCCGTGGTTGACGAGGATAGCGAACTCGGTCGCCGCTATATCGCGGCGATGGAGCTTGCCGGGCGCTACGCATATGCAGGACGCGAGTGGGTTATCGAGCGCGTTCGCAAACTCATCGGGGGTGCAGTGACCGACACGGTACACAATCACCACAATTACGCATGGCGCGAAACGCACGCGGGCGAAGATCTCTGGGTAGTCCGCAAGGGGGCAACGCCAGCTTTCCCAGGCCAACGCGGGTTTGTTGGCGGATCGATGGGGGATGATGCCGTTATTGTCGAGGGTGTCGAAAGCAAAGAATCCAAAGAGGCTTTGTATTCGACCATCCATGGGGCTGGGCGGCTCTTCGGACGCAAAGAAGCAAAGCGCCGGTTTGCGCGCGACGAGATGGATAACTGGCTGCGGGAACGAGGCGTCATTTTGGTGGGGGCCGATCTCGATGAAAGCCCGATGGCTTATCGTCGTCTTCCAGAGGTTCTCCTGCAGCATTCTAGATCGGTAAAGGTGCTCCATACCTTGCGGCCGTTCGCTGTTGCAATGGCTGGCGCAGGAGAGTTCGACCTGTTCAGGGATTAACGGCAACGCCGCTGCCAATGGCGCTCTGGACAAGGGAGCGAGCGCGAAAGCAAAGCAAAATGAACGAATCAGTTGACCCAATTATTAGGGCGCTGTTAGCGCGGCTTCCGCCGCTTGGATCGGTCTTGCCAGGGGAGGAGCGCGCTCTTTGGCTCAAAGTTCTAGCGAGCACTTTCACGCCGATCTAAAAAGACGAAGCGGGGGATCAGGAAACTGGCGCTGCGCTCGCCGGCGACGTGGCGCGGTAGCAAGCGCGACCAAGCGGAAGCTGCAGGCTTACGTTGAACCGCTACGCGCAGTCACCTTAGCACTCGCCGGGGCCGAGCCTTTCTCCGTCCGGTGTGTCGCGCGCATGAGCAACCGCGCCGCAAGCCGCGCGATCGCCGGCGGACAAGAGCCATGACCAAAGAACCATGACCGTTCATTTCATCGGCGCCGGGCCTGGCGCCCCCGATCTCATCACGTTGCGCGGGCGCGATCTCATCGCCCGTTCCCGCGTGTGCCTCTTCGCCGGCTCTCTCGTGCCTCGGGCACTGCTCGAATATTGTCCCAAAGGCGCCCGCATCATTGATACGGCTCCGATGAGCCTCGATGAGATCGGGGCTGAATATTTGCGCGCGCATCGCGAGAAGGAGGATGTCGCGCGCTTGCATTCGGGAGATCTCTCCATTTGGAGCGCGCTCGGCGAACAAATCCGCGCGCTCGACCAGCTCTCCATTCCCTATACGATCACGCCTGGCGTTCCTGCGTTTGCCGCCGCCGCCGCTGCCTTGGGCGTCGAACTCACTCTGCCGGAAGTCGCACAATCCCTGGTTCTGACCCGCACGCAAGGACGCGCCTCGGCGATGCCGCAGCATGAACAGCTCGCAATTTTCGCCACTACGCGGACGACGCTCGCCATTCATCTCTCAATCCAAGCGATCGACCGGGTTGTCGCCGAATTGATGCCGCATTATGGCGCCGATTGCCCAGCGGCGATTGTTTTTCGCGCTTCTTGGCCGGATCAAAGAATACTTCGCGGAACACTTGGCTCCATCACCAAGCAGCTGAACGACGCACCGATAGAGCGCACCGCGCTGATCCTCGTCGGGCAAGTTTTGGCAGGCGGCGATTTTCGCGAAAGCGCGCTCTATGACAAGGACTACCAACGCCGTTTCCGGGGAACGCCTCAATGAACCGGAAGGAACGGCGTTCGCGCGAGAAGATGGCCGTCGCGGTCGAACACAGCGATCTCAAGCGCGATGCCGCTGCCGCGCAGAACCTTCGCCGCCGTCCGCCACGCGGCCTCCGCGACCGCGGTCCCGATGTCGAAGCCCCCGGCGCTCGCGAGGTCGAGGACTTCCCTAGCGCTATTCGCGGTTCTCGCGCGCGCGATGAGGTCGTCGCCGGCGCCAGCCTCCGCGCAACGCGCCGCGAGCCAGGAAAAATCGACCTCGCCACGGCGGGAGTGCAGATCGAG
>JBOHJV010000215.1:0-3947 GCA_050728695.1 Methylocella sp. | reverse complement strand
GCCGTCATCAAGACGCTCTCGCGAACGCAAATCTACGAACGATGTCCGCACTGCCGAATGCGCCTCAGACTTCACTGGAAATAATTCTGCCAAAGTAGGGCTAGGCTTGATGCGCATCTCCGGCGCGGATTCCTAATTCGAAAGCAAGAGCCGGAGTGCAAGAGCGGTTTCCAAGCGCTACATAAACCTCGACATACGAATTGGCGAATCGCTATGAGGATGAGCATAATGTTCGAAAAATCGAATATCGCCGAGGGGCCGGCTGATCAGGATCCGCGGTGGCAGGCTGTCGTAACGCGCGATCGCAACTTCGACGGTCAATTCTACTATTGCGTCAAGACGACCAGCGTTTACTGTAGGCCGTCCTGCCCGGCTCGCGCCGCCAAGCCGGGAAACGTCAGCTTCCACCTCACCTGCGCGGACGCCGAGCAGGCGGGCTTTCGCGGGTGCAAACGATGCAAGCCAAACCAGTCTGCATTGGCCGAGCAGCATGCTGCAAAGGTCGCGGAGATCTGCCGAGGCATCGAGACAGCGCCGGAAATCCCGAGCCTCGGTGAGATGGCCCGCCGAGCGGGGCTGAGCACCTATTATTTTCATCGGCTCTTCAAAACGATCGCCGGCGTGACGCCCAGAGCCTACGCGATCGCCCGTCGTGCCACGCGCATTCGGGACGGTCTTGCAAAGCCCGGCACGACGGTTACAGCGGCGATTTATGGCGCCGGCTTCAATTCCAGCGGGAGGTTCTACGAATCCTCAAAGGCGGCGCTAGGCATGACCCCCACCGATTATCGCGCCGGGGGCGCGAACACGAAGATACGCTTTGCAATCGGCGAATGCTCGCTTGGCTCCATCCTCGTGGCGAGCACCGAGAAGGGCGTCTGCGCCATCCTCATGGGCGACGACCCGGACGCGCTTGCCCGCGACCTGCAAGACCGTTTTCCGCGCGCGCGGCTAATTGGCGGCGACGCGGATTTCGAGGCGCTGGTCGCCAAGGTAGTTGGCTTCGTCGAAGCGCCGTCGCTCGGCCTCGACCTGCCGCTCGACGTGCGCGGCACCGCCTTCCAGCAACGCGTCTGGCAGGCGTTGCGGGAAATCCCGGCCGGTTCGACGGCGAGCTACGCGGAGATCGCAAAGCGGATCGGGGCGCCGAAGGCAATTCGCGCGGTGGCAGGGGCCTGCGCGGCCAACGCCATCGCGGTGGCCATTCCCTGCCATCGCGTCGTGCGAAACGATGGTGCGCTTTCCGGGTACCGCTGGGGCGTCGCGCGCAAACGCGTCTTGCTAGAAAGGGAGAGTGCAAGGTGAATATTCAAACGAACGTCCGTGCCGGGTCCCCCGCCGGACCCGTCGCGCGGATCGACAGGAACCGTGTCGCCGGCGAGCTCGGCGAGCGGGGTTACGCGGTGCTGGAGACGCTGCTTTCGCTGGATGAGTGCCGGACCATCGCTTCTTTCTATCGCAACGACAACCACTTTCGCAGCCGCGTCGTCATGCAACGGCATGGCTTCGGAAAAGGTGAGTACAAGTATTTCGCCTATCCTCTCCCCGATTTGATCGGGGCCTTGCGCATTGCGCTCTATCCGCGTCTGGCGCCGGTCGCCAATGAATGGAACGAGCGCATGGGACTCGGCCCGCGCTACCCGGCGCAGCACGAGGAGTTCCTAGAACTCTGCCATGCAGTTGGGCAGCTTCACCCGACGCCGCTTCTCCTTCAATATGAGCCGGGCGACTACAACTGCCTCCACCAGGACGTCTATGGTGAGCTGGCCTTTCCGCTCCAGGTCGCCGTTCTGCTATCGGAGCCCGGCGGGGACTTTACGGGCGGCGAGTTTGTCTTGACCGAGCAGCGGCCGCGCATGCAATCGCGTCCCGAAGTAGTTCCGATGCGGCAAGGCGACGCGGTGGTCTTCGCTGTCCACCACCGGCCCGTGAACGGAACGCGCGGCATCTATCGGGTCAATCTGCGGCACGGCGTGAGTCGCCTGAGGTCCGGGCGGCGCTACACACTCGGCATTATCTTCCACGACGCGAAATAAGCTGGTGGTTCATGCGCGGCCTGGTTGCGAACCTGGAAGACCAGTGTACCTGACCACCGACACGAGAGTTTTGGGCCATCGCTGTGCTGATCTCCCAGCGCTCCAACGCTCCAATCGTCTCGAACTTGCCAGGCGGCGCCGCGCGTGCCAAGCAGGCGCATGAATCTTAAGCCAGCTAGCGCTTCTCACTCTTTCCCGACAAACCTTGCGCGCGCCGCACCAGCGCCAAAAATTTCCTTCGTGTCGCTTGGCTGCCCGAAGGCCCTTGTCGATAGCGAGCGGATCATCGGGCGCCTGCGCGCAGAAGGCTACGAACTCGCCAAGACACATCGGGACGCGGCGGCGGTCATCGTCAATACCTGCGGTTTTCTCGACGGCGCCAAGGCCGAATCTCTCGCCGCGATCGGCGCGGCGGCTGACGAAAACGGCAAAATCATCGTCACTGGCTGCATGGGCGCGGAGCCCGCGGCGATTTTGGAAAAATTTCCGGACCTTCGCTGGATTTCTGGCCCGCAGGATTTTGGCTCCGTCATGCGGGCGGTGCATGAAGCGGCGGCGGCGCCGCACGATCCTTTCCTCGATCTCTTGCCCCCGCAAGGCATCAAGCTCACGCCGCGCCACTATGCCTACTTGAAAATTTCCGAAGGCTGCAACAACCGCTGCAGCTTCTGCATCATACCGAAACTCCGCGGCGATCTCGTCTCGCGCGAGGCCGGCGATGTTTTGCGCGAGGCCGAAAAGCTTGTCGCCGCGGGCGTCAAGGAGCTTCTTATCATCTCGCAAGATACGAGCGCCTATGGATTGGACTTGAAGTATGCCGAGAGCGCTTTTCGCGGGCGTCCAGTCAAGGCGAAATTTTTCGACCTCGCGCGGGAGCTCGGGCAACTCGGCGTGTGGGTAAGGCTCCACTATGTCTATCCCTATCCGCATGTCGACGAGGTGATCGAACTCATGGCGGAGGGCAAGATTTTGCCCTATCTCGACATTCCGTTTCAGCACGCGAGCCCAAAAATTCTGCGTGCGATGAGGCGGCCTGGCGGCACCGGGAAGGTGCTGGAGCGGATTTCGCAATGGCGCGCGCTCTGCCCTGGTCTTACCCTGCGCTCGACCTTCATTGTCGGCTTTCCTGGCGAATGCGAAGAGGATTTCGAGCTCCTGCTGGATTGGCTTCAAGAGGCAAAAATCGACCGCGCCGGTGCCTTCAAATATGAGCCGATCGCGGGCGCTCCCGCAAACGATCTAGGTCTACTCCCCGTGGCGCCAGACGTTGCCGAAATCCGTTACAAGCGCTTCATGGAGCGTTGCCAGAAAATCAGCGCTCGCAAGCTCAAGGAGAAAATCGGCAAGCGCTTGGCGGTCATCGTCGATGAAGCCGGGACGCGCGCGGGCGTTGGCCGCACGATGGGCGACGCGCCCGAAATCGACGGCAAGGTTCATATCGTCTCGCGCCGCCCTTTGCGCCAAGGCGACATCGTCACCGTGAAAATCGAGCGGTCCGATGCCTACGATCTCCACGGAACCGCCATCTAGCGGCCTTCTGCGGGTTCCTGATGCTGGAGCAAGCCGCCACCACCCTGCCTGTTTACCGCGACGTTGCCTTGCTTCCTTCGCCGGTCAAGCCATCGGATCGCGCGCGACGCGCTCACCCCGAACCGTTCCGCCACCTGGCGGCAGGACAGCCTCGATCAATTCCCTCAATGGGTCGCTCCCGAAGGTCGTTCGAAAGGGCTTTAACCATGCACGCTGGCCTAAAGTGCCAGCATGCAGCTTGAATCAGATAAACGCAAAATGGACGCTTCTATCAACGAGCTCTGTAGGATGACTGATTGGCTTTGCTCGGTTCCCGTGCGAGATTTTGTCTGAGGTGACGCGCCGGCGCCCCGATGGGAGCGATTGTCGATCATGCCGCCG
>JBOHJV010000214.1:0-3968 GCA_050728695.1 Methylocella sp. | reverse complement strand
GGAAGGGAGGACTATTTCTGTACAAAATCCGTAGACACAGAGTTTGGCATCGGTCATCCTGATATTGGCCTTTCGGCGCCAACAGCAACCATCCCTCCGGCAGCTGATTTTGAAGACGTGGTCTCTATATTGAAGAAAAAATATCCAAAACCGTCGGAGGTGAAAGTCATTGAGAGGCGCCAAAATCTCATAAAGATAGAGATTGATGGCCTTCGGGGGAGCGTGTTGAGTGGGCACAACTATTGGGAACGGCTGGAAATCCATCTCATCCTTTTGAAGCCCGGCGAAGGCGAGGCCATGGTCGAAGGCTATTATGCCCCAGGGATAGGGGCTTCGCCACCCGCCACGAGCGCCTATGAGTCCATGGAAAAAGAATACTATGCGGACCTAACAAGATATACAAAACTAACATTCGCCAACCTACAATAACTACAACTGTAAAGCGCATCCCATGAAACAATATGTCCTAAAATCCATCGTGTCGTCAATGATCCTCGTGGGTCACTTTTCGATAATAGTTCTTATATTAGTTATGTATTTTCGCAGCGGTTTCACATTTCAGGAGGCAACCACCACGATTTCCATATTTTTGCCAATTACGTCTGTATATACATCGGCGATAATCAAGGACATCATAGCCAATAAGGAAATTGACCAACGCACGCAAAAGAGATATTCTTTGGGATTTGCTCTGATATCGTGTATAATAACATTAACGTTTATAGCTTATCTTCTTATGATTATCGTCATAAAGGCCTATAATCTCGGAATTGCCGATTTCGAGCAGTTCAAGGCTCTCTTGATACTCGGCGAAACAATTTTTGCCGCCTATGTCGGCCAAATCGTGCACGCGATGTTTAGTGCTGGGTCGACGGAAGAAACCGAGCCGTCGAGCGCAACCACGCGCGGCACGGCGAAGAGCTAGGCGCGGACTTCGGCGCACTGTTGCGAGGCGTTGCGCGTGGAACGCGCCGATATATCGGCGGCGACAAACCGTGGATTTCAGATGAGGCGAGCGCCATGGACGTTCCTGGGGGGCGACTTGCCTGGGTAGAGCGCCGTCGTCCGCGGTTCTCAGGAAGCGCTGATGATTTCGACGGTATCGGACCGGCGGCTGCGGCGGCCTCGGCGGCCTGTGGAGTCGCAAGCGAAGCAGAGCTTTGCGCAGATGGGCAGAAGCAGCACATCTGCAGGCTACTCTAAATTCTGACATCTCAATATTATTCTTCACTCATCCATATGGCGAGGCCCGGTCCTGCTCTTGCCGCGCGGCTCCATAAGCCTTACCAATCCTAGTCCGCGGTGTCCGCGGATCCGGCCCATCAAGCGGGAGAGATGTTTTTGGCGAGCCTTGCGCGGGTCCGGCGTTTCCTTTTCGCGCTCTTGGCGCTCGCGGTGGGGCTTTCCCCGGCAAGAGCGATCGAATCGGTGCGGGTCCCGATCGAGACGCATGCCATCGACCTGACCAAGGCCTTTGAGACCTATCATTCCGACGGCGACCGTCTTGTCGTTTCGACCGCGCCCGGCTCCGACGGCATCGTTCGCCGCATCGAGGTGCGGGCGCGGGACGAAGGGACGCGCCCGGATTGGATCGTCTTCGCGCTCACCAACGATACCAGCGAACAAATCGAAAGATTGCTTGTCGCGCCGCATTTCCGGCTGGTCGGCTCCGGCGTGATCTGGCCCGATCTCGGTGCTTCGCGCATTTCCGCGATTACCGCGAGCCAAGGATTTCCGATTGAACGCGACGAAAGCGCGGACGCCGATGTCTTCCGCCTGACCCTCGACCCTGGCACGACCGTCACTTATGTGGCGGAACTGCGGACCCCGAACCTGCCCCAGCTCACTCTTTGGGAGCCGGACGCCTACAAAGACAAAATGACGGGCCTTGCCCTCTATAAGGGCATTGTCATTGGAGTCGCGGGGCTGCTCGCGCTTTTTCTCACCATCGTCTTTGTCGTCAAGGGCGCGGTGATCTTTCCGGCCGCCGCCGCGCTCGCCTGGACGGTGCTAGCCTATGTCTGCATCGACTTCGGTTTCTGGAGCAAGATCTTCGGCACCGAAGGCCAATCCGATCGCGTCTTACGGGCCTGCGTCGAAACGACCCTCTCGGCGACGCTCCTCGTATTTCTGTTCGCCTATCTCAAGCTCAACCGCTGGCATGTGCGAGCTTCGCATGTGGCGGCGGCATGGTTGATTTTTCTCGCCGCTCTCGCCGGCCTTGCCCTCTATGATGCGCCGGTCGCGGCGGGGGTTGCGCGCATCTCGCTTGCCACGATCGCCGGCGCCGGGTTCGTCCTCGTGATCTATCTAGCGATGCATGGCTACGATCGCGCCATCATGCTTATTCCGACATGGTTGCTGCTCTTGATTTGGGTCATCGGCGCGGCCTTCACGGTCACCGGAACGTTGACCAACGATCTTGTCTCGCCGGCCCTAGTCGGCGGCCTCGTGCTCATCGTCATGCTCATTGGTTTCACGATTATGCAGAACGCCTTTGCTGGAAGCGCGCTTGGGACCGGTGGTCTATCGGAAACAGAACGCAAGGCTCTCGCCTTGGCTGGCAGCGGCGACGTCATTTTCGACTGGGACGTGGCGGCCGACCGCGTCTACGTCAGTCCCGAGGTCGAGGCTCAATTGGGACTTGCCAGCGGCGCGCTCGAAGGGCCGGCCGCGGCCTTTCTCGACGTGCTACATCCAACCGAGCGGGATCGTTTCCGCGCCTGTCTCGATACGTTGATCGAGCAGCGACGCGGGCGGATCAATCAAGAATTCCGCTTGCACGCCGACGGCGCGGATTATTACTGGTTTTGCCTAAAAGCCCGTCCGGTCGCCGGAACCGACGGCGATGTGGTGCGGGTCATTGGCACCCTCGCCGACATCACCGAGACAAAGATCGCCGAGGAAAGACTTCTGTGCGACGCCGTGCACGACAATCTGACTGGCCTGCCGAACCGGGAGCTTTTCTTTGATCGCGCCGGCGCGGTCCTGGCGCAAGCCCAAGCCGACGACCGCCTCCGCCCGGCCATCCTCAGCATCGACATCGACCGATTCAAGCAAATCAACGAGGCCGCCGGGCTTTCCGCCGCCGATTCCATTCTGCTCACTCTCGCGCGGCGACTTTCCCGCATTCTAAAGCCGCGGGATACGCTCGCAAGGCTTTCCGGCGACCAGTTCGCCGTCCTGATCGTTTCCGAGGCCGAGACGGCTCGGATCAGCGCTTTCGCCAATCTGGTTTCCCGCGTCGTGTCGACTCCGGTGATCGTGAGCGACAAGGAAATTCCGCTCACCGCCTCGATTGGCCTCGCGCTCTACGATCGAGAACTGCACGCGACGCGCGAAGACCTGCTAAATGATGCCGAAATAGCGATGCGGCACGGCAAGCGGATGGGCGGCAATCGCATCGAAGTGTTCAGGCCATCGATGCGCACGCTGCGCCCGGATCGTTTCGGACTCGAAGCCGACCTGCGCCGCGCGCTCGGACGCGGCGAAATCAAGGTCCTTTTCCAACCGATCGTCCGGCTCGAGGACCGCACGGTTGCTGGCTTCGAGGCGTTGCTTCGATGGGATCATCCCCGCCTTGGGCGGCTTGGCCCCGCCGAATTCATTCCGCTCGCCGAGGCGACCGGGACCATTATCGAGCTTGGGATTTTCGCGTTGGAGCGCACCGCGGCCGAGCTTTCCGCCTGGCAACGCGCGCTCGACGTCGATCCGCCGATTTTCGCCAGCGTCAATGTCTCGTCGCGCCAATTGCTCCGCCACGATCTCCTGCATGATGTCAGGGCGGTGCTGACCCACGCCAATGTGAGCCCCGGCACCCTAAAACTCGAATTGACCGAAAGCCTAGTGATGGAAAATCCCGAATATGCGGCGCAAATGCTGAGCCGCATCCGCGCGCTCGGCGCCGGCCTTTCGCTCGACGATTTCGGCACCGGCTATTCGTCGCTCTCCTATTTGCAAAGATTTCC
>JBOHJV010000213.1:0-3996 GCA_050728695.1 Methylocella sp. | reverse complement strand
CCTTCGGTCGATTGAAGGACTTTAGGCGAATCGCCACGCGTTACGACAGGCTGGCGCGTAACTTCCTGGCCTCTGTTTGCATCGCCGCCGCACTTGTTTGGTGGATTTAATGAGTCTGGACCCTAGCCTCATCCGTTGCCATCGAAATCCTCCAACGCGCGAATCAGAGGCGTTTGGCGGACTCCACTTTCGCCATTTGTCACCCGCTTCTTCACCCGATTGCCCTGGGTATACGGAAATTGCTGCGGCCAAAACTTTGGCGTCTATGTGCTTTGACAGATGGGATTCGGCGACTTCTTTGGTGCCACGGCCAAGCTACCATGTGAGCAGATCAGGACGAGATCGATACAATAATTGTCCGTTCACAAAGTTGTAGCAAGCTGATAGGCGTCTTCGGCTCCGGCGGATTCGGCAAGGAAGTCCTCGGTATCGTATCAGGAAGTCAGGGAGCGGCAGAATGTTCATTGTAGCTATGTTAAGGAAGGCAGGTTCCGAATGGAATTTTCGAACGCGCCAAATTGTTGGTATCTTGCGGTTGCGGAGGATCATTCCTAAAATCGCTCGCGAAGGCGCGGTTAGTGCGGCTCGGGCGGCGCTCCGAATCGTCGTTACCCCTCGACGGCCGGTCGGCAAGGAATTCGATGCGCGTTACGGAACAGATACCGCCGGCTACGATCCGCTTTGGCAATACAGGATCGCGTCCAAGAACGCCATGTTTGGATCGAATTACGTGCCATCCGATGAGGGAGACTTCGTACAAGCGCTCAGCATGGTCGAAGAGGATTTCAGCACGATGACCTTCATCGATATCGGCTGCGGCAAAGGAAAACCGCTCCTGCTAGCGTCCGATTTAGGCTTCAAACAGCTGGTGGGCGTTGAATTTGTACTCGAACTTGTTGAAGTTGCAAAAAAGAATTTCATGAATAAAAATATCAACAACGGCACGATCCTATACGCGGACGCGGCGGAATACGAATTTCCGGACAGCGACTGCGTCGTGTATATGAGTCATCCATTCGAACGGCCAGTCATGACTAAAGTTATTGAAAATCTTGCCAAAATCAAACACCGCAAGCTTTACGTAGTCTATTGGAGAGCGGGGCTAGCGGCGGACTTCGACCAATGCGGTTTCCTTGCCCCGGTTGCATCAATGCCGGTTACACCAGCGCGGTCAGAGCCGGGACACTCGGTTACTCGGGTATGGCGATCCGTGGCCTGATGGCGGCGGTCAAGCGACATGAGCGATGCGGAATGGAGCTTGCTCGCTTCATTTATGCCCGAGCCGCGTCGACTTGGGCGCCAGCGAAGTGTTGATCTGCGTGCGGTGGTGAACGCGATTCTCTACATTTTGGCAACCGGCTGCCAATGCCCAAAATCCGCGATGGGATCTTGGGTAAGTCGGGCGCGCATCCGGCCGAGCTGCTCTGAGACCGCCGCGCGAATGTGCGGGTGATTATAGCCGTGGCAGACGGTCCACCAGCTCGCGATTCCGTCGATGAGCTCGCGCCCGTCGGCGAGATAAATACGGCTTCCTTGCGTGCGCGCGACGGGAAGCGGGTCCCCCGCCGTCTTCATCTGTGTGTCGGGCAGCCAGATATTCCCAATGCCGCGCGTAAACCAGGCCGGCGGTGCGCTGCTCATTTGTCGCCTCCCACAACCCACGGCGCTGGGTCCGCCGCCGCGGCGCCCGGGGGCTACCCAAACCCTGGACGGCCGCTTATGTTGCGCGCGTTCCCCTCCACGATTCGGACAAATCATGGCCACCCATAGCACGCCGCATTTCCACAACCAGCCGGGCGTTCCGCAAGTGCGGGTGGGCGCCAAGGAATTCATGTGCGTCGGCGCATTGCCTCCCTTCGACCATCCGCATATTTTTATCGACATGGGCGACAGCAACGACGCGATCTGCCCCTATTGCTCGACGCATTATGTTTATGACGCGGGTCTTGATGGAGGGTGCGATCCGCCGGAGTGCGCTTTCGAGCCCGGTCTCGATGCGGAAGACGTTACGACGGGAGCCGCGTGCTCGATACGCGCTCGCGCCTATCTCCGTGATGCGACACCGCGCCACCACATCCCCGCTCCAATCTTCGAACATGGGGGTCGCTTGACCAGCGGAGAACAAGGAACGAGCGGCCGCACACCGTTCGCGCGTGGATCCGCGCTGCGGCGATTCGCACGTCGTGTAGTGGGGCTCGTGGGGCTGACCGCAGCCGGCCAGGCAACCTATCTCCTCGCACTTCCGCTCCTAGCGCGGCTCTTTTCGCCCGCGGACTTTGGCCTGTTCACTGTTTATCTGTCAGTAGTTAACATATCGATGGCATTTGTCGGGCTGCAATTCGAGTCGGCGCTCTTCAGCGCGACCGACCGGAACGACGCGCGAGTCATCGTGCGGCTCGTCCTGATGACGCTCCTCGTCATGACCCTGGTCGCGACCGCCCTCCTGACATTCGGCTCCTCTCGCCTAGCGGGCGAATCCGGGCACGCGATCCATGCGATGCTCGTCTTCCTGCCCTTCGGGATGTTTCTCTCCGGCCTGTGCGAGTGCGCGAATGCTTGGGCCATCCGCAATGATTCGATGCGGACGCTGGCCATCGCGCGCTTCTTGCAGCCCTTCTCGCTGGCTGTCCTGCAGGCTGCCTTCGGCCTGATGCATGCATCAGCTGCGTTTCTGCTCATTGCCCATATCTGCAGTTACGCGGTCTTTGCCGCGGTGGTCTTCACGCGGACGATTTCTCGCGAGGACGTCGCGGGCATCGCCGGCGCGCCGCTTCGCAAAATCTTGGCGAAAGCGCGAGCCGACATCAAGTTTCCGCTCTACATTATGCCCGCGGTCCTGATCACGCTGCTCATCGGCAACCTGCCCCCAATACTCATCGGCTCGCTGTTCGGCGCCGACGTCGCCGGCCAATACGGCGTCGCCTATCGGATTATCGCCGGCCCGCTCGCGGTCATGACCAAGCCCCTCGGGAGCATCTTCACCAGCGAGGCCACCCATTCCAGCGATCCGGCTGCCCTTCGGAGGGCCGTACAGTTGGTCGCGGCGACCAGCCTGATCTTAGTGGCGATCCCGGTCCTGATTCTCGGCTTTTTCGTGCCTTATGTCACGACCTTCGCGCTCGGCCCGCAATGGGAACTCGCGGGACACATCGCGGCCGCTCTGTCGGTCATGGGTGCCGCACAGGCGCTGGCCTTGCCATTCTACAGCGTGACATCGATCTATCGCCGCCAGGAAGTTCGCCTCGTCGTCGATGCATTACGCCTTTGCCTCGTTTTCCCGCCGCTCATCTTGGGCGCCTATGCCGGTTGGGATGCGTTCTCGACGGTCCGCCTGATGGCCACCGGGGGAACCGCCGGCTACTTGCTGGATCTGGCTGTTTCCTTTCTCATCCTCAAGGCGGCAAGCCGCCGCATGGAGGCCGGCTCGAGACGACCCTAATTGGAGTGATTGCTGGATGTTGGTAAGGGGGAATTCGTGAATCTAAATGCCTCGTCAGTCGCCGAAACGTGCAGGATCGTGCGCGACCCGGCGGAGTTTCTCGCGCTTGAGGACGAGTGGCGGTCGCTGTTCGACCGGGTTCCCGGCGCCTATTTGGCGCAAAGCTTCGATTGGTGCTGGGCCGGTTGGGAGACGGTCGCGGCGCCACGCGGGCGACGGCTCTTCGTCCTGGTCCTCCGCGAGGAGGGGCGCACCGTCCTGATCTGGCCCCTGGTTGAAGCGAAATTTGGCCCGTGCCGCGTGCTGCGGCCGCTCGGCTCCGAGGCCAGCGAATACCACAACTTGTTGGTTGAAGATGGAACCGAGACGGCGCGTCGCGTCTCCACAGCGTGGGAGATGCTGCAGCAAACCCGCGGCGTCGACATGCTAAATCTCGTGAATGTCCGCTCCGATTCGGCGCTCTACGGACTGCTCAGCCAGGATAGGCGTTGCCGCATCCTTGAACGGTACCTCTTACTCTGGCTCCGTTGGCCCCATGCAGCGGGGTGGGATGGCTA
>JBOHJV010000212.1:0-4008 GCA_050728695.1 Methylocella sp. | reverse complement strand
TAACGGGCATCCCGGTCTGTGCGGATCATAGCGGTGGACTCGGACGGTGTGCGCAGCCCGAGCCGCTGGACCTCCACGAGAAGATCGTCCGGGCTCAGCTGCTCTTCGAACCGCACTGCAGCCTCCAGGATGGCCAAAAGCTCGCCCTGGAGAGAACGATGATGACGGCTCGCCCGCTCGCGCAGCCTTCTCACAATCTCTTCGGGAGCATTTTTGATGGATAGATTGACTGGCAAGGCATTAGCTCCGATTCAGCTCCAAATTGGAGCCAATATGCCTCCAAAATCTATTGGATTGCAAGCATTAGCTCCAAAGCCGGGCCGATACGCAAGTTGCAGGCCGTCGACGCGCGCTTGTTGAGCCAAAAATGTCGCCTCGTAGCGGCTCGCGTCGATCCGCAGCCTTCGTGCCGCCTCGCGTCCACGCTCCAACGCGTCCCGCGCGGCATCAAAATCGCCCCTGTCGATTAGCGCTTGAACCTCTTCGGCGATCGCCGCTAGCGCGGGCGGTCCGCGCCGGAGCATTTCATTTTCCGTGCGAAGCTTGATGAGTTCGTCGGCCTTGGCGTCGAGCCGTTTGGGAATATCCTCGTACTTCACGCCCGCTTCGCCGAGCTTGGCGAGAATAATGCGCAATGGCGCAATCTCGACGTCTTTGTCGCGGGCGACCTGGGCTAAAATCTTGTCCAGCTTTTCATCCCTGGGCTTCAATTTGTCTTCGAGTTCCTGTCCGACTCCTTTCTGGTCGAGGCCAAAAGTCACTGGCCCATGGACATTCGTGTCCCGGCCCGACGCGATCCCGGTCCCTTTTTGCTCGACGATTGTCGTGATGGGCGGCACCGGAGATGGTGGCTTTTCTTCCTTTTTCTTGTCAAAATAAGTGAAGAAAGCCCAAGCACCTCCCACAATGGCCGCGATTACCGCGCCATCGAGCCGAGAACCGCTAAATTGGCCGGGTCTTTCAGAAATTGCCAAATGCCGCCAACCACGCCGCGCACCCCTGCGTGCTCACAATGCCGTCATTGTGATCGTATTTCAGCTGGGCGCAACGGTTCTGTCTAGAGGGCGCGTAAAGTGTTGCCGCCTCGCCTAGCCCCGTGGCGGTTCCCCCGTGTCGCCGCCGCTCCTTTTAGAGCCCGGCGTGTCCGCATCCTCCAAGTAGCCGGGAAATTTCCGCTCAATCCTCCGCATTTGCCAGCCGACCAGCCAGCGGCCGGCGACGATCGTTGCGCCGACAACAAAAAACGCAAAAATCCAGCCAATGCCGCCCAAGCGCATGGCCTCAATGGCCTGATCACCGATGCCGATATTGTTCATGGCGTTTCCTCACCTCCCCCGCACCTCTCATTTGAGCATGTCCGCGCCAAACGCAAGGCGCGGCCTCGGAGTCGAATTGCTATACGAACTGACTAGACGCGCTCCCGCGTGCTAGAATGAAGACCGTGCAAGGTGGAAGGCAATTATCATTTAGGCGTGATTTGCCCCTGTCGTGATTTCTCGCTGTCGGACGTTGGAAGCAAGATCTTTTGCCGGGAGAAAATAAGGGGAAGCGAAATAATGGGTACGAACGATGGCCAAGCGAAGGGACGGCGGCCGCCTTACGGTTACGCCAAAACAATTCTGGCGGTCTTGGCGCTTGGCGCGATCCTTTGCGCCGCCCCGGTCGTTGCGCAAACGCTATCCCCCGCGCAGGGCGCGCGCGTGGCCGCACCTCCTCCGGCCGCGGGCGCGGCGGTTGCACCCACGAAGCTAGCGCTCGCCGCCGGGCCTCCCGCGCCGGTCGAGCCGCGGATGGAGGAACCTAAATCTCCACCGCGGATAACGGATGCTCTGCTGCCATCGGCCTTGCCGCGCGATTTGTCGCCTTGGGGCATGTTTCTCGGCGCCGTTCCTATCGTCAAGGCTGTCATGATTGGCCTTGCCGTCGCGTCCTTCGTGACCTGGACCGTTTGGCTCGCGAAAACCATCGAACTGTGGAAGGCGAAACGCGTGGCGTGGGGCGGCCTTACGGTGCTCGCCAATGCGAAAAGCTTGCACGGGGCGGAAAAGGACCTTGGGCAAATGCGGTCACCCGTCGCGCGCTTTGTCGCGGCGGCGGTTGAGGAAGCCGACCGTTCCAGCGGTCTCGCGCCGGAAGGGGTCAAGGACCGCGCCGCCATCTTACTATCTCGCATTGAAGCGCAAGCGGGACGGGCCATCGCCCGAGGAACATCGGTTTTAGCGACAATTGGGGCGACTGCGGTGTTTGTCGGCCTATTTGGGGCCGTCTGGGGGATCATGGACAGTTTTATCGGGATATCGAAAACCAATACGACCAATCTCGCGGTGGTGGCGCCGGGCATCGCCGAAGCCTTGCTTGCGACCGCCATGGGACTTATCGCGGCAATCCCCGCCGTCGTGATGTATAATTCGTTCGCGCGCGCCATCACGGGTTACCGCGCGCAGCTTGGCGACGCCGCGGCGGAGGTGCTTCGCCATTTGTCCCGCGATCTCGACCGCGACGCCGCACCGCGCCAAATGGGAGATGCGCCAATCATTGCCCTGCGCCAGTCAGCGGAGTAAGCGTCCATGGCGATTCGACTCTCGTCGCAAGAGGACGCCCTTGAGGAAACCCACGAGATCAATGTGACGCCGTTCATCGACGTCATGTTGGTTTTATTGATCGTTTTCATGGTGGCGGCGCCGCTCTCCACGGTCGACGTCAATGTCGATCTTCCGGCTTCCACCGCTCAACCAACGCCGCGTCCCGACAAGCCGCTGTTCTTGACGCTAAAACCGGACCTTACCCTGGCGCTCGGCAATTCTCCCGTCGAGCGGGGCAATTTGGAAGGCGCCCTCGATGCCGCAACTCAGAGCGACAAGGAGCAACGTGTTTTCGTGCGCGCCGATCGCGCGGTGCCTTACGGCGAGGTCATGGAGTTGATGAATCTCCTGCGCGCCGCAAGCTATTTGAAGATCGGGCTTGTCGGCATGGAAGCCGCCCCCCGCGGCTCCGCCACACCGGGTGAACCCGCGCGGGGAGCGGCGGAGACGAAATCATCGGGGACCAAACCAGCGGAAACGAAGCCATGACATCGGCGGCAATACTCCCGGCTGACGACAAGGACTCGCTAAGGCGATGGGCGTTTGCCGCCTCCGTGGTCGTGATTCTTCAAGGATCTATCGTGTTATGGCTCATGCACGTACGTGACACGAGCTTAGCTGGAGCGCCTCCGGCGGCGGTGATGATCGAGCTAGTGCCTCTGGACGTCGCGCCTCCAGCGGAGACGCCCCCGGAGGTCACCCCCGGGCCGAAGATGACGCAGGCGGAACCCCAGCACGCCGAGCAACCGCAGACGATCCCGGTTCCGGAACTTCCACCTGTTCCTAAGCCGAACGTAGTTCTGATGACGCCGCCCAAGCCGAAGCCGAAGAAAATCGTCAAGGAAGCGCCGAAGCACGTGGTGAAACCGGTGCGCGAGCCCGCCGCGCCGCGCTCCAGCGCGCCTCTCCGCGCGGCAACGGCATCCAAAGCCGCGGCCTCGCCGGCCGCGAGCGCGGCGGAGGCCGCTGCTTGGCGCAGCGCCTGGTCGGCGGGCATGAATTGGAACCGGCATTACCCTGAGGCGGCGCGGGACCGGGGCGAACAAGGCACGGTCCGCCTCGCGCTCACGATCGACCGCGGCGGTCATGTCGTGTTGGCGCGGATAATCGCCAGTTCCGGATCTTCCCTACTTGACCAAGCCGCGCTCGAAATGGCGCGCCACGCGAGCGGGCGGCCGTTGCCGCCAGAGATGGGGTCGAGCGCCAGTCTCATCGTGCCGGTGCGGTACAGCATAAGATAGAGGACGAAAGGCAGGATATGCGGGCGCAAAATTGCCGGGCCGTGTTCCGCTTGATATTAAAAACTGCGGTAGTGGTACAATTTGGCCGTTTAGGCGTCAGGCCAGCTTTTGAGCGATTTGCTCATCAAGAATTTCCGTCCGGTCGCAATGCCTAGGTCGTGCAATGTCGGGCCGCCGAGCGGTCA
>JBOHJV010000211.1:0-4081 GCA_050728695.1 Methylocella sp. | reverse complement strand
TGCAGCGCGCCGCCGCTTCCGCCCCGTGTTGCAAGGCAAATTGCGCCCACATCCCGAAACTGATTTGCCAAACTCCGAGCAACAACAAAAGGAATACAGGCATGGTCAGCGCAAATTCGACCGCGGAAGCGCCCCGTTGGTCGTTGAGGAAGGTCTTGCTTGTCACTGGATTCTCTCGGTTGCATGGTAGGCCAGCGTCACGGTACTGGCTTGCCATGGATTGGGAATGACCGGGGTAAAGAGAGCTTGCGCGGAAGACGTGGCGTAAGTGCCGGCGGTGAACCCGCTTGAACAAGTGGTGGTACAGGTACAGGTGGCTGTACAAGTCTTGACGACCGTCACCCCGGTCGCCGATGCGCACCCGCAAAATTGCGACGGCGCGGGCGTCGCCGTGATGCTCGCGTAAGCGGTCGCATTGGTGATGGCGGTCGACATCTTGGTCGCGTCGAACCCGTTCGCGCGGGCATAATTAATGCCGGCCCGTGCGGCAAACTGCACCTGCGTTTCTCGCAGGATCGAGACGCCCAATTCACCGGCGCCCAAGACCCCCGTAACGATAAGCGGCGACACCATCGCCAATTCAATTGCCGCCACACCGGCGATGGCCAGGCGCTCCCGGCTGAAGAAAGCTCCGAGCCGTTTTAACAAAGCCATCGGCATCCCTTTGCGTCTCGACATGCGCGATCACTCCACAAGCTGGGCTGGCGCCGCGGACGACGCGCCAAGGGTTAGCGCGCATTTCGAGAAGCTCGCGCCGGTGAGGAGGAAGTTGATCGTATTGGCGATGAGGCGCGTGCATTGTCCGGTTTTCGTCGCCGAGCCGCCGAGCGCGTAAACCACTTGCGAGCTCGGCGCGTAGATCGTTCCGACGAAACTGTTTTGCGTGCCTCCGCGAAAAGTTACAACGGAGGCGAGCGCGCGGGAGTCGACGAAAACGACCAAATTGGCGAACGGTCCCGATGTCGGCGCGGTCAAATTAATGACACCCCCGCTGAGGAGACCGCCGAGGTCCACATTCACCAAATTGCTGAACAGGCCGGTGCTTGAAGTCAGCACGATCGTGACGCCCGTGCCGGTCAAGGACCCGCCGGCGGTAACCGCGAGGCCCGGCGAGAGTAACGCCCCATCCAAGTAGTAGGTGCCGGGATTAAGCGTGACGGCGGCGCCCGCCCCTACACTTATGCCGTTGCAGTAGGTGCCTGGAGACAAGGTAACCGAGCTGGTTATCTTGCCGTATCTGGCGCTATGGGGGTCACATGTAGTAGAAAATGCGGGAACGGTCGTGCCTGCAAGAGGATCGGGCGTCACGGGAGCTCCCGTGTGAATTCCCTGCGTGGTGGTGACCGTCCCAAGGACGTCGACATAGCCCCCGACCACATTGATTTTTTGCGCCGTCATATTGGCCAAGGCGGCCACCGTCAGCGCCAACGGCGACGGCGAGTTGTCGGCGATATTGCATTGATCGGCCAAAACGTTAGCAAGGGCTGCTTCGGTGATGCCGGGGGCAATTGGGATTCCGAGAAGCCCGTTCAGAGCATGAAGGCAAGGTATACCGCTGTCGGCGACGGCGACCGCGCGGCCTTGGACAACCACCGGGGACTTGAGAAAAAGCGATGAGAACAAGAGTTTTTGGGGTTGTTTGATGATGACTTCGACCGCCCCTGGGGTCGCCACATTGGGACCCGATAGAGGCGGTTGATTCACGGTCACGGTCGTGCTGTTTGAGCCGTTGACAAAGCCATTGGATGCCGCTGCCGCGGTGCCTTGGAGCGCTACATTGGTATTGCCGGCATTAAAACCGACAGCGGCGCTGATCGCGCTGGAATCCGCCGCGCCCTGCATCGTTTGTTGGATCGAGTACCAGCGGCCGGTTTCGGTACCTAGCGTGAGGGCGGCAATGAAGAACGGCGCCATGAGTCCAAACATAACCCCGTAGGCGCCGGACCGATCGCGCATGAAGCGCGCGGCGACGCCAAACCCCGCCAAACGAGGGCGTTGGGTCGCGATCCTCGGGCTCGCCACCGCGGCGGACGCGGCCTCGAAACCAAGGCAAGCATCAGTCTCCCGGCGAGGAACGCGCGGCCTTGATAATAAATGACGCCAAGATTTATGAATGAATGAGCACATGATCGCTTCAATCCTTCCACAACTCCCCCTATTCGAGACGCGCTGACACATCGTTGATACCGTGCGGCAAACCTTACCTGCGTTTCTTGTATAATGGCGATGCCCAATTCACTGACGCCCAAGTTTCCGTGCGATCACTCCACAAGCTGGGCTGGCGCCGCGGACGCCAGGCCATCGGTTACGGCGCATTTCGAGAAGCTCGCGCTGCCGACGGCGAAGTTGATCGTATCGGCGATGAGGCGCGTGCATTGTCCGGATTTCGTCCCCGAGCTGAGTGCGTAGAGCACCGTCGAAAACGGCGCGTAGATCGTGCCGACGAAATTATTTTGCGTGCCTCCGCGAAGAGTTAGAATGGCGAGGGTCGCACTGGGGTCGGCAAAGAGGACCAATCCGGCGTATAGTCCCGATGTCGGCGCGGTCAAATTGATGACACCGCCGCTGAAGAGACCGCCGAGATCCAGGTTCAACAATTTGCTGAACGGGCCGCTTGTCGTCAGTACGATCGTGACCCCTGTGCCAGTCACGGAGCCGCCGGTTTTAACCGCGAGGCCTCCCTTGAGGACCCCCGATAAGAGATTCCCATCCATGTAGTAGGTGCCGGGACTAAGCGTGACGTTGCCGCCCGCCCCTACAAGTATGCCGCCGCAGTACCGGCCCGGAGACAAGGTAACCGTGCCGGTTATAGTATTCGTGCTAGTTGCAGTTGGAGAAAAGCTATTCGGGTCACAGGCAAGCTTAGTAAATGATGGGTCGACGGTCGTGCCTGCATAAGGGTCGACCGCCGCAGTGGCTCCCGTGTGAACTCCCTGGGTGGTGGTGACAATCCCGGCGATGTCGACAAAGCCCCCGACCACATTGATTTTTTGCGCCGTGATGCTGGACGCGGCGTCCACGGTCAGCGCGAATGGAGACGGCGAGTTATCGGCGACATTGCATTGATCGGCCAAAGCGGCGCTGCCCAGCTGAACGGTGATGCCGGCCACGACCAGGGAGTGGTTCAGAGCAATAACGCAAGGTATGCCGTTGCCAGCGACGGCGACCGAACGGCCTTGGACAATCACCGGGGACTTGAGAAAAAGCGACGAAAACAACATTTTTTGGGGTTGTTTGATAATGACTTCGACGGCCCCGGGGGTCGCCACATTGGGACCCGATCGAGGCGGCTGATTCACGGTGACGGTCGTGCCGTTCGAGCCATTGACAAAGCCATAAGATGCCGCCGCCGCGCCGGCTTGGAGCGACATATTCGTGTTGCCATCATTGATGCCGACAGCGGCACTGATCGCGGCGGAATCGGCCGCGCCCTGCATCGCTTCTTGGGTCGAGTACCAGCCGCCGGTTTCAGAACCTAGAGCGAGGGCGCCAATGAAGACCGGCGCCATCAGTCCAAACGTAACCCCGTAGGCGCCGGAGCGATCGCGCATGAAGCGTGCGGCGGGGCCAAACGCCGCCAATCGTGGGCGCCGGATCGCGACCCCCCGGCCAGGAACGCGCGGCCATGATAATAAACAACGGCAATTTTTATGAATAAATTGGAATACGATTACCTTTTTTAACATTATTAGCTCGCGGCATTCCGGTCACGTCTTGATAATCCATGTCTATACGGAATGTTGCAATTCATTCTTTAGATAATACATGTAATTTGATCGAGTATTGGAGTATTCCCTCTCTCATTCGTGATTGCGCGCACGCCCCTCCGCGTTTCCGGGAGGGGAAACCCGGGCAAGACGCGCTTTTGGCCTACCACCGGGCAATTCGTTGTGGTCTTGGTAAAAAAGAGCAAAAGCTTTACTATGAAGGGCCGGTTTCCGATTCGCGCCGCCGTCGCGGCGCAACCGGCGTTTTCCTTGGGAGCTCGTCATGGCCGACATCAACGCAACCGTTTCCAACCTCCTCGAAAAAATCTCCAAGTTGCTCGAGAAACCATACAACGCGATGGCGCTGGGCGCCG
>JBOHJV010000210.1:0-4155 GCA_050728695.1 Methylocella sp. | reverse complement strand
CCCGAGGCGCGTGTCCTGCGCGGCGACGATATCGCCGAGATTGAGCGTTCCGGCGCAGAGCAGGACGGTGATCATGACAAAGCCGATCGAGACCTCATACGAGATCATCTGCGCCGCGGAGCGCAAGGCCGATAGAAACGGATATTTCGAGTTCGACGCCCAGCCGCCCATGATGATTCCATAGACGCTGAGCGAGGAGATCGCGAAAATATACAAAATGCCGACATTGAGGTCGGCGATCGCCCAGCCCGCGCTCACAGGAATCACCGCCCAGGCCGAAAGCGCGAGCAAGCCCATGATGAAGGGGGCCAATAAAAAAACGCCTTTGTTGGCGCCGTCGGGAATGACGGGTTCCTTGAAGACGAACTTCAGCATGTCGGCGAAGCTTTGCAAAAGCCCCCAAGGACCGACCACATTGGGGCCGCGACGCAATTGAACGGCCGCCCATATCTTGCGATCCGCGTAGAGGACATAGGCGACAAAGATCAAAAGCACGACGAGCAGCGCGACGCTTTTTATGAGCGTGAGTGCCAAAGGTCCAGCCCAGGCGAAATCGGTCATCGCCGTTACTCCGCCGCCTCGCGCGCGAAAACCTCGGCGAGCGCGGAGCATTCCGCCATCACCGCGGAGGCGCGCGCGATCGGATTGGTCAAATAGAAATCGGCGATTGTCGAAACGAAGGGCGCGCGCGTATGCGCGGCGCCGCTCCCCGCAAGTCGCGCGGCATCGAAGGGCTCGCCCGCGCCGATTTCGTCGAGCTTCGCCAAATGCGGATGGCTCGCGTAAAGGCATGCCCGCAAGGCTTTCAGCGAGGAAAATGGCAATTTGCGCCCGAGCACATCGGAAAGCGCGCGGAGAATCGCCCAATCCTCGCGCGCGCCGCCGGGCGGGAAATTGGCGCGAGCGGCGAGTTGCACGCGGCCCTCCGTGTTGACATAAATGCCGGATTTTTCAGTATATGTCGCGCCCGGCAGGATGACGTCGGCGCGCGCCGCGCCGCGATCGCCATGCGTGCCTTGATAGACCACGAAAGCGCCCGGTTCTACCGCGACCTCGTCGGCGCCCAGCAGAAACAGAACATCGAGCGCGCCGCTTTTCGCCATCGATCCGGCGTCAGACCCGCCTTGTCCCGGCACGAAGCCGAGGTCGAGGCCGCCCACGCGCGCGGCGGCCGTATGCAGGATCGCGAAGCCGTTCCATCCCTCTTTGATCGCGCCGATCGCCTGCGCCGCCTTGGCCGCAAGCGCCAGGATAGCCCACCCATCCTCGCGCGCCAGGGCACCCTGGCCAATCAGGACCAGCGGCTTTTCCATCTCGGGGGGCGGGTGCTTGCCCATTTTGGCGAACGTCTCCGGCCCCGCCTCAAGATAATTGTATTTATAGTGGTCGACCAGGCTGGCCAGCGTCTCCGGTCCCGCCCCAAGATAATTGTATTCATAGGTAAGATCGGCTTTTTCGCCGATAACGTCGATCGTGAATCCGCCCTTCAGCCAGCGCTTGCGGATGCGCGCATTCAAAACGGGCGCTTCCTTGCGGGGGTTTGAGCCGATGATCACGAGCCCATCGGCCTCATCAATTCCCGCGATCGAGGGGTTGAAAATATAACTCGCCCGGCCGAGGCTAGGATCGAGCTTCGCGCCGTCCTGTCGGCAATCGAGCGAAACGGCGCCGAGGCTTCGCATCAGGAGCTGAACCGCGAACATCTCCTCGACGGCGCAAAGATCGCCGGCGATCGCGCCGATCCGCTCTGGCGGCGCCTGTCCGACCTTGGCCGCGATCGCTTGAAAGGCCGCTCGCCAGGACGCTTCGCGCAATTTGCCGTTCTCGCGCACGAAAGGACGATCGAGGCGCTTGGTCCTCAGACCATCGACAATCTCGCGGGTCTTGTCGGAAATCCATTCTTCGTTCACGGCCTCATTGATGCGAGGCAAAATTCGCATCACCTCGCGCCCGCGCGTATCGATGCGGATCGCCGAGCCCAGCGCGTCCATGACATCGATCGACTCCGTCTTGACGAGTTCCCAGGATCGCGCCTTGAAGGAATAGGGCTTCGGCAACAGCGCGCCGACCGGGCAAAGATCGGCGATATTGCCTTGCAGTTCCGACCGCATCGCGGTTTCAAGATAAGTCGTGATCTCCATGTCCTCGCCGCGCCCGGTCGCGCCCATGTCGCCGGTGCCCGCGACTTCCGCCGTAAATCTCACGCAGCGGGTGCAGTGGATGCAGCGGTTCATCGAGGTGCGCACCAGCGGCCCGATATATTTGTCCTCCACGGCACGCTTATTCTCGATGTAGCGAGATGAAGAAAAGCCAAAGGCCATGGCTTGGTCCTGCAGATCGCACTCGCCGCCCTGATCGCAAATCGGGCAATCGAGCGGGTGATTGATGAGAAGGAATTCCATGACTCCTTCGCGGGCCTTTTTCACCATCAATGATTTGGTGAGCACGACCGGCGGCTCGCCGTTCGGGCCGAAACGCAGGTCCTTGACAGCCACGGCGCAGGACGCTTGAGGCTTGGGCGGCCCACCCTTCACCTCGACAAGGCACATCCGGCAATTGCCGGCGATCGACAGCCGCTCGTGAAAGCAAAACCGCGGAATTTCGGCGCCCGCCTCCTCGCACGCTTGCAAAAGCGTATATTCGGGCGGAACGTCGATTTCGATGCCGTCAACGATCAATCTGCTCATGCCCTATCCTCAATGCGGCAGTTCGACGAGATCGAGACGCCGCTCGTTACGATCCAGCCGCGCTTTCGGCTCGATCGATGCGGCGGTTTATCCCCGCAATCGACACCTCAAGATTCGCGATCGCCATATCCGTTCTCGCCAGTCTTTCTTCGCCCGCGGTCATCCGAATTTTCAAGTCGGCAAGATCCTCTATGACCCGATCACGCTTCGTGTCGAGACGCCGCAAATATTCGAAGATGAGGTTGTGGCGGGCCTCGCCCATCCGACCATCTCATCCCCCGGAATGCCGCGAGACGCAAGGGGCGCCAAGCGCGGATTGGTCAAGTCCTGGCCGAGGCAAACTCTCATCGCCCCTTCTCCAGCATCTCGATACGCTTTGTCAGCTCGTCGAGTTTTTGATCAAGCGTTTCGTGCCTGAGATTAGCATGAAGCGCAAATCCCACAGCGGTCGCGGTCGTTTCTTGCCATTCATGCATATCTTTGCGAATTCGTTTGAGTTGCTCCGAATGTTCTTCAGCGCGTTCCCGCAATACGACGATGTCTCCGCGCATCTGCCGCAACAATTCGCGAACCAGATTATCGGGTTCGCTCGCCATGCGGCCTCCTACTCCGCCGCGACGCCGAAGTCTTTTACCGGCTCCGGATGCGGATTGGCGGCATATTGGTCGATGCGCCGTTCGATCTCCGGACGGAAATGGCGGATAAGACCTTGCACCGGCCAGGCCGCCGCCTCGCCAAACGCGCAGATCGTGTGGCCTTCGATTTGCGTCGTGACTTCAAGCAGCATGGCGATCTCGCGCCGTTGCGCGCGCCCTTCCGCCATGCGAGAAACGACGCGCCAGAGCCAGCCCGTGCCCTCCCGGCAAGGCGTGCATTGGCCGCAGCTCTCGTGCTTATAAAAATAGCTAATCCGCGCGATCGCCCGCACGATATCGGTCGATTTGTCCATCACGATGACGGCCGCCGTGCCGAGCCCAGATTTCAAATCGCTCAAGGTATCGAAATCCATTGCCGCGTCGATGACTTCATGGGCGGGAACGCAAGGCACCGACGAGCCGCCGGGAATCACCGCGAGCAGATTATCGAAGCCGCCGCGAACGCCGCCGCAATGGCGCTCGATCAATTCGCGGAAGGGAATCGACATCGCCTCTTCCACGTTGCACGGCTTGTTGACATGGCCGGAGACGCAGAAAAGCTTGGTGCCCGAATTGTTCTTCGCGCCGAAGCTCGCAAACCATGCCGCGCCCCGGCGTAGAATTGCCGGGGCGGCGGCGATCGATTCCACATTGTTGACGGTCGTCGGACAGCCATAAAGGCCCATGTTGGCGGGGAAAGGCGGCTTCAGCCTGGGCAGGCCTTTCTTGCCTTCGAGCGACTCCAAAAGCGCGGTTTCCTCGCCGGCGATATAAGCGCCCGCCCCATGATGGACATAAATGTCGAAAGGCCAGCCGTGGATATTGTTCTTGCC
>JBOHJV010000209.1:0-4305 GCA_050728695.1 Methylocella sp. | reverse complement strand
GCAGCCCTGCCTTTTCAATCAAGGCGTTGATCGCCCCGGTGAGATTTCGCCGCGTCGCATCGGGCTTTAATATGGAAAACGTGCGCTCGAGTGCCATGATGTCCTTGGGCTTATCCGGCCTGACATGTGCCTTTTCTTCATAGTGGCCGCAAAAGCCAGAAGCTTGCCGGAAGGCAAGGCCGGCAAAATAGTTTGGCTTAAGCTCTGTAAATCTGGATTAGATCCATCGTGCAATGTCAGAGTTCGTCATTCATCTCATGGCGAGCATTATTGGCGAGGCGGACTCGAGCCGTTCAAGGACGCGAGGGCTGCTCGCGCCGGCGATGCCGGTGCCATAGCCCGTTGCTTGCGACGGGCGTTCCTCAGAACGCCCTATCGCATCCTTGACAGGCTCGATCCGCTCGCCACACTCGCCGCCGTGCAATGAATAATGCACTGCGATTTCCCGCGACAGCGCCTGAAATTGGAAATCCATTTCTTGACACCTGACCTGGTGGCCAGCGCCACCAAAACCAAAAGTGACTCACTGGTTGCAGCCTCCCGCATCAACCAAGAGGGTACGTTCACAAGACCAATTCGATTCTGGCGACGCCGGCAAATGGTTTGCGGCTTATCTAAGCCGGTCTAGCCCTGTCCGGAGTTGAGGAACTTGCCCACATAGGGCGAGTTTGGACGTCCTTCACGGCTATAGTGCCCGCTCGGCCCGTGACCCAAGAACTCCGAAAACCAGGCTTCGTGTTCGATCTCCTCGTGCAGGATGGCGAGCGCGAGGTCATGCGTCCGATGATCCTTGCCGACCGTCATATCGCAGACTCTCGTATATCCCCGGACGGCGCATTGTTCCGCCTTCAGCAGCACCTCTAGCATGGCGTTTATGTCTCTTGGGTTGGCCGGGAGTTTTGCTGGCGGGCAGGCGGAAATATTGTGAAATTCCACCATATCGTCGGGCAGCTTTCCGCCTAGCTCGTAAATCCGGGGCACCAGAGCTTCGAAATGATTGCGATCTTCAATCCGAGCGTCTTCCGCGATCTGCTTCAAACCTTCGCCTTCCAGCCCGATTAGATTTACGCGCAGGATGGTATAATAATAAAACGTGGTCAGCTCCGCGGATGCATTACGGACAAGCAGATCCAAGAGCGTCTCCACATTAACGCCGGCTTTTTCCACAAGCTCTCTTCCCACGGTCTTTTTCTCGGCATTTGCATTTCCTCTCGCACTTGGATTCAAACAACATTTAGCAAGCAACGCTTTCCGTTGCCTGTCATCGGCCCATGTTAACTGGCATTTGCCGGCCGGTCCAGTTTCCGGACCGCCCGTTTCGCCGCTCGGTTTCTGGCCGCGCTCGCCCATGGCGACGGCGAGCTAGACTGGTCGGCCATCGCGAAGCGCGCCGCCGCGGATGCCGCGTTGTCCCAGACGTAGAGGTTGATCCCCTTGACTCTGGGAGTTTTCGTAATCGGAGGAGAGATTTCACGTAATCGGGAAGAGCCCCAGCTCTCCGAGTGGAGCGATCGCATCTAGATCCAACCCTTAAGCTCGCGCGCGACGAGATCGTGAATGAGCAACATGCCGAGCTCGCTATCGTTCAGGCAAGGAATGGCGGCAAAATTCTTGCCTCCAGCTTCGAAGAAAATCTGGCGGCATTCGATGGCGACTTCATAGAGCGTTTCGAGGCAGTCGGCGGAAAATCCAGGCGTGATGACAACCAAACCTTTGGTTCCCTGGGACGCGCGATTCTTGACCATCGCCGCCGTATAGGGCTGCAGCCATTCCTTCGAGCCGAACCGAGATTGAAAGCCGACCGGACACCGGTCGGCGCCAAGCCCGAGGTCTTCGCGCAGGAGCCGCCATGTCTCGAGGCATTGGCCATAGTAAGGGTCGCCCTTGGCGGCCACCTCCTTCGGAAGGCCGTGGAAGGAAACCAGGATCGTATCGGGAACGAAATCGAGGCGCGACAGCCCGGCCCGCAGCGAAGTCGCCAGAACGTCGATATAAGTGCGGTCGTCGAAATAGGGCGGCGCGATCCGCACCGCCGGTTGCCATCGCATCGCCTTTAAGGTCTCGAACACCTTGTCGTTGACGCTCGCCGTCGTGGCGGCGGCATATTGCGGATAAAGCGGCAGGACCAGGATTCTCGCGCAGCCATGCTGCTTGAGGCTCACGATTCCTTGCGCGATATCCGGCTTGCGGTAGCGCATCGCCCAAGCGATGAAGAATGTTTCGCGCGCCGCGTGCTGTCGTTTCGGATCGAGGCCCCCGCCGCCGATCCAAGCCGCGAGTTTCTCGGCCTGCGACCTCGTTATCGCTTTCAGCGGACTCTCGTTGGTCTCCTCGTTCCAGATTGCGGCATAGTGCTTGGCGATCCTGCGAGGCCGCAGGACAAGAATGACGAAGTGCAAGATCGGCCACCAGAAAATCCGCGGCGTCTCGATTACCCGCGGGTCGGACAAAAATTCCTTGAGAAACCGGCGCACCGGCCAGAAATGGGGGGCATCCGGCGTGCCAAGGTTGACGAGCAAAATGCCAATCTTTGCCATTGGAACAGGCTTGTTGCTTGTCGCGAAGACATTCGAGGACGCCATTTATCGGAAGCTCGCATTTCGAGGTGGTTCGTTGCGGCATCACCTTTAGGGCGCTTCCGTTGGACATGGCAAGGCAAACCAGCGCGCGCGATGGTTCCTGATGTTGGCGCGTTTTTTTTGCGATGCCTTTGCGAACTATCAGCGTTCTCCAAAAATCGCGCTGCCGATCCTTACATGGGTCGCGCCGAGCTCGATCGCGAGCTCGAAGTCGGCGCTCATTCCCATTGAGAGCGCGAAAATCCCATTGCGCGCGGCGATCTGGTTTAAAAACGCGAAATGCGGCGAGGCCTGACCGTCGAGGGGCGGAATGCACATGAGGCCCGCAATTTCGAGGCCATACTGTTTGCGGCAACTCTTGATGAAGGCGTCCGCCTCTTGCGGAAGAACACCCGCCTTTTGCGGCTCGGCGCCGGTATTGACCTGGATATAAAGCTTTGGATGGCGCGAGGTTTTTTGGATTTCCGACGCCAGTGACTTGGCGATTTTTTCGCGGTCGACGGTCTCGATCACGTCGAACAAGAGAACCGCGTCATGCGCCTTATTGGACTGCAAGGGTCCGATGAGATGCAGTTCGAGTTCGGGGTGGCGGGCCTTGAGCGGCGCCCATTTCTCCAGCGCCTCCTGGACCCGGTTTTCGCCGAAAACACGCTCGCCCGCCTCGATCAGGGGCAAAATGTCGTGCGGGCCAAAGGTTTTTGAGACGCAAACGAGGGTTACCTCTTGCGGATCGCGTTCCGCATCCCGCGTGGCGCGGGCAATGCGGGTACGCACCAAGGCGAGCCGGTCGAGACTGGTGGGGGGAGCATTTTTACTTTGTTGCCGCAAGGTTTTGGTCCGTCCGTTTCGATACCGCAATCGGGGAGATTGACCGAGTCCGTTAATTAATGCTGTGTAGGCCTCATATATAGCAAGGTTACCGAAGCGATCGACGATCATATGCCGATGGACTCTGAGCGCTATAACGCCCGCGTCGCGGAACCCAAATGGCAAAGGATTTGGGAGGAGAGGGAAATTTTTCGCACGCGGAACGATGATTCCCGCCCGAAATATTACGTCCTAGAGATGTTTCCCTACCCTTCCGGGCGAATCCACATGGGCCACGTCCGCAATTATACGCTGGGCGACGTGATCGCCCGCTATAAGCGCGCGCGCGGGTTCAACGTGCTCCATCCCATGGGGTGGGACGCCTTCGGCATGCCGGCCGAGAACGCCGCCTGGCACAACAGGAGCCATCCGGCGGACTGGACTCATGCCAATATCGCCGCCATGCGCGGCCAGTTGAAGGCGATGGGCCTTTCGCTCGATTGGTCGCGCGAGATCGCGACGTGCGACCCCGCCTATTACAAGCATCAGCAAAAGATGTTTCTGGATTTTCTCGACGCAGGCCTGGTGGTGCGCAAAAGATCGAGGGTGAACTGGGACCCGCTCGATCATACCGTGCTTGCCAACGAGCAAGTGATCGACGGCCGCGGCTGGCGCTCCGGCGCGCTCGTCGAGCAGCGCGAGCTGACCCAATGGTTTTTCAAGATCACCGATTACGCAGAGGATCTGTTGGCGTCCCTCGACAAGCTGCCCCGCTGGCCGGAAAAAGTCCGCCTCATGCAGGCGAATTGGATCGGCCGCTCGGAAGGGCTTGCGCTGCGCTTCGAGCTGGAGCCCGCGCCACGGGTCGCGGCGCGCGAAATCGAGGTCTATACGACACGCCACGACACGCTGTTCGGCG
>JBOHJV010000208.1:0-4444 GCA_050728695.1 Methylocella sp. | reverse complement strand
CCTTCGCAGTATCGCGCTGGCGTTCGGCGAGAGCTGCACGCCTGCCCCGGCCTCTTCGAGAACTTTCGCTTTTTCGTAGAGGCTAACCCGCCAGCCTCCCCGCGCCAGGGATAACGACGTGCAAAGGCCGCTGATCCCGGCTCCGGCGATCACCGCATGCGGCGGGTTCATCGCGGCAGCTCAGGCGGGTTCGATCGCTGGCTTTTCCCTGGATTCGGAGTCGCGGCCGGGCTCGAAAGCGCACTCCGGCGGATCGCACCCTCCATCAAGTCCCGCGTCATAAACATAATGCGTCGAGCAATAGGGGCAGATCGCATCATTGCTGTCGCCCATGTCGATAAAAATATGCGGATGGTCGAAGGGAGGCAATGCGCCGACGCACATAAATTCCTTGGCGCCCACCCGCACTTGCGGAACGCCCGGCTGGTTTTGGAAATGCGGCGTGCTATGGGTGGCCATGATTTGTCCGAGTCGCGGAGGGGAAACGCGCGCAACATAAGCGGTGGGGCGGGGTTTGGATAGCCCTTGGGCGGCGCAGCGACTGACCCAGCGCCATGGGTTATTGGAGGCGACAAATGAACGGCGCACCGCCGGCCTGGTTCACGCGCGGCATTGGCCATATTTGGCTGCCCTACACGCAGATGAAGACGGCGGGGGACCCGCTTCCCGTCGCGCGCACGCAAGGAAGCCGCATCTATCTCGCCGACGGGCGCGAGCTCATCGACGGGATCGCGAGCTGGTGGACCGCCTGCCACGGATACAACCACCCGCATATTCGCGCGGCGGTCTCAGAGCAGCTCGCGCTTATGCCGCACATTATGTTCGGCGGTCTCGCCCACGAGCCGGCGGTCGATCTCGCGCGGCGACTTGTGGGTCTGTTGCCGGAGGGGCTTACCCATGTTTTTTTCTGCGATAGCGGCTCGGTCGCGGTCGAGGTCGCGATGAAGATGGCGGTGCAGTTCTGGCTCAATCAAGGCAATACACGGCGTAGCCGCTTCGTCGCGTTCAAGGGCGGCTATCACGGCGACACTTTTGCGGCGATGTCGGTCTGCGACCCCGAGGAAGGAATGCACGGCCTCTTCGCCAAGGTGTTGCCGCAACAAATCATCGCGGAGCTTCCGGCCGACGCTCATGCCGCGCAGGCTCTCGATGCTCTGCTGGAACGTCATGCGCAAGACCTTGCGGGCATTATCGTCGAGCCCTTGGTGCAAGGCGCGGGCGGCATGTTGTTTCACGATGCGAAAGTGCCGCGGCATTTGCGAGCGGCGGCCGACCAACATGGCCTTCTTTTGATTTTTGACGAGATTTTCACCGGTTTTGGGCGCACCGGAACAATGTTCGCCTGCGAGGCGACAGGCGTTACCCCGGACATTATCACTCTGTCGAAGGCATTGACCGGCGGCACCATGGGGCTTGGCGCGGCGATCGCCACGAGCAAAGTGTTCGAGGCGTTTTTGTCGGACGCGCCAAACCATGCGTTGATGCATGGCCCGACTTTCATGGCCAATCCACTCGCCTGCGCCGCCGCCAATGCCTCACTCGATCTTTTCGAAAGCGAGCCGCGGCTCGACCAAGTCGCGGCCATTTCCAAAGTGCTAGCCCGCGATCTCGAACCGGCCCGAGGATTGCCGCATGTGCGCGACGTGCGGGTGAAAGGCGCGATCGGCGTCGTCGAACTCGACCGCATCGATGATCTCGGCGCGTTGAGGCGCAGGTTTATCGAAGCGGGCGTCTTCGTGCGGCCCATCCGCAATATCGTCTATCTGACGCCTGCCTTTACAATTGGCGAAGAAGATCTTGAGCTTCTCACCGGCGCGGTCATCTCGGTTCTGAAAGATTGGACGCGGCTTTAGCGCCCGTTTCAAAAGCTTGTCTTATGCTACTTCAATGCTACAAGTGTCGAGGGAACCCAAATGACCGAGGCAAGCAAAATTCTCGTCGAAAAGGCGTATAATCTCGATGAGATTCGCAAAAGCCTAGAGGACGCGGCTGCGCTTAGCGGAGGCGTATGGTTCAGCTACCTTTTTGTCTTTTTCTACATCGGCAGTGCGGTGTTGGGCGTCACCCAAGTGGACCTTCTGCTCGAAAAACCGGTCAAACTGCCTTTTCTCAATACCGAGCTGCCTATTGTCACGTTTTTCTTTCTGGCGCCCATCCTTTTTGCAATCTCGCACGTCTATACATTGATGCATTTCGCTATGCTGGCGACGAAAGCCCGACGCTTCGACGACGAACTCACTGGGGAGCTGCGCGGCAAGGTTGACGCCGAAAACCTTAAAGACCGTGTAAGATGGCTTCTACCAAGCAATATATTTGTGCAATTTCTCGCGGGTCCAGAATACATACGCAAAGGTGTCCTTGAGCCGCTTTTACAGTTGATTGCCTGGATCACTCTGGTTATTAGTCCGATACTCTTATTACTTATGATCCAGATGCAATTCCTGCCTTATCATAACGAAAGGATTACTATGGTGCATCGCTATGTAATCTTTTTTGATGTAGGAATGTGGTTTATCCTATGGCCCATCGTGCTAGGTGGCCGAAGCGAAACTAAATGGCCAGTGTGGTGGAAAAAATGGGCTTGGCTTCCAAGCCTCGTGCCAATCTTGCTGTCGATCGCGATAATCACCTTTCCTGGCGAAGTTCTTGACAAATTGTTTGCTTCTTGGATGCCTTTCCACCATCTTTTTTTCGATGGGCAGGTCGATCCAGTCAGCCGTAACCGGTCAAGTCTTTTTACGAATGCATTTGTACTTCCGGACTTCGATGCAGTTAACGCGGCGAAGATCGACGATCCGAAGAAGCTCGACAGCGTCAAGGAAACTTTGAGCCTGCGGGGGCGACATCTCGAAAGTGCTCATTTCGACCGCGCGGATTTGCGCAAGGCCGATCTGGAGGGCGCGCAGCTTCAGGGGGCGTCACTCAATGACGCGCAGCTACAAGGTGCGTCGCTCAGCGGCGCGGAGCTTGCGGGCGCATCGCTCCGATATGCTCAACTTCAAGGCGCATCCCTTAACGGCGCAGGTCTTCAGGGCACGGACCTCTTCGAGGCTAATCTTCAGGGGGCATCGCTCGAAGAAGCGGCCCTTCAGGGCGTATGGCTTGTCGGCGCGCAGCTTGAAGGCGCACGGCTCATCAACGCACAGCTCCAGGGCGCATGGCTTCTTAACGCGGATCTACGGGGCGCGGAGCTCTTAGGTGCGAATTTACGGGGCGCGTCGCTCCAAGAGGCCGATCTTCAGGGCGCATCCCTGGCGGCTGCGGATCTTCGCGGTGCCGATTTTGCCAAATCGACTTTTTTCGGCTCGACGATGGAAAATGCCAAGCTCTGGCGCACGAACTTCGAAAAGGCCGTACTCACTGCTGTTTTCGAGGATGAATTGATAGAATACTCGATTTCATCGGAGCAATTTGCCGATCTAAAGTTGGCGATCAGGCAAGAGGTGCCAGAAGGGAAGAAACGTGAGAGAGCACTGCAACGTATAGAGAAGTTGAATCCAGATAAATTTGGCCCTGAGGAAAGCGTACGCGAGGCTCTCGAACAGGGGCGCGTGGATAAGGCAGCATATCAGAAGGCGTTAGTAGCTCGATTACTTCCCATCGCATGTTCCGGTGACGGTTCCGCAGTTTACATCGTGAGGAATTTTTCTGGGGCCGCTTTCAGATACTACCCGGTAAGCTCACGCCGAAGGTTCGAAATATTAACACCGGACGGCTTATTAACAAACGGCGTTGGTGTCCGAACGATCTCGGTGAGATCATTCGGTGGAACAAATCCCTTCGTTGACGCCGGGCCTTTCGCGTCTGCCCTTATCGAAAGCATTCTTGCGCCCGATTGCCCAGTCTCGGCCGCCCTGGCCGAACAAGACAAGGCCAATCTGAGAAAGCTGGCCAAAAAAGCGCAGCCCAACGAAAGCAAGCAATGATTCATCAACGCGCCAAGTCAGGCCGGCGCGAGCTAAAACGCCGGTCTATCGAAGCGGGCATGTTCGCGCGTTCCATCCGCAACGTCGTCTATCTGACTCCGGCCTCCACAATCGGCGAGGAAGACCTTGACCGCCTCACCTGCACGGTCATCTAGGTTCTTAAATAGTTCGCGCGGCTCTAACGCGCGGGCGCAGGTGCCTGCCGCTTCCGCTTACCAAAGGGAAGCATTCGCCAAGGAGGCGGATGACGCGGTGCAAAAAATGTCGCGGACGCGGCGGCGGCTATCGAAGCCGGATTTTGGCTGCGCTATCTTTTCGTTCTCTACCCCGTTCACGTCAGAACCCGTAATTCATTGCCTAGAAGAGCGGCCATGGTCGAGCCCGGCGCACTTTTCTAGTCCTCGCGGCGACGCGCGGGCACTGGGGGATCGAGAACCATCTCTGTTGACAACTGGATAGAGACTTCGACGAAGATCGTTGCCGAACCCGGGAGGTTTCAATGCCTAAAACCGCTCCGT
>JBOHJV010000207.1:0-4470 GCA_050728695.1 Methylocella sp. | reverse complement strand
GATCGTGCCGACGGTTACGGCGAAAGCACGGGTGCACTCACGGCATTGCCAGCGTTGGTTGCCACGGTCGCCGCTAGCGTGGCGTCCAATGTTTTCGCTTTTGCAATAGGGGCATACCGGCTGCCCGTGCCACCGCGCTTTTTCAAGATGGTCAATTGCCTGTTCGTCTGTCTGGAAGGATTGGAAAAGTTCTAGGATGTTCATGGGCGCACCGTTTTGTTCGATGCACTACCATACCCCAATTCAAGCTAATGTCAAGTCCAAAAGCGTACCATTCCGTAAATTTTTGTTTGAACCGGTCGGACTTACTATGTTCGAATTGGGTTTCCGGCGAGGATGCCCGCGGGAACTCGTCGCAATTGAGGAAGGGTTCACATTTGCTGGGTCCGCGCTCGCCAATGCCAATCGGCGTGTCACCGGAATGGGTAGCGCCGCCCGCGCGGGACGGCGCGGCGGCCGGGACGATTCCGCCGTTCCGGGAACGGCCGCCTTGGTTCGGTGGCGACCTCCAAACTCTGCGCAATGTCCTCTGCGGCACTCCGCCGGACCTACCTCGCGGCGAGCGGCTGCTGCTGCCGCTGCAAGACGGCGAACGGCTGGCGGCGCGGCTCGACCGGCGGGCCGGACCCGTGGCCAGGCCGCTCGTCGTGCTCGTGCATGGCCTCGCGGGCTCCGAGGCGAGCAGGAACGTGGTGGCGAGCATGCGGCATCTCGTCGACCAAGGCTGGCCGGTCTTGCGCCTAAACCTGCGCGGAGCCCTCCCGTCGCTCCCGACCGCCGCCGGGCACTACCATGCCGGCCGGACCGAGGATTTGGCGGACGCCCTGCGCGGACTGCCGGCTTTACTTACTCGGTATGGAATCGTCCTGCTCGGCCATTCGCTGGGCGGCAATCTCGTGCTGAAATTCATGGGCGAGGGCGGGCACGGCCTGCCGGTGCTGGCTGCTGTCGCGGTGTCCGCCCCGATTGACCTTGCGGCGACCTGTGCGCGGATGATGGCCCGGCGCAACTTCGTCTACCACCGCTACATGCTCGATGCGATGAAACGCGAGGCGCTGGCGCCGGGCGCGGGGGTGAGCACAGCTGAGCGGGCGGCCATCGCCGCCGCCAACAACGTCTATGAATTCGACGACCACTTCATCGCGCCGCGCTTCGGCTATCGGGACGCCCTCGACTATTACGAAAGCAATGCCGCAAAGCAATTCCTTGCCGGCATCGCGCGGCCAACGCTGATCCTGCACGCGCTGGACGACCCTTGGATTCCGGCGGCGTGCTACACCGCGATCGACTGGTCGTGCCTGCCAATGATCGAGGCGGCGCTGACCCCGCGCGGCGGCCATCTCGGCTTCCACGGCCGGGGCAGCCGCGTCCCTTGGCATGACCGGGTGACGAATTGGTGGCTCGCGCGAAGGTTGGATTCTCGGAGCTGGCCAAAGAGCGTGCCAACGCCCTAAACCTATCCTTCGAGCACCGCGAGCCTTGCCCGCGCCCGCAGCTTTTCCGTTTCGCTCTTCAACTGCCCGCAAGCGGCGAGGATGTCGCGCCCGCGCGGGGTGCGCACCGGGCTCGCGTAGCCGGCATTGAACACAATTTCGGAAAACCTTTCGATACGCCCCCAATCCGAACATTCGTAAGGCGCGCCGGGCCAGGGATTGAACGGTATCAAATTGATCTTGGCCGGAACGCCCTTCAATAGCCGCACCAATTCCCTCGCATCGGCGGGCGAATCGTTGACGTCCTTCAGCATCACATATTCGAAGGTGATGCGGCGCGCGTTGGAGGCGCCTGGAAAAGTCCGGCAGGCGGCGAGCAGATCCTTGAGCGGATATTTCTTGTTGAGCGGCACGAGTTTGTCGCGCAGCTCGTCGCGCACCGCATGGAGCGAGATCGCGAGCATCGCGCCGGTCTCGCGGCCGAGCTCTTCCATGCGCGGCACGACGCCGGCCGTCGAGACCGTGATCCGGCGCTTCGACAGCGCGAGGCCATCGCCATCGGCAAAGACCGCCACGGCATCGCGCACATTGGCGAAATTATAGAGCGGCTCGCCCATCCCCATGAAAACAATATTCGACACCGCACGAAGACCTTCGCCTGGCACGAGCCCGTCGCCCGGCGGCGTCAATCCCGGAAAATCCCCAAGTCTTTCCCGCGCAATCAAAACTTGGCAAATGATCTCGCGCGCGGTCAAATTGCGGACGAGCCTTTGCGTTCCAGTGCGGCAGAAGCCGCAGCTGAGCGTGCAGCCGACCTGGCTCGAAACGCATAAAGTGCCGCGATCGCTCTCGGGGATATAGACGCATTCGACCTCGGCGCCTTTGTCCTGGCGGTCCGTCGGCTCAAGCCTTAAGAGCCATTTTCTCGTCCCATCGCGGGAAATTTGCGCCGCGACGATTTGGGGGCGGGCAAGGGTAAACCGCTCGGCCAAGGCGGCGCGCAAAACCTTGCCGACATTGCCCATCGCATCGAAGGAAGTTGCGCCCGCGTGGTAAATCCAATGCCAGAGCTGCGCCACGCGCATGCGGATTTCGCGCTCCGGCACTCCGGCCTCGGCAAGCGTTGCGGCAAGCTCGCGCCGGGTCGCGCCCGCAAGCGAAACCCGGCCGCGATCGGCCCGGCAATCAAGCTCTGCAAGAGGTTCGGCGAGCGTGGACATGATTGGGGTGCGCTTTTAGCATGGCGACCTCGATGTCTCCAGGATTTCTCCGGTAGGGAGCAGGGCAATCGGGGGACGAATTGGCTGACCGAGTTCCCAATATGCCGAATTGGCGCCATCCTCCGCGGCGATGCACAGAGGATGGCGATGGGCAACCTGGCCGAGGATGGCGGCAGATGAATATGCGCAAGCGCCTTTTCGCCTTCGTTCCAAACAGTCACTGCGCGCCAAATCTACGCCAATACACGCAAGCATCGACTGGCCGCTCGCGAGCGGTCGCGAGCCGCGCCAAGGCGCGCGGCTCGTCATCGAGCGCGAGGCGGGGGTTCTTCTTGCTCCCATGAGTATTCTACTTTTTGGCCAAGTTTCTTTTCCAGATCGGCTCGGCTGCCGTAATTGGCGATCAATGCGCGGCGGAAATCGTCTGGGACCTTTCGATCGATAAAGGGGAATTTTGCAAACCTGCACAATGCTGTCGCGGCATCCATCCAATAGCCGTTGTCTGCGATCAGAGTTTTCGCGAGCAAGGAATCATCGAGACCGATCACCGCGATCTCCCGCGATCTTTGTCCCCACATGGCCCAGCTGAGCGAACTCGGAATATAGGTCTCGATTTCGGTATTGAATTGGATAGGCTTGTGATAGTTTGCTGGAGTTTTAGGCTCGTGCCACCGGATGGAATAATATTCGTTTTCACTAATATCCGCCTTGAAGTAGAAGGCGTAGATCTTTTGGTAACGCTTGTAGAAAAAGCTGATCGGATCCGGTTCCAGCACGGTCAGAAGGACGGACTCGTTCGCCAGTGGAGACCGCATCCTGTGCAGCGTTTCGAGGATATCGCTCATTGCAAAATCGAACTCACATAAGAGTTGGAATCGAAAAGGCCGTTTGAAGACCTGTTTGGGCAGCCGACTTTCGACGTGGAAAACGCTTTCCACTGTCTGCTTTGCGTGAGAGTACTGATCCAAGGTCAAAAAATTGTCGTTCATCTAATCCTTCCTTAGCCGGAGCTTCATGTCGGCGCCACTTCTTCTTCCACTGAATGGATGGAAAAATTCCGCTGTAGGGCCGTCTGTTGAGTCTGAAAATTCCCGCACACTGTAACGCGCGCCGTCTTTCGTGAAGTTCACCACCTTTCCGTCCGGGCTGGGTTCTTCCGTCCATCCCAATTGCAAGAGTTCGTCCTCGAATTCTGACAGGCTCATATCGAGCTTGTAATTCGGCATCCTGGCTCGAAGGTCGGTTGTATCAATTCCCTTGATGCTATCGGGCAACCCTGGAATGGAGACTTCTTCTCCATAGCCGGGCCGGGGCAGATCGGATTCCAGCGACTCGAATGGCTTGATTTTGGGTTCAGCACCCTCTTTGCGCTTCAGCCACCATTCGAGAAAACTGCGGATCGCATTAAATCCGCCGCCTCGGCGTCCGTGCCTTTCTCTGCGGGGACGGAAGGCTACGGGGGTGAAACTAGCCTCGCCGTCCGTCCATTCGCCGCTCTCGCGCCCACTCCCCGCCGGCACGCGCGGCTGATCGGGATTGTAATGGGCTTTCAATAATTCGAGCGGCGCCGGATCAAAACCTTGCGCCTTCATCAGCCCCGCCGGCGTGACTCCTATCTCGATGAGTTCGTCCGCGACGAAAAGGCGCAAGGCGCGTTCCTCGTCGCAGGGCGGCAGGCGAGCATAGGCCAGATGAATATGCGCAAGCGCCTTTTCGCCTTCGTTCCAAAGGTCGCAGGCCCGCCGCATTTTCCAAAGGACATGGGCCTCGACCGGCCGCTCGTAGGCCGTCGCGAGCAGCGCCAAGGCGCGCGGCTC
>JBOHJV010000206.1:0-4487 GCA_050728695.1 Methylocella sp. | reverse complement strand
TATCTCCCCATTTGACAACGAAAATGAGACCGGCGGCCATATTGGCGATCAGGCGGGAATCGATCACCGGCGCGAGCGGAGGCGTGTCCAGGAGCACATAGTCGAAACGGGACGCAAGTGCCTCGACAGCCCGCGCAAGCTTCGGGCTCCCCAGAATCGTGGGTGGGTCGTTGACCGGTCCATTTGCGACCATGAGAGAAACTTTCCGGTCGCTGAGATAGGTGATGTAGTTCTGTGGATCCTGATCATTGCCGGCCATGAATTCAAGGACGCCTGGCTTGCCACCCATTCCCAGCTGCTCGCTAATTCCCGGCTTGCGCAGATCGAGTTCTACCACGACGACGGACCGCCCCGCGCAGGCGAGCGAGGTCGCAAGCGCCAGGACGATGCTCGATTTGCCTTCGCTCGGAACGGACGACGTAACCATGACAACCCGGTTAACCCCGCCGAGAGACAACTCCAACGCACCTCGAAGCGTTCGAAGTGACTCCGCATACGCGCCGCACGGGTCTTCCTTGAGCAGTCGCGCGGACACAAGTATGTGCCGCTCAGTCTTGCGCTGCGAACCGATCTGCGGGAGCGCCGCAAGCACAGGAAGGCGCAGTTTGATCTCGATGTCCTCGGCGGAATAGAACGCGCAGTCGATCTTCTCGAGGGTGTAGCCCCATCCGACGCCAAACAGCAGTCCCAGCACGGCAATCAACGGCATCAGTATCACGATCTTCGGAAAGGACGGTTCGATGGGGACGGTGGCTCTGGAGATGATGCGGGCTTTCGTCGCTCCCGCAATTTTGTTCTCCTGCGCGGCATTCGACTGATCGAGCAAATTCCGGTAGATGACGCGGCTCGCCTCGGCCCGACGCTCGAGCTCACGGAGCTGGACGGACGCTTCCTCGCCGACGTTTCGGCTTTCCGAGACCGTGCGCAGGCTGTCCTCGAGCGAAGTCTGGCGGCTTTTTGCGACTTCGAGTTCATTCTTGATGTTGGTGATGACGTTGTCGACCTCGCTTTTGATCTGGGCCTCGAGACTACGCCGCTCAGCTACGATATCGGCGAGGTCGATGCCAGCGATGGGATGATCCGATGCGTACCGGGTCGTCATCCTAGCTTCGCGGCGCATGACTTCGGAGAGCTGCGTCTTCATGTTGGTGATCACGGGCGATTGAAGCACTTCCGCGATGGTGGCCGCCGAGCCGCCCTTGGCCAATAGTTCCTGCACCTGCTTGTACCTTGCTGCACGTTCCGCGACGTCGGCGCGCGCCTTGATCAGAAGCGCGGTCATTTCGGAAAGCTGCTGGTCATTGAGAGTGGCGCCTTGCGCGACATGCAGATTATTCTGGATTTTGAACTGTTCGACCGCCATCTCGGCATTGCGCACATTGACGGCAAGGAGTGCGATCCGTTCGTTGAACATTGCCATCGCGCGCTGCATCTGCTCGGACCGCGTCGCAATTTGATCCTCGAGATAGGCGTCGGCAAGGGCGTTGGCGTATTCGGCCGCCTTAACCGGGTCGGGCCAGGTGAACCCCACCGAAATCACGTAGCCGAAACCGTGGCGTTCGATGCTCAGCGCATCAATAAACTTTTCCACGGCTGGCGACATGGCGCTGGCTTCGGATCCGGCTTGCCCATTGCGAAAGAGGAAGCCGAAAAACGAGAAAATTCCGTCCTTCTGGCGGTTGAAATCCGGATCTTTGTCGAGTCCCAGTTTCTCAACCGCACGACGCGCAAGCGCCGGCGATTGCAAAACTTCGATCTGGCTGTCCACGAAGCCGGAGTCTATCGCAACGCCAGTGGAAGCCTCTCGATCCATCGTACCCGCTGAATTCAAGTCTATTAGGATCAGGGAGGACGCTTTGTAGAGCGGGCGGATCAACATGAGAGTGGCGCCGGCAACGAGGCACACGATCGCAGCTACACCGAGAATGACACCTAGCCGACGGCGCAGGAACGTCAAAAAGGCATAGGGATCAAATTTTTCGAATCCGAGAGTCAGGATCGAATGCGAATCTTGAACTTGGGTCATGCGCTTCTTTATCTCCAACAATGAACGGCGTCGCTGCCGCTCTCAGCTGCCACACACACTGTAATCATAATTTCTGGATTATGTGTTATGCTCCAGCGCTGCTTCGCGTTGCGTCACTAATTTTCAAGACGAGATCAACCGCGCGCGCTCAGCACTTGCTGAACGCCACCGCCTAAGCCACAAAAATCCGCACGGGCCATATGACCCTTAAAATAACATTTACATTGGTGGGGCATTAATAATTCCCATGCGCCTTTCGCGGTCGTTCCTTTCTGCCATTCCGCCTCCGGCGTCGATGCCGCATGCGAACCTCCCGGGAGGATTTCTCGGAACATCGCTATAACAGCTTCGGCGTCACCGGACGAATCGTACCGCAGGATACGATCACGCGCCACGCGCATGTGCTAAATGGTCTCGACCTCTGAGCGCGCGAGCCGAATGCCCGGAATGTCGTCTCGTGCATCTTATCATCGAATAGCTCCTCATGCAGCTTTTCGCCGTTGCGAATGCCGACGAAACGCAATTCCGATACCATTTTCATGAACGAAGCCGGCCAGCTCATGAACGAAGCCGGCCAGCGAGATCCTGCGACGCGCAAGGCCCCCTATAGTGCCTCACGACCGAGATCGCGACTTTGCGCCTGGCGGTGATCAAGCGCTGAAGCGTCGCGATGTTCTGCTCCTGCGTCGCAAAACGGCGTTCGATCGAAGAGCTTGGACTGGTGCTTGCCCGTCGACGATTCCCTTTCCATACTTATGCCGTGCGGAAATTTCGTTTGGTTCCAATTCTTCGTTTTTCTTGTGCTTGGCACCCTTGTGCTCCTACCGACAGGTCAACTGGCGCGAGGGTCGATATTCGATCGATAAAAGGGACGACGTTCTGTTCAAACTCGCGGGCCTTGGGACCAGTGATGACCCCTCGGACCGCGACACGACTCTCATGGATTCGATCTTTTAATTGCCCATGACAGGCGGAAAACACGGCATGCTCGCGCGGACCCTACGCGGCCCAGGTTCGGATCCGTCCTGCAAATCTGGAGAACGCGCCAATGCCTCCCGCAATGCACGTGGATCTTGCGCTTGGCGACTTCCCAAGACCGTGACTTTCTACGCGACTCTCGATTTGCGTACCGCGTTGTTGGAGGGGATGTGATCGATGTTCATGAGCTCGTTTTCCCAGCCGGTGATTTTGAAGCTGCTGAAGCTCTCGATTCCGCATTCTATCAAATAGAGGACGTTGCTGTATTTCGCCAGAGAAAAATCATCAATCTCATTGGAGCGCATGCACGCAACGACCTGGGCTATGCCGCGCTCGAACGTCCAGACAGGTTCAAATCCGAGCTGGGCGCGGATCTTCCGGAAAGAAACGCGGTAATTGCGCTTGTCGGGACAATTCGCATCGGAGATGATTCTGGCCTCTGGCACCTGCGAATTGATGAGTTCGGCAACGTCGCCCAGAGTGTGGTTCTGAGCATCGCTACCGACGTTGAAGGCTTCGCCCGCCACGAGGCCGACCGGTGCCTGAAGCGTCATAACGATGGCCCTCGCAACGTCTTCCACATGCACGAATGGCCGCCATTGGTCTTCGCCGAACACGGTGATGACCCCGTCACGGACAGCCTTGGCGCAAAGCAGGTTGACGACTAGATCGAAACGCGTGCGGCCGGAAACTCCGTAGATGGTGGCAAAGCGCAGGCATGTCACCCCGAACCCAGGAGCGTTGAGGGCGCTGAGAACGGCTTCGGAAGCCACCTTGCTTCGCGCGTAAAGCGACTGCGGGTTGAAACGCGACTCTTCGTCCACGATCTCATCATTGGCGCCATAGACCGAGCAGGAACTCGCGAAGATGAAGCGTCTGACGCCTCGTGCCTTGGCGATTTCGCCGATAAGTTTCGTCGCCGTCACGTTGATGTCGATTGTCAGGTTGGGATAGGTGGCGCAGGCCGGGTCGCCCACGAGTCCGCCGAGATGCACGACCGATCCAACCTCTTTCATGACACGGGTGATAACTTCGATGCAGCGGAAGTCCTCGCATACGATCGTGAGGTTGGGGTGCGTGGCGACGCGAGAGAGCGTCTGCCGGCCAAAATGCAAGGCGTCGAGGACCAAAACTTGGAAGCCGAGATTTAGTAATTTTTCGACCACAGCGGAGCCGATATAACCCGCCCCGCCGATGACAAGAACCTTGTCCGGATCGGTTACCTCGAACGTCTCGAAAGAGAATGCTTGCTTACACGTCTGCAGAAAATCCGATGTGTGCGGAATGCGAACAGCTCTCAGCCCAGCCGCAGCTGCCGCGTCGACGATCTCACCCAGCTTCTTTCGAGGCAGGGACTTCGACGGCAGGACGAGACTCGCCAGATTGATCGAAGATTCGGCGAAGCGCTTTACGATCAGCGGCAGATCCTCGGAGCCGCCGAGAATCTTGACATTCCGGATGTGCCGGTCGCGTCTTGCCGGAT
>JBOHJV010000205.1:0-4609 GCA_050728695.1 Methylocella sp. | reverse complement strand
CGGTATCGGCGTTGAGGCTCGCGGAGAGTATCGAACCGGAACGCGCGAACGAAATCGCGATGCATTGGGCAACGGCGGACGGACTACTCGATGGCCTCAAACTCACCCGCGAGCGTCTGCGGCGGATGGATGACGATGAGAAGGAACTCCGCGAAAAGGTCGAAACCATTGCCGGCTCGCTCGACTTTGTGCTGCCGGATGACGGCTTGGCCGCGGGCGTCATGCTGGCGGAACGGCTCGATGAGGCGCTGAAAATCGCGAGCGAACGGGCGGTACTCGCCCTTCAACTAAAGGAAGCGATGGCCGTGCAGGACAGGAAACAGCAATCCCGCGACACGGCTTTCGCGAAGATCGCGGATTTATGCGGCGAGGCCGGCTGCCAACCCGCCGAACTTGAAGCCCTGGCTCTCCGCAGCCGGCAATGCAGCGCGGCACGGGACCACCGCCGTGCAGCTACGGAGATGATCCTGCGATCTGGCGACGGCCTTCCGGTCGAGATTTTGCGTGCGCAATGGGCTGGCCGCGATCTCGATGTCATCAAAGCCGATCTCTCAGAAGTCGAGCAAGATGCCACGCGGCTGACAGCCGAGATGGAGACCGCGCTCAGCGAATTCCAAGACCGGAAGCGCGAGTTGGAAAAATTCAACGCAACCGAGGGAATCAACGAAGCAGTCGCGGCGCGCGAAAGCGCGACCGCGGAGATCCACGACGCGCTCGAAGGTTACGTCGAGATGGCGCTCGCCAAAGACCTCCTCTCGGCCGCAATGGACAAGATCCGCGCCGAGCAAAAGGATCCCTTGATTCTTCGCGCCAGCGCCCTGTTTTCTGCTTCGACCAAAGCCGCCTTCGGCGGCATCGAGACCGATATTGACGAACACGGAAATCCCGTCGTCGTCGGACGGCGCGCTTCGGGCGAACCCGTGCGCATTAGCCAGATGAGCGATGGGGCGCGCGATCAGCTCTTTCTCGCATTCCGGATCGCGAGCATCGAGCAATATTGCGCGGTGGCCGAGCCGCTGCCTTTCGTCGCCGACGATCTGCTAGTGCATTTCGACAACGATCGCGGCGCCGCGGCGCTCGGGCTTCTAGCCGAGCTCGGCAAGACGACGCAGGTTATGTTGTTCACCCATCATCGTCATGTAAGAAAAGACGCCGAGGCACTCGTCGCACGCAATGCGGCGAATGTAATTGATTTAGCGAGTGCTTGAGCAGGAACCGTTCGCATGGCCATCGCCCCCGCGCGAACGCCGCGCGGCCATGCAACGTATAATACCGACCGTCCTAAGTTTTGACCTGTGCCCATTCTCTGGTTCCAATTGAAGTGATGAGCTCGGATTTGGCGATGAGGGCGTTCCAGGCATCGCAACAGGCGTCAAGGATCGCTTTGTAGGTTTCCCAGACACAGTGGCTGAGAAATTTGCCGCGCAGATAGTCCCATATGTTTTCGACTGAGTTCAGCTCCGGCGCGTAGGGCGGAAGCGGCATGAGCACGATATTCTCTGGCACGATGAGTTGTGGCGAACGGTGCCAACCAGCACCGTCGAGGATCAGCGGGGCAATGGCACTGACGCGGACGCATTTGCTGATTTCGGCCAGATGTCGGTTCATGGCGTCGATATTAACTGTCGGCATGACCAGGGCGGCACCGGTGCCGCGCGCCGGGCAATCTTCGACAAGCTCAGATGGCGCCGAACAGGAAGGCCCAGGTAAACCGCCGGTCGCGCTTGATGCGCGGACGCGTGCCGCGCTTGGCCCAGATGCGGGTCAGCGTGCCTTGCTGGCCAACGCGGGCGGAATGAGCCAAAGATTCCAGAGCGCGAAGCGCTTTGGAATGGCGAATGGAGGGTTCATCCCGAAACCAGATTTCGACCGGCCGGCCGGCAAGCTCCGGCGGGATTGCGGCGGGCGCCAGCCCGGCGAAGTTTTTTTAAAAGCCTGCCGTGCCGCAAGCTCGCTTTGCGGGTGCGCGGGACGCCCCGGTCCATGGCACCGGCCTGCGCGGCCAACAGCCGCGAGTGACCATCCAGCACCATCGCAATGGCCAGAATGCGGCGCGCCCGCTTGGCGTCCGCCGTCCGCGCCGCCGCCGCCCGCAACCGCGAAATACTCAGATCTTGGCGTGTAATCTCGATTGTCGGCATGCTGCCAGCTCCACGAATCAACCGCATGCCGCATCGAGTCACGGTTGCGACGCCTTGGGACTCCCCCAAGGAGTCAAATTCTCGGGCGGTTGATATAAGACCTTACAAGGCCGAAGACAGCCGTTCCCTCTTCGATCCTGTAAGATCGTCCGATATTTTGGTGCAATTGCGGGAGGGCGGCGGCGGCGCCTCGATAGTCAAGCCCATGGCCGGGAGGACTCCCCGATGTAAGGTTCGCTGACCGAATCGAGGGCGTCAGACGAAATGCCCGAGCGGAAGCCGGGCGCGGTATCTGGACAAGACTCAATCTGCGCAATTTGCGGCGAAAACATCCTTGCCAAGGATGCCCGTGCTGACTAAGGGGCCAAGCGAAGTCATCGTGGAAGTGGAGCTGCGGAAGCTTTAGGGATTACCATAGGTATTCGTGTTTTTCCAGTTGGGTTTGGGGGCAAGGATTTCGGCGCCGGGGTGGCGCTTGCGCTTCTTCTCCTCCTCACAGAGTCTGGCGGCGGTCTTTTTGTCACCATACGGGTCCGTGCCATAGTCCTTGACCACCGGCGCCGGACTGTCTTTGGGCCAGTTTACGGGAACATTATTGGGAAGTGTCGTCGATTCGCCTGGGGTTATGGTTATGCCCCCGGGCGGCAGCCCCGGTCCCGTAATAGTCGCAACTCCGTTGTCCCTGGTTATCGTGTAGAGTTTGTCACCCGTGGTATATGTACCATGGGGGTCAGAGACGTTGAAGTCGCCTTGCCCGCTTGCGTCAGTATAATTGACCGGATTCCCCCCAACATATGCGTAGGTATTGACCCCGCTATCCAAGCCGATGGGATCGCTCTCGATATAGCGCCCTAGCCTTGGATCGTAGTCGCGGAAATAATTGTAATGCAGTTTCGTGCTCTGGTCGAAGAATTGCCCCGGAAAGCGGAGATCGTAGGTGAAGGCGCCCGAGGGTTCACTCCTGCCGAAGGGATCATGGTGCCACAGCCACACGGCCGCGCCGCTGGCGTCGGTGATTTGATGCGGGCTCCCCAGATGATCCGGCGCGATATAGAATCGCCCGCCCGGCTGACGCACTGAGACCGGCAAATCGCCGAGCCACACCGTCTCTTGCAGAAGGTTGCCGCCGCCGTCGTACTGGCCGATCAGATGGCCCGCCTCGTCATAGACGAAGAAGAATTGCGGAAAACCGGCCGCAACCTGGGAAATCCGCTGACCGAGACCGTTGATCTGCCAGCTCGTGCCAATCGCTCCGACAAAGGACTCCGCGAGACGGTTTCGCGCGTCGTAGGAGAAGCTGTAATCGGCGAACGGCGCGGAATAGGAAAGCATGTTGCCATTGGCATCATAGGTGAAACTCTCGCTCAGGCTGCCGCCGATGCCGAGCAAGCGATTGCTGGCGGTGTCGTAAGTATAGGCCAGCGCGACAGGCGATGTTCCACCGGTCGCATACCCCGCCCGGTTGCCGTCCGCATCATAGGTGTAGGTTTTCGTGGCCGCGCCGCTTGCATAAACGTGCAAGCGGTCGAGCGCGTTATAGCTGAAACTCTCGGCGGGAAAGCCGGTCTCCGTCATGCCGGTGATGCGGCTCGCCGCGTCATAGCTAAGCGCGATATTGTCGGCTCCGGGCAGCGCCAAACCGCTAATCCGCCCGTCCAGATCGAAACTGCGTCGATAGGAAGCGCCGTTGCCCGCCGTCCATCCCGACGCCCCGCCGAAAGGCAGGTAGGTCACGCCCATGACCAGCGTCTTGCCGTTCGCCGTCACGCCGCTTACCCGGCCCGCGGCGTCGTAGGCATACGCAACCTCTTTGCCCGATGGATAAGTTATGCTCGCCAAACGCCCGCCGGCGTCATAGCCATAGATCGTGGTCAGGGTCACGGCGCCGGCGGTCTGCTGCTTCTGCGTCACATGGCCGTTGGCGTCGTAACTGTAGCTGGTCGAGCCGGTCACGTCCCTGATTTTGGTCAAACGCCCAATGCCGTTTGCGCCCTTATCATAATGCCAAGCGGCGCTCGTGCCGTCGGCGAAGGCCGCGTGCGTCCTGCGGTTCAGGGCATCGTAGCTGTAATTGGTGGTCATGCCGCGCGCATCGGTGGACGTGACGACATTGCCCGCCGCGTCGAATGTTCTCTTGGTCACGCCAGTGTCGGGGCTATGGAGCTTCAATTGGTCGTCGAGCCCGTCCCACTTGTAGACCGTCTTTAAATCGCGCGGATCGGTGACCGAAGTCAGATGATCGTTGGCGTCGTAGCCGTAAAACGTGGTTCCGCCCTTCGGGTCGATCGCCTCCGCCAGACGATTGAGCGCGTCATAGGCGTAGGTGGTTACATGGTTCAAGGGATCGGTGACCGCGGTCAGATTGCCCTCGTTGTCATAGGTGTAAACGGTCGTCTGGCCTTCCGCTCCGATCGTCTTTTTCAGCCTGTTGAGGGCGCTGTAGGCATAAGAACGCGTCTGCCTCAGCA
>JBOHJV010000204.1:0-4653 GCA_050728695.1 Methylocella sp. | reverse complement strand
CGCGGCGATGCGGGAATGGCGGCGTTCGGTGCAAGGCGCGGCCTCGTCCTTCATGGGCCTGCAGGCGCGGATCGAGAAAGTCCTCGACGTTTCGATCGCCCGCGAGGTCGAGAAGCTCGAATCCAGCCTGCTGGTGCTGGCGACGGTTGCCTCGGCTGGTCCCTTCATCGGGCTGTTCGGCACGGTCTGGGGCATCATGACCGCGTTTCGCTCGATCGCGGCGTCGCGCAATACTTCGCTTGCGGTCGTCGCGCCTGGCATAGCGGAGGCGCTTTTCGCGACGGCGATCGGGCTCTTCGCGGCGATCCCTGCTCTGATCGCCTATAATAAATTCCAAGGCGACGTCGCCAAGAAACAGGCGCGGCTTGAGGGTTTCGCGGATGAGTTTTCCGCGATTTTGTCGCGTCAAATCGATCAGCACACCGTTCAGGACCGGGCGGCCTGAGCATTGTGCATAAAGAAACCGGCGTTTTCCCGCGCCGGGAATTTTGAAACCATGCGCTGGAGATTTTGAACATGGGCATGTCGGGCATTGCGGCACGCATTAAGGGCAGGCGAGGGCGGCGCGGCGTGCCGCGCTATCGCGCCATGGCCGAGATCAACATGACGCCTTTTATAGACGTCATCCTGGTGCTTTTGATCATTTTCATGGTGACCGCGCCGTTGCTCGCGACCGGCGTTGCGATCGACCTGCCGCGGACGAAAGCCGCAGCGTTGAACATTGAGCAAAAGCCGATTTCCGTCGCCGTCGATGACAGGGGCTTGGTCTATGTCATGGATCAGGAGGTGCTCGTTACTGGGCTCGCGGACAAGTTGAAGGAGGTCGCGACCGCCGGTGTCGACGAGCGGATCTACGTTCGCGGCGCAAATCAGGTGAATTACGGACGGATTGCCGAGGTCATGTCGATCATCACCGCGGCCGGCTACAAAAAGGTCGCGCTGGTCACCAATCCCAACAAGAATTAAACCGCCATGCATTTGCGCGAAAATCCTGGTTTCGCGGTCTCGGGTGGCGTGCATTTCGGGGTGCTCGCCGTGGCGCTGTTTTCGTTGTCGCAGCCGCCGCAATTCGACGATGCACAGGAGAGCGTTCCGGTTGAAATTGTCAGCGCCCAACAGTTCAATCAGATCACGAAAGGCGAAAAGACAGCGGCCGAGGTGGAGCCGCGCCAACGAGCCGAAATAATTGCCGAACGCGCCGAGTTAAACCCGCGGCTTTCGCCAAGCGACGCGCCAAAGGATGTCTCCGCGCCAGCCCCGCCGCTGAAACGACAAGCCGATCCGGGCCAAGCCGAGCCGCAAGACGCGCCAAAGCCGCCTGACCATGGCGTGGCCTCGCCGCTGCCGCGCCCGCCGCGGGAAACCGCGAAGCCAGCGCCGAAATCCGAGCCGCTCAAGCAGTCCGTTTCGCCGCCGCCGGTCAACGAGGCAGACGAAACAGCCGCGGCGGAACTCCCCCACCCGAAACCGGTCGCGCCGCCAAAAAAGCCGGCGCCAAAATTCAAGCCGGATCAATTAGCGAAACTGCTTGATCAGGAAAAGCGAAAGGAAAGACAAAAGCCAGCAGCCAAGCCGAGGTCCAGCGAGGAGGCCGCCGAGCCGCGACAAAAATTCGACCCTGGCGACATCGCCAAGTTTCTCAACAAGGAGGCGCCGCAAGGAAAACAGGCGAGTGGGCATGACCTCGCGCAAGTGGCTTCGCTCGGTTCGCCGACGGCAAGTGCCGCCAAAATGTCGCCATCCCTCTGGGACCAGCTCGATGGGCTGTTGCAAGAGCAATATAAGCGGTGCTGGAACTTTGCCGGGCTCGGCGGGCAGCAAAAATACATTCCCGAGATTCATGTCCAATATACGCTGGATGGTTCGTTGATCGGCCAGCCCGTGCTGCTGAACCCACCGTCCGACCCCAATTTGCAGGCTCTGGCCGAAAGCGCGATGCGGGCGGTGCGTCGCTGCGATCCGCTACGAATACCTTCCCAGTATCAGCTCTATTACGATCAATGGAAAGGTCGGATCGTTCGCTTCGATCCGGAGGAAATGCTGTGAAATTTGTCGTCTCCGCGCTTGGTTCTGGTGCTCGGCGCGATCACCACGCCGTCATCGGAATGTCCGCCGCGTTCCTGGCAGCCGCGATCCTACTTGGCGGCTTAGGGCTCGCGCCGCCGGCCCATGCGGAGCCGGACCATTACCTCGACGTGCATGGCGCGGGAGAATTCAAACCCATACCGATCGCGGTGACGGCATTTTCCGGTGATGCGGCGGCTGGCGCCCAGTTGACCACCATAGTCACCAATAATTTCAAGCGTTCGGTATTCCTCACGCCCATCGATCCGAAGACCTTCGTTGAGACGATTGCCGATCCGGACCAGCCGCCGCGGATGGATTCCTGGCGCATGATCAATGCCCAGTTCGTGGTGACCGGCCGGACCGGCCGGGCTTCGGACGGCCGCCTGCAAACCGAGTTCCGGCTCTGGGACGTGACGACCGGCAAGCAGATCGCCGGCAGCCAATATGTCACCGATCCAAACAATGCGCGCCGCGTCGCGCACATCGTCTCGGATGCGATCTTTTCGCGCATTACCGGCGAGCAAGGCTTTTTCGATACGCAGATTGCCTTTGTTGACGAGACTGGCCCGCCGGAGCGGCGCCGCAAGCGGCTGGCAATCATGGATCAGGACGGCGCCAATTTGCGCTACATGACCCGGGGCGACGACCTCGTCGTGACGCCAAGGTTTTCGCCCTCGTCGCAAGATCTGACCTATATGTCGTTTGGCGCCTCCGACCCGAAAGTTCTTTTGTTGAATATCGAGACCGGCCAGCGCGAGGTCGTTGGCAATTTCCCCGGCATGACCTTTTCGCCGCGTTTTTCGCCGGATGGGCAAAAGGTCGTGATGTCGCTCGCGCGAGGGGTGGCGTCGAATCTTTACGTCATGGACTTGCCCTCGCGCACGACGACGCGGCTCTCCGATTCCAACGCGATCGACACATCGCCGTCCTATTCGCCCGACGGCAGCCAAATCGTGTTCGAATCGGACCGCGGCGGCAGCCAACAGATCTATGTCATGTCAGCAACCGGGGAGGGTCCGAAACGTATTTCGTTTGGCGAGGGGCGCTATTCGACGCCGGTCTGGTCGCCGAAAGGCGACTATATCGCCTTTACCAAGCAAAAAGCCAATTCCTTCGCGATCGGGGTCATGCGACCGGATGGATCGGGCGAGCGGATCCTCACCGAAGGCTTTCATAACGAGGGGCCGACTTGGGCCCCGAACGGCCTTTATTTGATGTTCTTTCGCGATCCCGGCGGACAGGGCGGCGCGAAGATCTTCATGACCGACGTGTTTGGCCGCGGCGAATTTCCGGTGCCGACCCCGAATTATGGTTCGGATCCGTCCTGGAGCCCGCTTTTGAATTAGCCTGAATTCATTTTAGAGCGCTCCCCGATCACCTCGAATTCGGGAAGCGAAAAGGAATTGCGCGAATTCAATGCGTTGGTGGCGCCGGAAACGACAAAGCGCGCAATGTTCGCACGCCCAAGCTCTAGTCATACAGTTTGGGAGATCGCGCAAGGGAGCCTCGCGGACCGCTTGACAACTGGTCCGCTTTGAGTAAATGATAAGTAACGTAATATATTACTCATCAGATTCGCCGAAAATTTTGAACTTGGAGCGAGATCGCTTGCCCCGCAGAGGAATAACTGGATCGAAAGAAAGGCTTTCAAACTCAAAGAGTTGGAGCGCAACCACATCGAAAAAATCAAGCCATCTTTTGGCGGCACGTTCTCGTCCCTTTCAAGGTTTTGGCCCGCGAATCCCGCCTTTTTGTTGCACCACGTCAGGTTTCGCGGTTGCAATGCGAAACTCTATCTCGGCCGCATTATCGCCATTAACAACCGGTTAATATTAACCATTGCTTAACCTTATCCGGGTTTGCTCGAATGTAAGGCGGTTTGGTTAGCTTCGATCAAGGTTGATGGAACATTCCTTTAACGAAGGGCAGGTAGGAGGACGGTCTGCCCGCGAATACAGCCCGCGAATACAGAAGGAATATGGGATGAGCTTTCTTCAGCGGACCGGCGAGCTCAAATTCGCTACCGCGCTGGGCGCTGCCCTTGCGATCTCAGCCTGCGCGAAGGCCCCCGCCGAGGATCCCGCGGCGCTCGCCGGCCTGAATGGCGGGCGGGCGGCACCAGGCAGCCCTCAGGATTTCGCTGTCAATGCCGGCGACCGGGTTTTCTTCGACAGCGATTCGAGCGAATTGAGCGGGACCGCGCAAGCGACCCTCGCCAAGCAGGCGAGCTGGCTACAGCAATATGGCCGCTACAATTTGACCGTCGAGGGCCATGCCGACGAGCGCGGCACCCGCGAATATAATTTCGCGCTAGGCGCGCGGCGGGCCGAAACCGCCAAGGACTATCTCGTGGCCCGCGGCATTCCGGCGACAAGAATTCGCACCATTAGCTATGGCAAGGAGCGGCCCGTCGCGACCTGCAACGACATTTCCTGCTGGGCGCAAAACCGCCGTGCGGTTACAGTGCTGACGGGCGGCCAATCCTAACGAAGGTTTCGGCGAGCGGCCCTCCCCCGCCGCCGAAATGTCCCGGACGGATACAAGAGACCTGACTGTTCTTGATCCCGCTCCGGCACCGGCGACTTC
>JBOHJV010000203.1:0-4668 GCA_050728695.1 Methylocella sp. | reverse complement strand
GGCAAAGCCGCAAGCGCGGCGCCCGCTACACGCCGCTGTCGCGGCGGCAGGATCGTCCGAATGCGATTCTCTGGCTGGTCCGCAATCACCCGGAGCTGAAGGATGCGCAGATTATGCGCCTCGCCGGTACCACGAAGTCGACGCTGCAAGCGATCCGCGACCGCACGCATTGGAATTCGGCGGCGTTGACGACGATCGACCCCGTCACGCTCGGGCTTTGTTCGCAAACAGATCTCGATTTGGAAGTCAACCGCGCCGCCAAGGATCGTCCGCCGCCCGAGGAAGACCGTGGTCAGACCCTCGTGCCAAGCGAAGTTACGACGCGCGAAACCCGTAGCGAGCCAGTGAGCGAAGCCGGTGTTTTTGGCAGTTCTGGCATCGAAAAGACCGAACCGGAAGCCGGTATCGACGTCGATTCCGTTTTTGCCAAGCTTAAGGACCTCAAGGTCAAGGAATAGCAGTTTGACCTTTCCATCGCGGATCGCGAGACCGGCCAGATTCCGCTTCCACGGTTCTTCGGCGCGCTTGAGCGCTATCAGCCCAGTGCGGCTTTCGTGGACGAGGCCGAATTCCTTTGAGACAGGGTATATACTCGACCGCGGTCTCATCTTCCGCGAGCCAAAATCGCCGATCGGGGAGTTCACCGCCGATTGGATTCTACATACGCTCTTTCTCGCGATTTCCCTCGGCCGTGCCGGTTTTGCGCTTGCGTAATATTTGGGCATGTGTTAGCGATTATGATCAAACGTTACTTAATCCTTCCGGCGTCCCCGGCTTGCGCGATCTCCGACAAGCCACTGTTTATGAATAGCATCCGCGCCGAGGCGGAGTTAAGCGAGGGAGTCGTGCCGCCGCGCGCTTTTAGAAATTCGCTGGAACATACGGTAAAATTTGTTCACGATCTCGACCGCGCTCGTAACATCGGGGATATATCGGCGCAGGTTATGCGGCACCTGTCGGCAATGGGGGCCGAACACGTCATAGCTGGGACCATCCCAAGTGCGGGACCCCGGCGCCAGCAGCTTAGCCACGTCTTGTTCGCTGAGTGGCCAACGGAGTGGATGAACCGATATGCATCACGGGGATATGTGCTTAAAGATTCAATCATACTCCGCGCAAAATCGAACGCTGCCCCATTCTTTTGGAACGAGCTAGCTCCCATTATTGACGCCGATCCAGCGGCGCGCCTCGTAATGGAGGAGGCTCGTGCGTTCAATCTCGTACAGGGGTTCACGGCGGCGATACCCACGCTCGATGGACAAACGGTGGGGTTTAACATCGGCGGCCGCCATTTCGAGACCGATCCGGATCGGCGCGGCGCGTTGACCCTCATCGCGAACTACGCCATAGCGCGCGCGATCGCCTTGAAGCAGGAAATGGTCCAGGACGGGCCGATAATCCTCTCAGCGCGCGAGCGCGAGGCCTTGCAATGGGCCTCCGAAGGGAAGGGCGATTGGGAAATCGGCGAGATCATGAATATTTCCGAGCACGGCGCCGATAAGCACATGCGGTCGGTGCGCGCGAAGCTCGGAGCGATCAACCGCACGCAAGCGGTCGCCGAAGCGATCCGCCGAGGCTTGATCGCGTAAAGCTACGCGAATTCGTACTGCACTCCCCCCCCTTTATACGGCATGCTCAGGTCAATGCGTGGGAGGATGCCGGGAGCGAGTGACATGGCATCTTCCAGAAAATAACCTGGAGAATGTCAGTGATTCACATTGTAACCCCCGAAAACGAACATCATTATCGTGACGAGATGGAGCAAGCCTATCGTCTGCGTCATCGTGTCTTCGTCGAGGAAATGGGCTGGCGCGATCTCGCCAAGCCGGACGGACGCGAGATCGATCTCTTCGACAACGAGCATACCGTGCATATGCTCTATATCGACCATGGCAAGGTGCTTGGCTACCAGCGCTTCTTGCCTACTACCCGTCCCCATTTGCTGTCGGAAATGATGCCCGAGTTATGCGACATAGAACGCCCAGCCGGCGCCCACACCTGGGAAATTTCTCGCCATTGCGTCATGCCAGGCCAACGGTCAGGCGGACGTTTCGGGTGCGAGATTGCACTTTCCCTTGCAATCGGCCTGGTCGAATGGGGCCTTGAGTGCGGGATCTCGAAGTTCATCATTGAGATTGAACCAACGGGAATGCTCCCCCTGGTCCAGCTTCATTTCCGGCCTACGCCGCTAGGCTTGCCAACAAAAATTGGCGGAAAAGACTTCATCGCGCTGTTGCTCACATATAATGGGAAAACCCTGGAACGGCTCCGTGAGATGCGGGGAAGCCGCCGCCGCGTTCATGCGGAATCGCTCGAGCAGTCTGTTTTGCTGGCTGCTTGAGGCAAGCGCCTATGGCTTCCACCTCCAGCCGGCGGCTCTCCGCCGCCGGCGCCCTTAACCGCAGGAAAGAATTCCCAACCTCTTGACAGAGTAAGCTGAGCGGCGAATATTCCTGTAAAGGCTGCTTTGTGAATTTGGGAATACAAGAGCCGTTGATCTTCTCTCGCAGCAGGGGCTTTGTGGATGCCGGTGAATTTCAGCGGCTCGCCGAAAGCTGTGTCTTTATCCCAGGCGTGGGGGCCATCGGCCAGTCGCTTCTTCAGAATCTTGTAAGGTGCGGCGTCGGCCGGTTCATCATTGCCGACTTTGATACCTTTTCTTCTGAAAACCTCGCGTCTCAAGTTTTCTGTACCACTGCTTCTCTGGGCCTTGGCAAGGTAAGCGTCGCCCGCGACTTCACCTTAGCCGTGAACGGCTCCGCCCAAGTGCAAACCTACGAAGCGGAATGGAGCGAAGCTGCAACCCTGAAGAACATCCTCAAGCAGTGCCACGTTGTGCTTCCGGGAGTCGACACGCTTGGTCCTGGGATGCTTTTGTACCGCGCCGCCCGGGAAGCCAAGGTGCCCATCGTAGATTTTTATTTTGCGCCGTCTCCTAATGTTTTCGTCACGCGGCCAGGCGACCCAACTCCCGAGGAGCGCCTAAGTTATCCCTCGCTCGGATTGGGCTGGGAACAGATTGACGAACCGGAAATCGCGCAAGACTGCCTTTTACGGCTCAGCGCGTACGTCTTAGGCGTTCTTTCAAGAACGAAGTTTGAACGGATGGCACTCTACAAATTCTTGAATCTGGAACTCGTACCGGCTTGGCCTCCCCTAGTTTCTGCCGCCGCTGCTTTGATGTCTGAACAAGCAATCTCGGTTATCCTCGAACGACCAAATGTAACGGATTATCGCGGCTTTTTTTTGGATCTGACTGACTTCACTACTAAACGTGCTCCAGCTGAGTTTTCCGCGCGCATGCAAGCGCTTTACGAACGTCTGAAGAATTTTGCCGCGCAGCCGGCTAAGTCCGTGAGTGAGGGTTGGTTTACGGTCGGAGAACTATGAGCGAGCGGCGTGTCCGATAGGGCTGCCAGGGACTGCGACGGGACCGTGGCGGTTAGAACGGCATTCGTGAAAAAATACCCAACCCGATCGCGCAAGCAGGAAAATCTCGCCGACGAACCGGCCGTCCTCTCGGCGCGAGCGCGGGGCTCTGCAATGGGCGGTGGAAGGAAATAACGATTGGGAAATCGGCGAGGACATGAACATTTACGCGCGCGGCGCCGATAAGCAATGCGGCCGATCCGCGCGACGCTCGCAGCGATGCACGAAAGCTGTGGCTGAAGCAATTCGCCGGGACTTGATCGCGAAAAGGTACGCGAGCGCGTACTACCTGCAGCCACCATACGTCGGCATTCTCCCGTCACTGAATTCGAGACCGTCCAGGGCAAGGAGTCCAGGCGTCTTCCGAATGTTGACCTGGAGAATGGCTATGATTCACATTGTAACCCCGGAAAACGACTATCTTTATCGCGACGAGATGGAGCAAGCCTATCGCTTGCGGCATCAGGTGTTTGTCGAGGAAATGGGCTGGACCGAGCTCGCCAAGGCGGATGGAAGACAGATCGATCAATTCGACAACAAACATACCGCGCATATGCTCTACATCGAGCAGGGCCAGGTGCTTGGCTACCAACGTCTATTACCTACCACTCGGCCGCACCTGCTCTCCGAGATCATGCCGCAGCTTTGCGAGGTCGAGCGCCCGGTTGGCGCCCATATTTGGGAGATTTCGCGCCATTGCGTCGCGCCAGGCCATCGGAACGGCGGACTCTACGCGAGCCGGATTGGCAACGCCCTGGGGTCGGGCTTGCTCGAATGGGCCCTTGAATGCGGAGTGTCAAAGTTCATCATCGAGATTGAACCGATGGGGCTGCTTCCGCTGGTCCAGCTTCATTTCCAACCGTTGCCGCTCGGCTTGCCGAGCAAAGTCAACGGACGAGAGGTGCTTGCGGTGACGCTCACCTTCGATGGGCGAACGCTTGAGCGCTTTCGAGAAATCCGCGGCAACCGCCGCCGGGTCCTCACCGAATCCTTCGAAAGACCTGCCCTGCTGCATGCCTGAGGCAAACGCCGTTTACTTTTGGCTCTGGCGGGAGGCGTTGGCGGCCGCGGGTTTCAATACTAATCATAAAAGTACGTCTCCGGGGAAAATGCCGACCGCCGATATGCCAAGGGCCGCTTTTGCGCTATAAGGAGCCATGACGTCATCGAATTGTTCCGGCATCCCGGCATTCCTGCTTCCGGCGGCTGCGGCGGAGGCGTGGCGGTTGGAACGGAATA
>JBOHJV010000202.1:0-4679 GCA_050728695.1 Methylocella sp. | reverse complement strand
CGCTTTATCTCAATGCGGCGGGAGAAATTGACCATACGGTAGGCCGTTACAGTGAGGCCGAGCCGCTCTACCAGCGCTCCCTCGCCATCTACGAGAAGGCACTGGGGCCTGAACACCACTACGTGGCCACGAGCCTCAACAACCTGGCGTTGCTATACGATGCTCAGGGCCAGTACGCCCAGGCCGAGCCGCTGTTTCAGCGCGCCTCCGCCATCCGGGAGAAGACCCTGGAGCCGGAGCACCCCGACGTGGCCGCGAGCCTCAACAACCGGGCGGCGCTTTACGGTGCCCAGGGCCAGTACGCCAAGGCCGAGCCGCTCTATCGGCGCACCCTCGCCATCCTGGAGAAGACCTTGGGGCCGGAGCACCCCAGCGTGGCCGCGAGCCTCAACAACCTGGCTGAGCTTTACCGCACTCAGGCCCAGTACGCCCAGGCCGAGCCGCTCTATCAGCGCGCCTTCGCCATCCGGGAGAAGACCCTCGGGCCGGAGCACCCCAACGTGGCAACGACCCTCAACAACCTGGCGTTGCTCTACAAAACCCAGGGCAAGCACGCCCAGGCGGAGCCGCTCTATCAGCGCGCCCTCGCCATCCGGGAAAAGACCCTGGGGCCGGAGCACCCCGACGTGGCCGCGAGCCTCAACAACGTGGCGGAGCTTTACCGAACTCAGGGCCAGTACGCCCAGGCCGAGCCGCTCCATCGACGCGCCCTCGCCATCCGGGAAAAGACCCTGGGGCCGGAGCACCCAGACGTAGCCGCCAGCCTCAACAACCTGGCGGTACTTTACAAAACTCAGGGCCAGTACGCCCAGGCCGAGCCGCTCTATCGGCGCGCCCTCGCCATCAAAGAGAAGACCCTGGGGCCGGAGCACCCCGCCGTGGCCACGAGCCTCAACAACCTGGCGGTACTTTACAAAACTCAGGGCCAGTACGCCCAGGCCGAACAGCTCTTGCAGCGCACCCTCGCCATCTGGGAGAAGGCCCTGGGGCCGGAACACCCCGACGTGGCCCTGAGCCTTGAGAATTATGCAGCCTTGCTAAGAAAGCTAGGTCGACCAGCGGAGGCAGAGGCGATGGAAGCCCGCGCCAAGGCGATTCGCGCGGCGCATTAACACCTCCGGATGTTTGGTTATCATACTCCGGAAATAGCCAATCGAGGAACCAACAGAGCGGAGTCCGCGTTACCTCGCGTTCCTCGCGTTGCGTTTAGAGGCCGGTGATGCCACCCCGGGCGAATTGGAAAGGTTACCTTAAGCTGTCGCTCGTCACGTGTCCGGTGGCTGTGTTCCCCGCGACCAGCGACAGCGAAAAGATTTCTTTCCACCTTTTGAATAGTGCGACCGGGCATAGGCTGAAACAACAATATATTGATGCGGAAACAGGGGACATCGTCGACCGCGACGACCGGATCAAGGGCTACGAGGTCGGTAAACGCGAATACGTTACCGTGAGCGACGAGGAACTCGCCGCGATCGAGATCGAAAGCAGCCACACTATCAACATTGAAAATTTCGTGGCGCGATCGGAGGTCGACGTAGTCTATTTCGATCGCAGCTATTTTATTGCGCCAGACGACAAGGTCGCCGAGGAGGCATTCGCGGTCATTCGTGAAGCGATGCTTCAGCGCGGCGTCGCGGGTATTGCCCGCGTCGCGCTTCACGGGCGCGAGCGATTGATTCTGCTCGAACCGAGAGCGAAAGGAATTATCGGCACGACCTTGCATCATAATTATGAAGTGCGCAACGACAGCGCGTATTTCGACGATATTCCGGACCTCAAGATCGGCAAGGAACTGCTTGATCTCGCGTCGCATATTATCGACACGAAAAAAGCGAGCTTTAATCCCGCGGAATTCAAGGATCATTATCAGGAAGCGGTCGTCGATCTCATTCGCGCAAAGCGGGAGGGAAAGCCAGCGCAGGTCCAGCATGCGCCGCGGCCAGGCAATGTGATCAACCTGATGGACGCATTGCGGCGTAGCCTTGGGCCTGAGACAAGTCATCCGCTCGATACGAAGAAGTCCCGCGCCGCGCCAATAAAGCCAAAGGCCGGCCGCCGCGCCGCCGCCCCGTCTAGCCGATCCAAAGGCGCCCCGAGCAAGGGACGCATCAAAAAGGCTAGCTGATGCCGGCGTCAAAAGTGCTTGGACTCTACCGGGCTAAGCGCAATTTTTCAAAAACCAGCGAACCTTCGGGCGCCAGAACCGCGCGCAAGACAGCCACGCCAGAAAATCTGCGGTTCGTGGTCCAAAAGCATGCCGCCCGCGGGCTGCATTATGATTTTCGCCTCGAACTCGACGGCGCCTTGAAAAGTTGGGCGGTTACCAAAGGGCCGAGCCTCGTTGCCGGCGACAAACGACTCGCGGTCCATGTCGAAGACCACCCGCTCGACTACGGCAATTTCGAAGGGGTGATTCCGCAAGGTGAATATGGCGCCGGATCAGTTATCGTATGGGATCGCGGCAGCTGGATTCCAATAGGCGATCCCCGCAAAGGCTATGCCAAGGGCCATCTAAAATTCTCGCTTCGCGGCGAGAAACTCGGCGGCGATTGGGCTCTCGTCCGCATGCGCCCGAAGATGGGAGAGCGCGCCGACAATTGGCTGCTGATCAAGGCCGCCGACGATGCCGCGCGGGAGACGAACGAACCTGATATTCTGGAGGAAAAACAGGAGTCGATCCTCAGCGGCAAGCCAATCGAGAAAATCGCCGACGATCCTTCGGCTCGCAGATGGACGCGCGGCCAGCCGGTAAAATCATCTGATGCATTCACGCCGCGACAGCGCGCGCGTGCGCCTTTGGCCTCTGACAAGGTGACTGCCTTCCGCCAAGAGTCCGCGAGCAAAACCGCCTCGAAGCCGCTCAGGATCCGATTTCCGAAGGCCGCGCGCAGCGCTAGGATCGGCGGCTTTGTGGCGCCGTGTCTCGCGGCCGCGACCGCCGCGCCGCCCACCGGATCGAGATATGTGCATGAGGTTAAATTCGATGGCTACCGCCTGCAGGCCGTGCTGCAAAAAGGCCAAGCGGTCATCAAGACACGCCGTGGTCTTGATTGGACCGCAAGGTTTCCATCCTTGGCGAGCGCGGTTGCCGAATTGCCGATCGAGAGCGCGGTCTTCGACGGCGAAGCGGTCGTTGAAGATCGCGGCGGGATCGCCGATTTCGCGGCGCTTCAGGAAGCCATCAGGGCGGGACGCAACGGTGCGATCACCTTTTATCTTTTCGATTTGCTTCACCTCAACGGCCATGATTTGAAACCTTTGCCGCTGCTCCAGCGAAAAGAAATTCTGGAGCGAGTGATCTCGGCGGCGCCGCCAGGCGGACCCTTGCGCTATAGCGCGCATTTCGCCAGCCGCGGGGATGAGCTTTTGCAACACGTCTGCCGGCTAGGCGGCGAAGGCATTGTCTCGAAACACACGGATAAACCTTATCATTCCGGCCGCAATGGCGATTGGCTCAAGGCAAAATGCGCCAACAGGCAGGAATTCGCCGTGATCGGCTATGTCCCTTCGTCGAGCACGCCGAAAGCAATCGGTTCGCTCGTTCTCGGCTATTACGAAAATGGCAAACTTCTGCATGCCGGCCGCGCGGGTACCGGCTACAATTTGCAAACGGCAACGGACCTTTTTGCCGCGCTTGAAAAGGCTGGGATTGGCGCTCCCGCGGCCGAGGGGCCGCTGGCCGCCGAAGCCAGACGCAATGTGCAATGGGTCGCGCCGTCGCTCGTCGCGGAGGTGGAATTCCGTGGCTGGACCGCGGCCAACATGTTGCGCCAGGCGGCGTTCAAGGGATTGCGCGAAGACAAGTTAGCATCCGAGATTGTGCGAGAGGCGCCGCCCCCGGCGCGGCCGCCGCGGGCGAAACAGCCGCGCAAGTCAACCGTCAGCCTTACGCACGCCGACCGCCTTTTGTGGCCGCGCGCGGGCTTCACAAAAGGCGCACTTGCCGACTATTACGCTTCGATATGGAAATTCATCGCTCCACACATAGTCGGCCGGCCGCTCGCGCTTCTGCGGTGCCCCGCCGGCACTGACAGCGGCTGTTTCTTCCAAAGGCACCGTTGGGAAGGCGCGGATCCCAACATATTGGAGATCGACGACCCCGAAGAGGACAAGCCGCTTATCGGCATCGCCAATCTCGACGGTTTGATTGCGCTGGTTCAGGCAAGTGCCGTTGAAATTCATCCATGGGGATCGAAAGCCAAAGCGCTTAGCAAACCCGACCGCCTGATTTTCGACCTGGACCCTGGGCCTGAAACCGAATGGAATGACTTAGTTGCCGCCGCCCTGGAGGTAAGAGCATCGTTAGCGCGCGATAAACTCGAAAGCTTCGTCAAAACATCCGGCGGCAAAGGCTTGCACGTGTTCGCGCCGGTTGCGCCGCGTGCAACATGGGAGGAAGCCAAGGACTATTGCCGCGCTGTCGCCGACGCCATGGCGGGCGCCGATCCGGATCGCGTAACCGCGACCATGGCCAAGCGCGAACGATCAGGCCGCATCTATGTCGATTATTTGCGAAACGGCCGGGGCTCGACCGCGGCCGCCGCCTATTCGACCCGGGCGCGGCCGGAGGCTGGCATATCGATGCCCTTGGAATGGAGCGAACTCGACGCCATTGGCAGCGCTGATCATTTCACGCTGGTCAATTATAATCGGCGGCTCGACGGCCTCGGCTCCGATCC
>JBOHJV010000201.1:0-4795 GCA_050728695.1 Methylocella sp. | reverse complement strand
GCCAAGGACTCAGGACGGGAAGCTCATGGACACGAAGGGCAAACAACTCCTCCATTTTGTATTTGGCGGCGAGCTCAAGGATTTGGGCGGCACCGAATTCCGCGATTTGTCAAAGATCGATATCGTCGGCATTTTTCCGGACTACGCGTCGGCGGCGCAAGCTTGGAAAGCCAAGGCGCAGGCAACGGTGGATAATGCCCATATGCGCTATTTCGTGGCGCATCTGCATCGTCTGCTCGACCCTTCGAGGTACAAGACTTGAGCGTGGTGGCTAACTTTCGATCCCGCGATAAAGGTTATGCGCGGAGAGGATCCGCCCTTTTGAAATATCCAGGCCCGCCGTGAAAGATTCGGCCCTCCTTTCTGCCTACCGGCTGGCAAGCGCGGGCGTCGGGTTAACCGGGCCACTATTTCTCTATTGGCGGGGAAAGCTCGGCCGCGACGATTTTTCGCGGCGCCACGAGCGGCTTGGGCGGCCTTACCTCGCAAGGCCGGATGGGCCGCTCGCCTTGTTCCAGACGGCAAGCGCCGCGCATGCTCTCGTTTTGCCGCCAATGATCGAAAAACTGGGACAGCTCGGCTTTACCGTGCTTTTGTCGATTGGCGAGGAGTCTCCTGGGCCGTTCCGCGCGCCGCGCTTGCCGCTTTTTCTGCACCAGCTCGCGCCACTCGACGCGCCGCAATTCATGTCGCGGTTTCTCGATCATTGGAGGCCAGATATTGTCCTCGTCTCTGGCCAAGAATTTCCGCCAAACCTCATCATCGAAGCGAGCCGGCGCAAAATTCCCATAGCACTTGTCGATGCCCGCTTGCCCGCGCGGCGATTCCTGCTTTGGCGGAAATTTCCGGAGTTTGCCGGATCGCTGCTGGCCCGGATAGATGTTTGTTTGGCGCAAACAAATGCTGACGCGCAGCGCTTCGCGAAGCTCGGGGGGCGAAACGTTCAGGTGACCGGCAATCTCAAATATGATTGCGTTCCCGCGCCGGTCGATCAATCCGCCTTGGCGCGGCTTCTTGCATGGATCGGGACGCGTCCGGCATGGGTCGCCGATGGAGTATATCCTGGCGAGGAAGAGATCGCGTTTGCCGCGCATCGCCAATTGGCGCGGCAGTTTCCAGACCTCCTGACCGTGATCGTGCCGCACAACTCCAAGCGCGTTTTCGAAATCGCTCAAGGCGCCGCGAAAATTGGACTGACCGCGGCGCCGCGCGGCAGCGAACGCGAAAATGCGCCCTTGCCGGAAATCACGATCGCCCTTGCATCGGGCGAGGCGGGACTATTTCTTCGCGGCGCCGGCGCAATTTTCGCGGGCAAGTCCTTGTGCCACGGCGGCGGCAAGAATCCCGTCGAAGCGGCGCGGCTCGGCTGCGCGATCCTGCACGGTCCAGACGTTGATGATTTCGAGGAAATTTACGCAAGCCTCGATAACGCGGGCGGCGGCGCGCTGGTATTCGATGCCGAAACGCTCGCCAAGCAATTGGCGCTCCTCTTCTTTGACAAGGCCGAATTGCGGGCGATGGCGCGGGCGGCCACGGAGACGGCGGAGGCTTTTGGCGGCGCCTCGACCCGCACCATGCAGGCAATCGAGCCTTATCTTGCCCAGGCGATGATCGCGGCAAGGGGGGACGGGTGAGGGCTTGGCTCAAGTGTCCTTCTCGCCACAAGCTTGATGGCACGTTCGCGTCCCACGGAACCGAGAAGAAGAACGTTCGTGATGAGTTCGATACTCCGGTGACGGATCACACGTTTATCGAATTGACAAGAGATTGGCTACAATCGCGTGAAATTCGGGTGACAATGGGAGTTGCAAAGATGTGTCTTTCCGTTGCTTGCAATCATGGCTTGTCAAGGCGAGGTGTCTTGCAAGCGGCTGCTGGAATTGCAGTCGCGGCAAATCTTGGCTGCGTGAGCGCAAGGGAGGCGGGCGCCGAAAAGCTAAAACCCAACGCGATCTGCGCCGATGCCGCGCTGTACCGCCTCATGGCGGGCAATGTCCGCTACGTTGCCAATAAGCCAAAACACAGGGACTTTTCCGCCGGACGCGCGGAGAGGTTGAGCTCGCAATTTCCAATTGCCGCTGTTCTGAGCTGTGCGGATTCGCGCGTGGCCCCTGAATTTGCGTTCGACCAAGTACCAGGCGACCTTTTTGTTGTCCGGCTCGCCGGCAATTTCGCCAATGACGATGGCCTCGCCAGTCTCGAATATGCGGTGAAATACTTAGGAGTGCCGCTCGTCCTCGTGCTTGGCCACTCGAATTGCGGTGCGGTCGCCGCCGCGCTCAAAGCGTTTACAGACAATGTCGAGCTGCCGGGACATTTGCCTGGTCTCGTTCAGTCGATCAAACCCGCGGTCGAAGCCGCGAAAGCGAAGTCGCCAAAGAATCTTCTCGCGGCTGCAATCGCGGAAAATGTCGCGCTTACCGTGAAACGGCTCGAAACCGCGCAACCCTTGCTCGCGACTTTCGCGCAAACCAAACAGGTGAAGATCGTTGGCGGCGTTTATGATCTCGCGAATGGAAAAATTGGTCTCTTGTCCTGAAGCCGGCATGGTGAAAGCTCTACCGGCGCCCGAACAATTTCTCGACGTCGGCGAGTTTCAACTCGACATAGGTGGGACGCCCGTGATTGCATTGGCCGCAGCCAGGCGTGCGTTCCATCTCGCGGAGTAGCGCGTTCATTTCATCGGCCCCGAGACGGCGACCGGCACGCACGGAGTTGTGGCAGGCGATCGTCGCGAGAACATGATCGAGCCGCTTTTCGAGTGGGGCTGACGCGCGCTCGTCCTCGCGAAGCGCGACGGCAAGATCGCGAACGAGCTGGACCACGTCGCCGCGTTTTAACAAAGCGGGCATTTCATGCACCGCGACCGCGCCCGGACCGAAAGGCTCGACAACGAGACCGAATTCGGCGAGCAAGGGGCCCGCGTCCTCGATCCGCTCAACTTCGGTTTGCCCCATCTCGACAATCGCCGGAATGAGCAACGCCTGGCGCGCGACGTTCTGGCCCGCGCGGGCCTCCTTCAGGCTTTCGTACAAAAGCCGCTCATGCGCGGCGTGCTGATCGACAATGACGATGCTATCGCGGGTCTGGGCGACAATATAGGTGCCAAAGATCTGCGCCCGCGCGGCGCCGAGCGGAGCTTCGATATTTTCTGGCGCGGGGGGCTCCTCATGTGCGCGCGTATCGGCGGAGAGCGTTTCGCCAACGAGCGCGAGATCGCCGCAACCATGCGCCGCGCCCTCGGCAAAACCGGGATAGGCCGGGGACTGCCGCCAATCCGAACGGCCAGCGGGCGCGCGATACGCGGGCGCACCACTCTGGAAGCTCGCGCGCCGCGCGAGGAAATCGCGGGCGCTCGCGCTATTTGCCGGAGTCGCGCGATGAAGCGCGGCTTGCAAGCTTTGTTTCAGGGCGCCGATTAGAAGCCCGCGGACAAGGCCGGAATCGCGAAACCGCACTTCGGCCTTGGCCGGATGCACATTGACATCGACCTCGCGCGGATCGCACAAAACAAACAAGACGAGCGCCGGATGGCGGCCTTGCGGCACATAATCCATGTAGGCCGCGCGCACGGCGCCGGATAACAGCTTGTCGCGGACCGGCCGCCCGTTGACAAAGAGATATTGCGCCTGCGCGTTCGCCTTGTGCCAGGTCGGAAGCCCGGCGTAGCCCTCAAGCCGAAAGCCTTCCCGTCCCGCGTCGACGCGGAGCGCGTTGGCGCGAAACTCCTCGCCAACCACATCGGCAAGGCGCGCGAGCAAAGCGTCGTCGCCCAGGGCCCGCGCGCAATAATCGAAGCCCGCGGTCTCCGTGCCGGCAAAAGTAAAGCGAACCTCCTTGTTCGCCATCGCGAGGCGCTGCACGGCATCGGCGCAGGCGCGGGCCTCCGCGCGGTCGCTTTTTAAGAATTTCAACCGCGCCGGCGTCGCGGCAAAAAGATCGCGGACCTCGACTTTAGTTCCTTGCGGCAGGGCGCAAGGGGCAAGAGGGCATTTCTTGCCTTGATCGACGCGGATAGAAAATCCGTGCGCTGATCCTTCCACGCGGGAAAAAATGTCGAGCACCGCGATGGAGCCGATCGATGGCAAGGCCTCGCCGCGAAACCCGAGCGTCGCGATTTGGGAAAGATCACCCGTTGGCAGTTTCGACGTCGCATGGCGTTCGACCGAAAGCTTAAGATCATCGCCTCCCATCCCACTGCCGTCGTCGATGACGCGGATAAGCCGCCGGCCGCCAGATTCGATCACGACGTCGATGCGGCAGGCGCCGGCGTCGAGCGCATTCTCGACGAGTTCCTTGACGACGGCGGACGGCCGCTCGACGACCTCCCCCGCCGCGATGCGGTCGATGACAACGGGATCGAGACAACGGATCGGCATGGCTTCGTTCACCAAGGACCGGACAGGATTTCACACCTAGATTGCCTCAAACTGGACGCTCGCGTGCGGCTGCGTTCAAGAATACAGCGTGCGCGGTCTAGCGGGGCAGTCGATTCTTCGAAGAGACAGCCGCCGTGGGCGATGAAAATCAACGCTTAGTTCCGTCGTCCCCGGGCTTATCCGCAACTTTCAGCCCGGGCGTAGCCATATGCCTCGCTTTAGCCATCGCGCCTAAAAGACTTTATTCGCCACGCCTCTGTTGCTAGAAGACCCATATGGGCACGATCTCCGATCCTCTTTTGCTCCGAATGATGGATCCGGTTCGCGTCTGAGCGCCAAAGCCGCTTGGCTTCGCCTTCCGGTCCGGCCGGGAATTATTTTTCGATTTGTCATCGGCGCGGAAGTGCGGCACTGGA
>JBOHJV010000200.1:0-4832 GCA_050728695.1 Methylocella sp. | reverse complement strand
TCGATGCCCGAATACATAAGAATTATCGAACGCGGCACGATGCGTACGTTCGGTAAGGATGTCGTGGGCGTCGCGGCGTTCTTCTCTGGGTTCGTCTCGATTATCGTGTATTTTGTCTGGTGGTATGTCGGTATGATGTTCTCCACCACGAAATACATGAAGTCCATCTAACCCCGCCGCCGCACGGGTCCCGCAAGGGATTCTCGAGGGCGCGTTTTCGCAATGCAATAGGCACGGCATTGCCGTGTGGGAGAGTAACCAATGACAACAACAATGTTTAGCTCACTGGCGCGCCTATTGGCGCGCCAAGCGGGGAGGCTCTGGGCCCTTGGCTTGGCCGCCGGGCTCGCCCTGACGATGGCGGCCATCGGCCCGGCCGATGCGCACGGCGAGAAATCGCAGGCGGCGTTTCTCCGGATGCGGACGCTCAACTGGTATGACTTGAAATGGTCGAAGACCAACGTCACCGTCAACGAAGAGTATGAGATCACCGGCAAGCTTCATATCATGAATTCTTGGCCGGCGGCCATCGAGGTACCGAACCAATGCTTCCTCAACACCGGGCAGCCCGGAGCGATGGCGGCCAGGTTGGGCGTATGGGTCGGTGCCCCGGGGCAAATGCAGTTCACGCCGCGCTCGATGAAGCTCGAAGTTGGCAAGACCTACGCGTTTAGGGTTCTTCTCAAGGCGCGCCGCCCAGGCCACTGGCACACCCACGTTCAATTGAGCGTCAAGACCGGCGGCCCGATTCCCGGCCCGGGAGCATATATCGACATCAAGGGCAATTTCTCCGATTACAAAGATGAGGTGAAATTGCTGAATGGGACCACGGTCGATATCGAGGACTATGGCCAAGGCAAGATCTATATGTGGCATCTTTTCTGGATCATTGTCGGCGGCTGGTGGATCCTCTACTGGTTCGGCAAACGCGGCTTCATCGGCCGGTTTGCGTGGGTGGCATCCGGAAAGGCGGAAGAGATAATTACGCCGCAGGAGCGGATAGTCGGGGCGATAACGCTTGCCGCTACTCTGCTCATAGTCATCATCTTCTACGCGATGACGGTCAGCGGTAATCCAAACACCATTCCGTTGCAGGCGGGTGACTTCAGAAACATCCAGGCTCTCGAAAATGAAGTAGACTCGGGACCGATCACAATCAAATACGTGAATGGGACCTATAAGGTGCCCGGGCGCGAGTTGGTGGCGAATTTCAAGATCACCAACAACGGCAAGGAGCCGCTGCGGATCGGCGAGTTCAATACGGCCGGCCTGCGGTTCTTGAATCCGGACGTCTACACCAGCAAGGTGGAATATCCGGATTACTTGCTGGCGGACAGGGGCTTGTCGCTGAGCGATAACGCTCCCATCGCGCCCGGCGAGACCAGGGACGTCGCGGTCACCGTGCAGGACGCGCGGTGGGATACGGAACGGCTTTCGGGTCTAGCCTATGACGTCGATAGCTCGTTTGCCGGCGTTCTATTCTTCTTCTCGCCGAGCGGAGCGCGCTACCCGATGGAAGTCGGCGGAGCGGTGATTCCGACCTTTATGCCTGTCTGAGATGTTGTCTCGGGTGGGTCGTAAAAGGTAGACAAGATTAAGTAATTGCCCCCGCTGGCGCTTACGCTCCGGCGGGGGCAATATTATGGGAGCTTAATACAATGATGATCCGAGGAATCGCCGCGTGGCTCCTCGCCATGGTTCTGTCCGTCTCCGCCGCGCATGCGCATGGCGGGGTGGGCATGGTGGATAATAGATGCGTTTTGCGGATTGGGCCGGATATCATGTTCTTCACCGGTTACCAGCCGCAAAATTCGCGGGACGAGTTTTGCGACGATATTCCGAGCACCGGGCAAATGGTTGTGGCGCTCGATATGCAAAATACTGAGCTCCGCGAGATGCTGACCGAAATCCGCCTCATCAAGGATGACGGAACCCATACGACAATGAATGGGCTCCCGTTCCTGACCGACGCGGAGCTGGGGAGCCCGGAAGTTCTCGACCCCGTGACAATCACCCATGTGTTGCCCAAGGTCTATCCGACGGGCACGCTGACCTTCGAGCACACCTTTCCCGAGACCGGCAAATTCATTGGCATCGTGACGGTGAAAAACGCGCACGGCCAGACCTATGTGTCGCAGTTCCCGTTTTCGGTGGGCAAGGGGTTTGGCAAGAGCTTCGGGATCTATATCTCGATGGTCGCGGCGCTCGTCGCGGCGGTTTACTTGCTTTGGCATTTGGGCCGGAAACAGAAGCCTGTTGCCCCAACAAAGCCGGCGTGAGAGGGTGGTTCTCGGGCGGCCGGTGTTTGGTCTAACCCGCCGCAGCCGCGGCAGGTGGACTTGAAGCTTTGCCATCGAGCGGGACGTGGGCGGGGTGCCCAGGGACGGCATCGAGCGTAGTTTGATTTTCCGAATCTTTCATAATAATCCACGCGGCGCCAAGGTCGCAAAACTATATTGCGCGAAGGCGTAAGAATTCGCCTTAGTATGAACCAAGGGTGCAACCATGAAGCTTACCCTCCCTCCCCCTATTCAAAATGTGCTAGGCATTTTGAACTGCAAGCTCGGACCGGACGTGCTCCCGAAATCGCCAATTCTCTCGGGTGTCTGCCTTGTTGCTTTCGCGGCGGCGGTATTCTTGTTTCAATATAACTTCTATTCCGTGGCCAAGGCGGCGGTGAGCGGTATCGCCAGCGCGGTTTTATTGGCCGCGTTCGCGCTGCTGTGCGCGCGGGTTTCAGGTTACAACGAACGGCTGACGCAGACACTTACCGCGCTTGCCTTGGGCGGCGCCATCGTGATTTTTATCCGGACGGCTTTGGGATTTATCATATTCATTTCGCCAAATCTTGCGGAATTGCCGGATATTAACGTCCGGCAATTGACGGCATTTTTACTGTTTCCTCTTTATGTGTGGAACATCATTGTATTTGCTTTTTTGTTCCGGAGATCTTTCCGTACCGAGACAGTCATTTCGTTTGCCATTTCGATCGCGCTTGTGTTCACCTTGTATTTTTCGGTACCATTAATGTTCAAATCCCTGTAAGGGCATTGGCCGCCGCTGCCCAATTGAAATGCCGGCGTTTGGTTGGGGGAACATACCGCACTCCCTGTCAACTATTGGCATGAACTCGCGGCCGGCGGTACGCGCGGGCGCTGCTCGAGGGCTGGATGACCGCTAACAAGATCGCCTACCAGGGCGAGCCGGGCGCCAATTCCCATATCGCTTGCGTCAACGTCTATCCGGGATGGGATGCCTTACCCTGCGCGACGTTCGAGGATGCCTTCGCCGCCATTGCCGACGGCGCCGCGACGCTCGGCATGATTCCGATCGAGAATTCGGTTGCGGGGCGCGTCGCCGATATCCATCACCTTCTGCCTCGCTCCGGTCTCTACATCGTTGCAGAATATTATTTGGCGATACATTTTCAGTTGCTCGGCATCAGGGGCGCGCAACTAGATGGGGTGAGATCGGTGTACAGCCATGTTCACGCGCTTGGCCAATGCCGCAGAATTATCCGCGCGCGTCGCCTCGCCGCGCATGTGACAGGAGATACCGCTGGGTCCGCGCGGGAGGTAGCGGAATGGCGCGACCCGGGTCGCGCGGCGATCGCCACACGCCTCGCGGCGGAAATCCATGGTCTCGACGTGCTCGCCGCGGACATCGAGGATGAACCGCATAACACGACGCGTTTCGTCGTCCTCTCGAAAACCCCCCGATGGGCGAAACGCGACGACGGACCGGTGGTCACGAGCTTTGTTTTCCGGGTTCGCAACGTGCCGGCGGCGCTCTACAAGGCGCTCGGCGGGTTCGCCACGAACGGGGTCAATATGACCAAGCTCGAGAGCTACATGGTCGACGGGGAGTTCATCGCGACCCAATTTTTGGCCGATGTCGAGGCCCACCCCGAAGAGCCAACCCTTGCCCGCGCGTTGGACGAGCTGGCGTTCTTTTGCAAGGAAATGAAAATCCTCGGGGTCTATCCGACGCATCCGTTCCGGATCGAAAGTCAAATGCGCGAGCCGCGGGATGCTGGCCTTGATGGTCAGCCTCCACGGCGTTGAGGACCTCGCATTTCGTGATTGCCGATCCGGCCCATGGCAACAATGGCGCCTAATGGGAGGCCGAGTTTGCTGAGGGATTGGTCGACCTGTCATCTACGCATACAGAAAAAAGCAGCGGGACGAACGCAACGACCCAGATCCCAACAATCAAGGTTCATTTTGATACGCACCACCTGGCCATGATTTTGTGGGATCCAGAAAATCTGCCGGACATTGCCCCCGGCGTGACGGCGGTGATCCAAGCGCCCCCGCCTGGCGACGCGAAGTCGGACAGGCCATCGCGAAACTACAACGCATCGAATTGGCCAAAAGACTGAATGTCCGCATGACCCGGTTGCCGAAGAGGGAGAAGGCAAGGCCGTGGGCATCTGGTTTCCCAATCTGCCGGGCTGCCTTTCGGCGGGCGATACGTTGGACGAGGCGATGCTGAACGCGCCCGAGGCTCTCGAACTTTGGGCAGGGGAGATGATCGAAAGCGGCCAAAAACTTTCGCCACCTCGAACGCTGACCGAACTCAAGACCGATTCGGAGGTTGCCCAAGACTTGGCGACCTTCATGGTCGCGCTCATCCGTTACCGGCAAGCTTACGTCAGCATGCGGCCGAACGACCTGAGCACATATTGCGCCAAGCAATTCTTACAGGTGGGCGGTTCTAAAAACCTCGCCAATTTGAGTTATTTCTGATTCCATCCTGGCGGATGGGATCGGAGTTGATTCGATGTGCAGGCAGGCAGGATTTTTCGATGTTGATGATCGGCTGAAACGGCT
>JBOHJV010000199.1:0-4848 GCA_050728695.1 Methylocella sp. | reverse complement strand
AATTCAACGCCCACCAGCTGTTTGAAGCCTAAATCGGACGCTAGCAGGAGCGGTTTTCCTTTGCCGCAGCCTACATCGATGAAGGTCATCGTGCTGAAATTCTCTTCGATCATGCTGAGCGCTCGCTCGAAGTCTCCCTCATCGGATGGCGCGTAACTCGTTCCAAACACTGCGTTCATCGACGTGATCCTGTATCGCCAAAGCGGATCGTTGCCGGCGGTATCTGTTCCGTAACGCGCATCGAATTCTTCGCCGATTGGCTGAGGAGGGGTAAAGATGATTCGGAGCGCCGCCCGAGCCGCATTAACCGGGCCTTCGCGGGCGATTTTAGGAATGACCCTCCGCAGCCGCAACATAGCAACGATTTTAAGCGCTCGACCCTTCCATTCGGAAGCGGCCTGCCGTAACATGGCTACGATCCCACGATGTAGACGGCGACGCCAAGCCTTTTGCGCAAGAGCCGCGTATTTTGGAGTTTGGTGTCGAATGAGCGAGTCATGGCGGCCCTCCACAAAACGAAATAGATCCCACTACGACGATCTTTTATGGCGCTAACTGTGGCACAAATACGAAAACATTAATAATAAGTAACATAGGCTCTTTGTGTCCTCGATTGCCGATTTCTATTTGACCAATCCGGTCGCGCGCCAAGTATCGACCACGAAGGCCTTCACCTCGTCGTAATGTGCCTCACAAGGTGAGCAAGTGAGCATCCAATTGCTAGCCCAGAGGACGCGGCGGCCGTCGGGCGACGGAACGGCGTGCGGCTCCGCTCTGTACCAGTCGACGAGGGGGCCATGGGAAAGACTGTGCTGATGAGTGTATCGTTCGACTGCGCCTCCGTCGAGACGAACGGCAATGATTTCATCGCCGAATCTCAGGCCGCGGGAATCCGGCCAATAACTCACGTAGATCCAGCCTGGGCGGTCGAGATTCCGCGCCGAAACATGGAATGAATACCCCTCGTTGTCGGGATTGGTGAGGGTCGTGACCTTGTTGTCGCGCAGCCGCACCTTGACCACACTGCCCATGGCGACGCCGTCTAACTTCGCCGGGCACCATGAGCGGTACTGCCCGACGGCGATGTCCTCGTCACCATCGAACGGGTCGAGGGTGAGGTCGAGATGACCAAGGTCGAGAACGTAGCCGCGTGCGGCGGTCTGCCCGTCGCCGCATTCGGGTGATCCTTCCGGCATCGGGCGTGGCGAGACCGCCAACGTCTCCTGATCGACGTCATATACGCGCGTGTAGTCGCGGGTTCCCTGCTCATCCCCCATCTGTGCAAGCACATACCGGCCTGAGGGGGAGATCGACACTCCGCCATTGAGGCAGGCCGCGAGCCCGCAATCGCCGCTGAAAACTGGACCGACGCGCGCGCCGCCGTCTTCGTACGGGGGATGCGGCGGTTCTGGGGCCATGTCGACGACAGCCATCTTGGTGCCCTCTTTTTCGAACACGACCATCAGGCGTCCGTCGGCGGACGGATTGCTAAAGGATATGCTGGCCTTGAACGGCAGGCCGGTGCTGCGTGTCTCCTGGCAGCGAACGACATCGAACCAGATGAGCCGCGAACCCGTCCGGTCAATACCAATTCGTTCGTGCGGGTGATCGCGGCGCGGATACCAACGGGAGTCATATAATGGATCATTGGTGCACGAGCCGAATTTCGGAAGATAGGTATTCCCGTCGAGAAAGACTTCCCACGGCCTCGCATTGTTCTGGAGCACGAGCAAGGTGCCGTCCGCATTCCAAGGCTGATAGGAGGCGTAGTGATGACGGGCATCGGGGCCCCAGGTTCCGGATATGGAGCTCATGGAAGCGCCCGTATCGCCGGAGATCCGCGTAATCCAGGTTCCTAACGCTGGGTCACGGACCCACTCGAGATAACCTGGTCGTGGCAAAGCTGGATTCTGGTCCACGTGATCTGAATCGTTCAGAAGACCTCGTACGGGGGCGCCGACGCTCGTACTAGTTTTTGGTGGTCTTTCATCCGCGAGCAGGAGAGTTGCCTGAAAGAACGAGAGCCCGAAAGCTAAGAAGTTCACGATAGCGCGAATCGCCTTTCTCCTCTCGATGTCGCTCGGAAGACAAGGAAACCGCATTGGTCGAAGGCCGCCGCTAGCATGCAAAGATCGAAAGGAATACGAGATTCGCAATGACTTCAGTCACGACTTACCGTTCGAACGGATTAAAGAAATACACGATGCCGTCGCTTTCCAAAAGTTCGTATTTGGCCACATCCGCGTGTAGGATCGTGCAGTCGCTGATATTTTTATTTAAGAGACTTTCTAAGTTCGGCTACAAATTCGACGCCCACCAGCTGTTTAAAGCCTAAATCGGACGCTAGCAGGAGCGGTTATCCTTTACCGCAATCGTTCACCGCATGTTTTCCGCAATCAACGCACTCTACTCAGCCGGGCTCTGAGGTATTGGCTGGCGCGCTCTGGGATCAGGAGCAGTAAACGGATCCACATTGATAAGAATGGGAGCGGATCGCCCCAACTGAACCATGCAAATTTCCTTGATCCGCTGAACGAAGACCACCATGCTCGAACCGTCAGCTTGCGTCTACATAAATAGTAGAAACAGGCAGCGAGCTCAAAAGGCTCCACGATTAATACTCTGCCTTCAACCATCGGCGATCGACGGACACCCCTGCCAGTGAGGTCGAGATGGAGAGCTCGCACTACATTAATTCCCGCTTGATCCTCGAACATCCGAAAATTCAAACCGACACGCGGATTGAAATCGAGGAGCTTGTATTTACCGTCTCGCTTGTCAAAGCAATAATCGATGTCCACTACGCCTGAATAGGCGATGGCATTCAGGAATGACTCAGTCTGCGTCGCAAGTTGCTCATTCGTACTAGACACGCCCAGCGAGGTGGTGCCTGCAAAAGGCGGATATGCCCGCAGTTTTCTGCCGGTGAAGGGCAGAAAACAATTTGTTTCCGGATTGCGATAGCCGTTGAATATCCAGTGGTCGCCGGGAATGTACTCCTGGAAAAAGATGTTTGGACTCTGCGGGGTTTGCGCCTTTCGGTATATCGCGCGGAGTTCCTCGGGAGTCTGCACGATCAGCGTTCTCGTAACGCCCTCCACCGGCCGCCATCGTGCCGCTGCCTTGACTACAACGGGAAATGTGGCATGCTGTATAAACTCGTCCACAGCTTCGATAGACTTCGGAAATGCATGCTCTGGACACGGTATACCGAACTTCCTGCATAGATGATACAAGCTCATCTTATCGGCCAATTGGCGGGGGAGCTCTCTCGGCAAATCCGGGAATAGAAACCATCGTTTCAGTTCATTCGCATGTTCAGCAACGAATATAGCGGCATTATCATCTGTCGGAATGAGAATCGTCGGACGTTTCAGCTTTTTGCCTAAAGTCATGGTGTCATTCAAGAGGCGGCCGGTATCCAGGTCTCGGGTCTCCCAGACAAAGGCGTTTGTTAGATAGCGTGACAGTGCTAGCGGGGTGTAGCGATCGCCGACGATCGCATACACGGGCACATCCAGTCCGCCGAGATTTCGAGCAATCCCCAAAGAACCATGATGAAAGCTGGACCGGTGCGAGTTGAATATAAGGACCGGAACGGTCGTATCTAGGGCCGGCGATGTGGGCATGAAAACACTTTACTTTTGAAAACCTGGGACAGTGGGCGGCCGAGCACACGCCGTTGAATGGCTGCGTCGCGCCCGAAGACATTCTCGCTCATGCTGCTACGGGACAGGTGCACGCCACGTGACATAGCTCCGAGCGCATAAAGGGAGTGCTGCCGAGCCAAAGATTCGGGCGACAAGTTCGACGACCGCCGCCATCAGGCCACGGACCCGATATCCGAGTGACATTCGCGGCCCGGCGCCGATCGCGCTGATGTAGCCGGCAATGATGCAATCGGGGCCATGAAACCGCATTGGTCGAAGTCCCACGCTAAGCGCTGCAATTTAAATAGGTTTCGTAATTGCGTGATTCGCTGGGGCTTCAATCGAGGAGGCCCCAATGGATCAATCTTTGTATCATGTCACAGCCGAGTTTTTTTGGCAAATGAGTTTTTTGCGTTGCGGGCCGATCATCGGGAAGGCGCATAGCGCGCCCGTGCAATATCTGGTACCTAATAACTGGCTGGGGCGGGAGGATTCGAACCTCCGTATGGCGGAATCAAAATCCGCTGCCTTACCGCTTGGCTACGCCCCAAGGCCGCGTTTTCCCGGGGCTGCCGCCCGAGGCGGCCGGACCATAATGCGCGGCGGCACAAGGCGCAACCGCGCTGTTGGCGGCCAAAAATCCGCGCTGGGATTTTTAGACAATGCCCGTACTGTGGGACGCGGACAACCGTCCCGCCAATTTTCCGTCGCACGTCCTATCGGCCGCAATCAACGAGACGTGGTACAACTGCTGAAACAGGCCGCATCGCCTCGATCGCGTCTCGCGCGTGGCTGTTGTGAAACCCTTCATGGGGCTGTTGGTATGACTCGCCCCGTGCGTGGATTGGCCGATCTCGCGAGCGGATACAAAGTCATTTTGAGCGACGTCTGGGGCGTCGTCCACAATGGACTCGTGGCGTTCGCGAGAGCCGCCGACGCGCTTAGCCGCTTCCGGGCGAGCGGCCGCATGGTCGTGCTGATGACGAACTCGCCCAATCCAAGCTGGTTCGTGGAGGCGCAGCTCGCCCGGCTTGGCGTTACCCGAAAAGCCTATGATGCAATCGTCTCGTCCGGCGACATCGCCGTTTCTCTGCTCGTCGCGCGTGACGGCGCGGGCTTGTTTCATCTTGGCCCGCCCAATGAAACCGCCCTTTTCGAGGAGGTTTTGGCCGTGAGCGGCAAGGCGCCCCGCGTCGTG
>JBOHJV010000198.1:2500-4882 GCA_050728695.1 Methylocella sp. | reverse complement strand
TTCCTCAAGTCTCCTGCGCGCGCGGCGGATAGGGACCGAACTGTCTCACGACGTTCTAAACCCAGCTCGCGTACCGCTTTAATGGGCGAACAGCCCAACCCTTGGGACCTACTCCAGCCCCAGGATGCGACGAGCCGACATCGAGGTGCCAAACCATCCCGTCGATATGGACTCTTGGGGAAGATCAGCCTGTTATCCCCGGGGTACCTTTTATCCGTTGAGCGACACCCCTTCCACAAGGTGGTGCCGGATCACTAGTCCCGACTTTCGTCCCTGCTCGACATGTCTGTCTCACAGTCAAGCTCCCTTGTGCACTTGCACTCGACACCTGATTGCCAACCAGGCTGAGGGAACCTTTGGGCGCCTCCGTTACTTTTTGGGAGGCAACCGCCCCAGTTAAACTACCCACCAGGCACTGTCCCTGATCCGGATCACGGACCGAGGTTAGACATCCAGTTCGACCAGAGTGGTATTTCAACGTTGACTCCACGATCACTGGCGTGACCGCTTCATAGTCTCCCACCTATCCTACACAAGCCGAACCGAACACCAATACCAAGCTATAGTAAAGGTCCCGGGGTCTTTCCGTCCTGCCGCGCGTAACGAGCATCTTTACTCGTAGTGCAATTTCGCCGAGTCTGTGGTTGAGACAGTGGAGAAGTCGTTACGCCATTCGTGCAGGTCGGAACTTACCCGACAAGGAATTTCGCTACCTTAGGATGGTTATAGTTACCACCGCCGTTTACTGGCGCTTAAGTTCTGAGCTTCGCCGGTGAAGGCTAACCCGTCCCCTTAACGTTCCAGCACCGGGCAGGCGTCAGTCCGTATACATCGTCTTACGACTTCGCACGGACCTGTGTTTTTAGTAAACAGTCGCTTCTCCCTGGTCTCTGCGGCCGAACCACGCTAGCCCGCGAAGGGCTTCACGCAACCCGGCCCCCCTTCTCCCGAAGTTACGGGGGCATTTTGCCGAGTTCCTTAACCACAGTTATCTCGATCGCCTTGGTATTCTCTACCTGACCACCTGTGTCGGTTTGGGGTACGGGCCGCATGAGAACTCGCTAGAGGCTTTTCTCGGCAGCATGGGATTACCCTGCTTCGCCTCAATCGGCTATGCGTCAGGTCTCACCGTCACCACCACGGATTTGCCTATGGTGGCTGGCTACACCTTTACACCAGTTCTACCACTCACTGGCGGGGCTGCCCTCCTGCGTCACCCCATCGCTTGGCTACTACCGGTTTGGGTTCCGCGCTCACCACCCCCCGCCCCCGAAGGGGTTGAAGGCAGCTCGGGCGGTTAGCATCACCGGCCTCACCAGGGACGCGCTCATGCGGGTACGGGAATATCAACCCGTTGTCCATCGACTACGCCTGTCGGCCTCGCCTTAGGTCCCGACTTACCCTGGGCGGATTAGCCTGGCCCAGGAACCCTTGGTCATTCGGCGGGGGAGTTTCTCACTCCCCTTTCGCTACTCATGCCTGCATTCTCACTCGTGCGGCGTCCACGGCTGGGTCACCCCGCCGCTTCACTCCCCGCACGACGCTCCCCTACCCGTCCACACGACTGCGCACCCCCACGAATGAGGGTGCGGATCATTGTGTGAACGCCACGGCTTCGGTGGTGTGCTTGAGCCCCGCTACATTGTCGGCGCGGGATCACTTGACCAGTGAGCTATTACGCACTCTTTCAAGGGTGGCTGCCTCCAAGCCAACCTCCTGGTTGTCTGTGCGACCCCACATCCTTTCCCACTTAGCACACGCTTAGGGACCTTAGCCGGTGGTCTGGGCTGTTTCCCTTTCGACTACGAAGCTTATCCCCCGCAGTCTCACTGCCGCGCTCTTGGCTCGCCGGCATTCGGAGTTTGGCTGATTTTGGTAGGCTTGTCGGCCCCCTAGACCATCCAGTGCTCTACCTCCGACGAGAAGCACGCGACGCTGCACCTAAATGCATTTCGGGGAGAACCAGCTATCACGGAGTTTGATTGGCCTTTCACCCCTACCCACAGCTCATCCCCCAGGTTTTCAACCCTGGTGGGTTCGGGCCTCCACGCGGTCTTACCCGCGCTTCACCCTGGCCATGGGTAGATCACTCCGCTTCGGGTCTAGAGCACGCGACTAAATCGCCCTATTCGGACTCGCTTTCGCTACGGCTACCCCACCCGGGTTAACCTCGCCACGCACCACTAACTCGCAGGCTCATTCTTCAAAAGGCACGCCGTCACCCCGAAAGGCTCCGACGGCTTGTAGGCACACGGTTTCAGGTACTATTTCACTCCCCTCTCGGGGTACTTTTCACCTTTCCCTCACGGTACTAGTCCGCTATCGGTCATCAGGGAGTATTTAGGCTTAGCGGGTGGTCCCGCCAGATTCACAGCGAATTTC
>JBOHJV010000197.1:0-4882 GCA_050728695.1 Methylocella sp. | reverse complement strand
GTCGGAAAATTCGCCTTGATCGTCCCGGTGATGACATCGACGGAGGGGCGCTGCGTCGCCATGATGAGGTGAATGCCCGCCGCGCGCGCCATCTGGGCAAGCCGCTGGATCGCGCCTTCGATGTCCTTGCCGGCGACCATCATCAGGTCGGCCATCTCATCGACGATCACCACGATGAAAGGCAGGACCGTAAGCTGCATCGCCTCGTGTTCGTAGATCGCTTCGCCGGTCTCGGGATCGTAGCCAGTTTGGACCGTCCGCGTGAGGGTCTCCCCCTTGGCCGCCGCCTCGGCGACGCGGGCGTTAAACCCGTCGATGTTGCGGACGCCGAGCTTCGACATGTTCTTGTAGCGCTCCTCCATTTCGCGCACCGCCCATTTGAGCGCGACGACCGCCTTCCTTGGGTCGGTGACGACCGGCGTCAGCAAATGCGGAATCCCGTCGTAGACCGACAATTCGAGCATTTTCGGATCGACCATGATGAGGCGGCATTCCTCCGGCCTCAGCTTGTAGAGCAACGACAGGATCATCGTATTGATGGCAACCGACTTCCCCGATCCCGTCGTGCCCGCGACGAGAAGATGCGGCATTCTTGCCAGATCGACGATGATCGGCTCGCCGCCGATTGTCTTGCCGAGCGCGATCGCCAGCCGGTGTTTGGTCTTCTCGAAATCCTGGGACCCGAGCAATTCGCGCAGATAAACGGTCTCGCGCCGCTGGTTCGGCAATTCGATGCCGATGGCGTTGCGCCCCTGAACCACGGCGACTCGGGCCGAAAGCGCCGACATCGAACGCGCGATGTCGTCGGCAAGACCGATCACCCGCGAGGATTTGATGCCGGGCGCCGGCTCCAGTTCGTACAGCGTCACCACCGGACCTGGCCGCACATGAATGATCTCGCCCTTGACGCCGAAATCTTCGAGCACGCCCTCAAGCAGCCTGGCGTTCTGGCTAAGCGCGTCCTCGGAGACCATGTTCGCGGCTTGCTTCTTGGGCTCGCCGAGGACATGCAGCGGCGGCAAGCTATAGACATGCCGCGCCAGCTGGTTGAGCAACGAGGGCCGCACCTCGTGAAGCGCGCGCGATCCGGGCTTTAGCGCGCCGGCTGCCGCCGTGATGACGTGGCGCGGCGCGTAGATGTAGCAATCCCGGTCCTGGTTTTGTTCCGGCGGGGTCCCCCTGCTCGCGGCGCGGACGGCGGGCGGGGCATAGGCGCTGGCGTCGAAATTGGACTCCACTGGTTCCGAGCGTGGCCAGTGCAGCGGCTCTTCGGCGAGATCGAGGGGCCGCGCGAAGTCACCCTCACGCTGCCGCCCCGCCACGGCCGATGCGGGCAGTGGCGGCGCGCGCCGGCGGCCGATTTGGCGGGCCAGCGCCGCCTGCAAGCTAAGACCGACATGAATGATGGCGCCAAGCAAAACGAGCGCGAAGCCTGGCGCGCCGGCGGCGTCGTGATCCTCCGGCTCCAGTGCGTCAGCGCGGCCGGGCAGTGGATCTTCCTTGTCCTCGTCCAAATTCGCCGAAGCATAGTCGCGCAGGCTGATCGAGGCCGACAGGCAGAGGATCGCACCAATCGCCAGGATGGCGGCAAATACAAGCATTCCGGAGCCGTGCCCGGCGAGCATGCGGTGAGGTACCGCGAGAATCGCATCGCCCGCGACCCCTCCGAGGCCCGTGGGTAAGGGCCAGCGGGCGGTTGGCGGCAGCAATGCGGCGAGCCCCGCCGCCAACACGCCGCCGCCGAGCCATAGCCCGAGCCTGGCCTTCACCCGCTCCAGGCGCCGGGCGGCGATGAGCCGCCATCCCCAAAAGCTCACTGGCGCCAGAAACGCGAGCGCCGAGAGGCCGAGCATTTGCATGATAAGGTCGGCGGCAACAGCCCCCGGCGCGCCAAGGAGATTGTGCACCGGGCCCGAGGCCGCATGATTGAAGCTCGGGTCCTGCACCGACCACGACGCCAAAGCCAAGCCAAGCCCCGACGTGGCGGCGATCAGGCCGAGGCCCGCGAGTTCGGCGGCGCGCCGCATCACGAAAGCCCGCAACGATTCAGGAATGTGATCGAAGGCCGTCAATCTTGCCGTTGTCCGCATTCTATCCCGCGCCCGTTGCGCCGCTTCCATTCTTGCTTGATCCTTCCGCCGGCCGCCGCGCCCGCGCGCCTCGGAAAAGAACCTGTCCCGCGAAAAGTCGCGCGAAACAAAAGGCTTAGAGGAGCATTTGGTTCAATGAAATCACGTGCGCTCAGCGTTTTGGCCCGCGACGCCGGCGAGCTTCGCGCCAAATTATCAGGCTGCGGTTAAAGGGGCTTTAACCTTGCGCCGGCCCGCGCGGGCGCAAGATGCCGCTCGTCAGGGCCCGGAATTGCTCCGGGGATTGATTCGGCCGTCCAGCCGCAACAGCGCGCCGGACCATAGAATATCTCACGCGCGAATTCTAATGACATTATGACAATGTTGTTGTATCGTGATATATCCGCCGGAACGCAAAGGAAGAGGTTGAGGTCATGCCAAAGAAAAATTTAACTTACTTCCTTTATGGCGCGTTAGTCATTACAGATTTGGCTTGGGTGCTCATTGGCTTAGGTTTGATGTCAATATACATACAAAATACTGGATGGTTGGCCCACGCCATGGCAATCGAATTTTTCTGGGCCTATTCCCATTGCCATGGGTTGCACTGATTGGATTCACTTGGTTGTCGTACGCCCTTCAGAGACGAGGGCAATCTGACGCAGCACTATATGCTGTTGGAGTTGGGATATTGCTTCTATCTCGGGAACTCTAAAGTCAGAGGCTGGTCAGAACGCTATTCGTTATCACAGCGCTATATAAGTAAGCGCTCTGTTTATTTCCTAGCATACCACGGTAGCGCATTAGGCTTACTCACCAAAGGCATATTACCAACCGGATCAACCCGCTTCCATGACCATTCGCCTTTCTGTCCCAATGAATTAGTCCACGTCCCGCTCGCGGTGTTGCAGTTATTATAAATGCCACTAAGGTTAGCTGACGCCGCGCATACGCCGCCGCCGCCGGATGGATTTGTGATCGTCATAGTAATGTCCCTTCCGGTGCGCGTCCCCAAGACGTTCCAGATGGGACAGAAGACATTACCAGTATTAACTGTGCCTGTGAACGTCTGAGGATCCCCACGGCTGTCACCCCCCGTTAACACGCACGTGCCAGTATCACCACCATTCCAATCACCGGCCGTCGTGCCACAATCAGGCGCGAGAAAGAAACCTGGAATGGCCGTTATGAATGTGTCTTCACAATCCCTGCCAAATATCGGGGGCGAGATCATTGTAAAATTGCAACATTGGTCGTGATTAAGGCATTCCTGGGTAAAACGCTGCACCCAGCCAATAGGGAAATCTGGACCGCCAAGAGAGCCGCAGCGGCCGGTGGCTGGCGGCACGTAGCAAGCGGGGCCTACCAGCACGGCGTCCTGGGATTCCCTCTGATTACATAAGTTGCATCCCCCGGCCCGCCGATTTCATTGCAAATCGGAATGAATGGGCCGTTCGAACTGCTGTAATTGATGGCAACGGGAGGCGCGCTTGCCATCAGATTTACGAGGCTTGTGTGCGCATCTCCGTGCCGCGTTCCTATGTTGATTGCTCGCGGAAGGGCAACGCGCAGCTTCCGGAACGCAGCGATATCTTGAGGAGAAAGGGCTTCGAGAAATCCGCTCGTCTTGGAGAGGCTGCGGATCATTATTTTCCTGAGCTTATAATCTATCTCCGCATGAATTTGTTTCGAACCTATCGATGTGTCGATAATGACGCGGTCGTTAGACGGCATCAAGGCCTGGAATGATACGCCCGAGTCTCTGTCTATTCCGCTGATTTTTTGAGGCTTTTGCGTGACTTCACGCCCGGATGCGGCGCTAGCGTATGAAGCAGCGCCGATATAGAGCGCCAAAAAGGGCAGTGCGGCGTGCAATTTGGAACGGATTTTCATAAAGTTTCCCTCATTAAACAATTTCGCTATTTCGTAATTTAAAAGCGTCATCCATCAGCACGCTCTAAGATGCCGCTCCTGTCAAGGCATTAGCGACACCGACGCGGCCTTTTGGCTCGCTTTACTTCGATCGAGTTCACCCAAATTTCAGCTCTCTGCAGGCAGGATATGTCATGAAAAAACTTCTCTCGGAACTCTTTCCTTATCCCTCTTATCTCAGCCTCCCCGGGACTTGGCTCATCGCCACCGCGCTTTATGTCCTGGCTGGTGGTGCCTTCCTTGCAAGCCAGAGTTTGCAAGGGTATTTCTCTTTCTTATTATTTTGGGTTCTTGGCCCCTTCGTCCCAATTGATATGTACGTGGCGTTTTTTGCCTACGGCGGCTTTTTGATGCTTTTATTTCAGCGTATTTCAGCACCTGGCTTGGCATACGTTTTCTGCGGTATCCCGCTATTGACTCTCATTACCATATTGGCTGCTGATTGGGGAATGCAAAAAATCAGGATTCCTCCGGCACCTGTCAAACTTCTACTCAATCTAGCACTCCTATTTATTTTGAATGTCATCGTCCACATGATCTTATGGCAAACATGGAACCCGTGGATCATTTTTACCCCTCCCACAATAAGACTTTAGCGGTATTCCCCGTTTTTGATTTGCGGAAATGTTCGTATATCCGTAACCTAGATGGCCCTACCTTCGCTTGGAGTCCGCAGACTATCGGGGCCGTGGGTGGCACGTTGGAAAAACCCCCAATTTTAAAGGTGAAATTCCCCACCAACCTGCCATCGAAGATGGACGCTTCTATCAACGAGCTCTGTAGGATGACTGATTGGCTTTGCTCGGTTCCCGTGCGAGATTTTGTCTGAGGTGACGCGCCGGCGCCCCGATGGGAGCGATTGTCGATCATGCCGCCGCGAT
>JBOHJV010000196.1:0-4888 GCA_050728695.1 Methylocella sp. | reverse complement strand
TCTCCGCCAGCGACCTCTTTTTCTAGCTCCGCACAGCTCCAAAATATCGAAAAAATTCCTAAAAAATCAAGCGCCTGACGCTTGACTTATTTGTACAGCTTTGTACGACTTTGCCGCGATCAAGCGCCGCCACCTGGACCAGACTAGGACGCGGGCTGTTCGGCGGACAAAATCCGTGGTCAAATTCCTCAACCGCTTGTCGGCCAGGACCGTCGCGACCTTGAAGACTCCCGGCCGCCACGCCGACGGCGGCAATCTCTATTTGCGAGTCGACGCCAAAGGCCGCAAGCGTTTCACTTTCATGTACGAGTTCGGAGGCCGCCAACGCGAGGCCGGGCTCGGCGGTATCCATTGTATGACGCTTGCCAGGGCCCGAGAAAAAGCCTCGGCTTTCCGCGTCGTGCTCGCCGATGGCCGCGACCCGCTCGAACGCCGTCCGGGCATTGCGACGGCCGCCACCCCGCAAACCTTCGGCCAGGTCGCGGACTCCTTCTTGGCGGCGAAATCGCCAAGCTGGCGCAACGCGAAACACCGCGCGCAATGGCGGATGACGCTCGAAATTTATGCCGCGTCTCTGCGCCCCATGCTGGCCGCCGAAGTCGATACGGGGGCGGTTCTGGCCATCCTGACGCCGATTTGGCAGGCCAAGCCCGAAACTGCGTCGCGCCTTCGCGGCCGGATCGAGGCCGTGCTCGACGCGGCGCGGGTTGCCGGGCATCTGCCCGCCGATCGCCCGAATCCGGCGCGATGGAAAGGCCACCTCGAAAAAATTCTCCCGGCCGCGAGAAAGTTGTCGCGCGGCCATCATGCGGCGATGCCCTATACCGAAGTGCCGGCCTTTGTCCAAAGCCTTCGCGGGCAAAATGGAATAGCCGCGCGGGCGCTCGAATTTCTCATCTTGACGGCCGGGCGCACCGGCGAAGTGCTCGGCGCGCGTTGGCGGGAAATCGATCTTGACGCGAAAGTTTGGACGGTCCCGGCCGAGCGGATGAAGGCCAGCCGCGAACATCGCGTTCCTCTTTCCGGCCCGGCAGTGGCGATCCTCGAAAAGCTTGCCTTGCGCAAGATGGGAGACTTCGTCTTCCCCGGCCAAAAACTTATCAGACCGCTCTCGAATATGGCGCTCGAAATGGCGCTGCGCCGGATGAAAATCACCGGCGCGATGACTGTTCACGGGCTCCGATCGAGCTTTCGAGATTGGGCCGGCGATAAAACCGCATTTCCGCGCGAGGTTGCCGAGGCCGCGCTTGCCCATGTCGCCGGCGACGCGACGGAGCAAGCCTATCGGCGCGGCGATGCGCTTGAAAAGCGGCGCGCGCTCATGGCCGCATGGGCCGCGTTTTGCGAGCCAAGCGAAGGCGCGCGGCCATGACGAAGCCGACGGGAAATCCGCGCGGGCGGCCAAAAAAAAAGATCATCCTTTCCGATAAAACCGCCGCGTTTTTTCGCGCCGCTCAGGACAGTCAATTGCCGGGCGGCGATCGCCGCGTTCTGCAGTGCTGCGAAGCGATCAAGCTCTCGCTAAATATCGACGTGCTCGCTATACCGGCCGCCGTGATTTGGCTTGGAGCGGTTTTCATGGAGCTTGAGTTCCGGCTCTTATGTGAAAACGCAGAGATGAGTTTTGCCCTCCAAAAGCAGAAGACGGCGCTGGCCATGAAAGGCCAGCGAGCGCAGCGCGCGATCATGCTGATGGCGCACTCATATGAATGCGCAACGCGTAAAAAAGCGGCGGCGCCATACCGGGAAAATTCGCGGGGTGAAGGGCGGCTCGACGGCCCTTTTTTTCGTTTCGTCAAGATCGTCGCACAGAACTCCACAGCGCCGATCTTGGGGTCTTGTAGCGACCTATCCTTCAAAGGATTAATCGAGCGCGGCCTCAAATTGCGCGATGATGCAGCACAGCGTCAATTTGAAGTCTTGGCCTGGTTCAACGCTCTGTATGCAATGCCCGGGGCACATTTCCCGCACGACGGCGGCTGGCTTAAATGGCGCAATGAAAATCAGGATCTGTAGGAATCACTTTTTTTTGTAAATCCGATTTATTGCTAAAATTGAGGGTGAGACAGCCGGAAAACTACGAAATATGAATCGCCGCTCGAATCGATTTTTTCGGAGTGGTAACAAATGGCAAATATCAAAACCAAGGGTACGCCTCTTCTTTTCTCCATTCCCGAAGCCTGCGCCAAACTCGGCATCAAGCAAAATTCCCTCTTCAATCTGATAAAAGCCGGGCAGATTCGGCCGGTCAAGATCGGCGCCCGAACGCTTTTCCCGGCCGATGAAATTTTTCGTTTCGTCGAGGGTCTGAAGGAAGACCGTCGCGTCAAGCAGCTGGTCTAATCCGTGGCTCTCGAAACGAAACCCCCGCGCGCGGATTTGGCGGCGGGGGTTGGGGGCTTATCATCTTGCGTGCTGGCGGATGATAGTCCGGAATCTAATACGCCGCCGGCTAAATGGCAACAAAAATCCTCCGCCTCGCCGGCCGGACGAAAATTCAAGCTCTTTACGTTCGACGGCTATCCTGTTCGCGGGTTCCTCGCCGCCGATGGCACGCCATGGGTCATCGCGATAGATATCGCGGCGCCGCTTGGCGTCAGCCTACAGCGCGTCCAAAAGTTCGCGAAGGATATTGGCGGTGCCGAAGCGTTGATCCTCCGTTCCGACGCGGCGCTCAAGGAAGGAACATTCGCATATCGGTTCCGGACATGGATTTGCGGCGAGGTGATCCCATCCTTTCGTAAGGACGGGACCTATGAGATGACCCGGCAGGCCAAGGACCTTGTCCAAGGCATGCCCGGCTGGGGTGCCGCGCGTCAGCAGGGAATCGTCGCGCGGATCTCTTTCACAGATGCGATCAAGGCCTTCGTCGCCGCCGCCGAGGAAGCCGGGTCGAACAACGCCGAACAATATTACAGGAACTTTTCCGAACTCACCCGGCGCGTCGCGAAGGTCGATAAAAAATGGCACGCGGGCGGGCGGGATGCACTTTCGCCTCGCGACCTGAATCGTCTTGAACAGGTCGAGTGGTTCGCGGCCGATCTCATAGAGGAAGGGCTCGCCAAGGGCATTGATTATCACGCCATCTTCAAGGGCATCGAGGAGCGGTTTGCCCTCATATTCCATTTCGCCGAGGACCCAGCATGAGCTCCTTCGCGTCTTGGGTTGCGGATGCGCGGCGGGGAAGCGTTCAGGCCGAACTCGCGCGGCGGGGATTATGGTCGCCCCGCATGGCGGGTGACAATGGCGTGCCATGCCCCGGCTGTGGCGGCCGCGATCGCTTCGCCGTGAATGTCCGAAAGAATGTATGGCTCTGCCGGGCTTCCGGCGAGGCTGGGGATGCCATCGCGCTCGCACGGCACCTGGACGGCACCTGCTTTCTCGCCGCGGTCGAGACGGTTACCGGACGGCCGCCGCCGGGCCGTGTATCGGAATTGACGGAGCAAGAGCTCCAAGAAATTTCCGCGCGGGCGGAACATGGTCATCGGGAAGCCGAGGCGAAGAGGCTCGCGACCGAGATATCATCGGCGTGGTTTCGCGAACGCGAGAGGCGCGCGGCGTGGAATATTTGGCAAGAGTCGTTCCCGATTCGCGCCACGGCCGCCGAGGATTATCTCGCTCTTCGCGGTCTCGATGCGCCCGCCGGCGCGCGGTTGCGGTATCATCCCTCGCTTGTTTATTTTAATAAGCCAAAAGCCCAAGGCGGCCGGATCGTGCACGAAGGCCCTGCGCTGGTCGCGGCGATCGAAGGGCCGCATGGCCGCTTTGCCGGCGTGCACCGGACATGGATCGATCTTGCCAAGCCCAAAGGCAGGGCTCTGATCGCGCATCCTTCGACCGGCGAAATCTTGCCCGCGAAGAAGGTGCGTGGATCGGTGAAGGGCGGCTCGATTCTCTTAGTGCCAGGCGCAGTAGCCGCCGATTTTCCCGGCGACCGGCGCGGCGCGCAACGGCTGTTTCTTGGCGAGGGAATTGAGACGGCGCTCGCCGTCTATACCGCGCTTAGGTGGGTCGCCGCGCCGCTCTTGGAAGGATCGGAAATTCGCAGCACCATCTCGCTTTGCAATCTCGCCGGCCGGGCCGCCGGCCGCGTCCGGCACCCAATTGAAACACGCATCGATTGCCGCGGCCGGGTGCGCCCGCATTTCGTGGCGGACAATGAGCCTCTCGACGATCCCGCCTGGCCGATCATTCCGATTGCCGGGAGTGTCCGTGAGCTGGTGCTTCTCGGCGATAGCGATAGCGAACCGGTTTTCACGGGGCTGGCGATGGAGCGGGCGGCCAAGCGGTTCGCGCGCGCCTATCCGCGCTTGAGGATCACGCTCGGCGTGGCCGCGCCGGGCCGGGATTTTTGCGACATGTTGACATCCCCTCGCGACGCCGAGGTTACGGCGTGACCATCGGATGCGGACGCAAAAAAACCCCCCGGGCGCGGCGGTTCATCGAAATTTCCGGCGAGCGATCCGGATCGCGGTTCGAAGCAGAGATCGCCGCGATCAGGCGCGCGCTCAAGGGCAGCCCGTTCATCGTGGCCGGCGGCGCACTGCGCCTCGCGCGCGCGGATTTCGAATGGACGATAGATCGCCGTGTCGGAGGCCTGACTACGCATTTGAAAGCGGCGACCGTCGAGGACATTCGAAATGAACTTCGCAAACGCGTGCGATTTTCGCGGTCGAGCACCGTTTCATATTTGCACTTGCCGGAATTGATGGATCGCGCGCGTAGAGCGCCCTTCGCGAATTGCAATTTCGTATGGCTTCGCGCCGATTCGAACGGGCGGATCGTCAGCAGCTCGCCGCCGCTCCACTTCGGCCAGAAGACGAAATTTGGAAATGGGTGAGCCCATGCAAGCCACGCTGCTTTTCGCGGTGTCGCAATGATCGACAAA
>JBOHJV010000195.1:0-4948 GCA_050728695.1 Methylocella sp. | reverse complement strand
TGGTGGTGGTGGTGGTGGTGATGATACCAGCGATGGTGATGGTGGTGATACCAGCGATGGTGATGATGGTGGTACCAGCGATGGTGATGATGGTGGTGGTGATGGTGGTAATATTGCACCAGTTTCACGTTCGGGTTCTGCCCGGCCTCCGCCTTGGCGGACGCTGCGTTCATCGCATCGGCGGCCATCAGCAGGGCGACCGCGTTCGGAATTGGCTGGAGTAGTTCCGCATAAGACCGGGCGCTCAAGACTTCAGTTACGTTCTGCGCTCGCGCCGCTTCCGTCGCGGTCATCATTGCAAGGCCGGAGACCGCGCCCGCAAAGCCTGCGATTTTCTTGTCCATGTCAACCTCTCCGGATAAATTCATGCCAGCGCGCAAAAAACGCGCTCGCTCACAACTAGAGCGCGAGTAAACCTAAATCAATGGCACAAACGGAACATTATCCGGCGTTACCTCCAAATTACTCCGCGCCTATGCGAAGGCACGGGTTTGCGCGACGGTCCCGGCGCGAGCACCGCGGCCCGTCGGCGAGATCGACCACTCAACGCGGCTTTGGAAAATTCCGGAAAAGCGGCAAGACGATATAATAGACACCCACGACGATCAGCACGGCTCTCGTGAGGAACCCGGCCTCCGGGAGGCCCTCGATCATGGCCGCGATCGCCGCGGCGCACCACAAGATCGTCAACGTCATCGTCAGCGGGCGGAGCTGCACGACGCGCACCGGGTGAATGAAAGGAACCGGCGCGAACATCCAGCATACGAAGACGATGATAATGAAGGTGGAAACGAGCGGGCCCGGCCGCAGCACCAGCATATAAACCATTAAAACGTTCCAAATCGCCGGAAACCCGCGAAACCAGAGGTCATGGGTCTTAATGCGCCGGTCGGCGAAATAGAGGGCCGAAGCCGCGCAGACAACACAACAAACGAGGGATGAAAGCGGCGGCGGAAGGAGGCCCGAACGCCATAAGGCGACGAGCGGCACCACGACATAGGTGAGGAAATCGACGACGAGGTCGAGAACAACGCCGTCGATTTGCGGCGCCGTTTCCTCGACCCTGTAGCGCCTCGCCAAGAAGCCGTCCACGGCGTCGACGAGCAGCGCCGCGCCAAGCCACGCGTACATTTCGCTAAATTGCCCGCCGATAGCGGCGAGGAGCGCGGCGAACCCCAAAGCGGCGCCGCAGGCGGTAAAGCAATGAACGAGATAGCCGACGACACGCGGAGGCATCGGGATTCGCAAAGACGGAGACGAGGCAACCTAGCATAATGTTTCCATGATCACTTTACAATTACGTGCTTTCCCCGCCGGGAAGTACGGTGAGAACTTCCTGGAAGCCGCTTTGCGTCAGATCGCAGGATTTCGTCTCTCTGCCGGAGGGGAAACGAGTGGGAAGCCCGACCATGCCGCAGAAGGTGAAGATGCGGATGCCATCTCGCCGGCAAAATGGAGAATGGATGGGAGACGCGATCGAGGCGGGCAGCCGTCCGATCCGCCGGGGAAGCGAGCACGGCACGTTGGCGATTCCGCAGCCTCGTCGAGGCTAGAACAAAACACTGCGGCTTTGCCCTTTTCCTCGCCGCCGATTTCGTGTATAAGGGGTCGCTTCGATCTGTCCGCAAAAACCCCGCTGGACGACATCCTGGCCGGGCCGCGCGGATGGCACTTTGTTTCGTCCCCCCTTATTTAAAAAGGTTATCAGATGTCGATTACCGCCGCGCGCAAGCAAGCGCTCGTGAAAGACTATGCCCTAAAGGAGGGCGATACCGGCTCTCCGGAGGTTCAAGTCGCGATCTTGACCGAGCGGATCGCCAATCTGACCGAGCATTTCAAGACGCATGTGAAAGACAATCACTCGCGCCGTGGTCTGCTCAAGCTTGTGTCGCAACGCCGGCAGCTCCTCGACTACGTCAAGGCGAAGGACGAGCCGCGCTACAAATCGCTGATTGAGCGCCTTGGCATCCGGCGCTAGAACCGCTTCCACGCATGTTTCTTTCGAGCGTTCCCGTCGCGAGAAACGCCCTTCGCACTGTTTTCGCGCACGCGCGTTTCCCTTCACACGGGAATCGCCGGATGGAAGGAGAGCGCTCATCATCAAGGAGTTGTGACATGTCCCGAAACTTAGAAGTCAGCCGACTTTTTCGCGACATGCTTTGAATGCGATATAATATAAGACAAAACGCGTCATGGCTTGTATTTTCGCACTGCGGCGGCATGGGGCCGCCGCGCCAAACCATGGTGAAGTCCACTGCTCATGGCAGGATCGCCAGGTGCTGTCGAACAGCTTCTCGCCGTCTTGCTTTGGCCTTGGACTTCGCCTTTGCCAAGAAAGACGAATGAATGTTTGAGATCCATCGTGAAGAACTCGATTGGGCCGGGCGCAAGCTCGTCCTCGAAACCGGCAAGATCGCCCGCCAAGCCGATGCCGCCGTCGTCGCGACCTATGGCGAAACCACGGTTCTTGCCACTGTCGTCTCGGCCAAGACAGCCAAGCCCGGGGGCGATTTCTTCCCACTGACGGTCAATTATCAAGAGAAGGCCTTCGCGGCGGGCCGCATTCCAGGGGGTTATTTCAAGCGCGAGGGGCGCCCCTCGGAAAAGGAGACGCTTGTCTCGCGCTTGATCGACCGCCCGGTCCGCCCCTTGTTTCCCGACGGTTATCGCAACGAGACGCAAGTCGTCGCCACCGTGCTTTCGCACGACCTCGAGAACGATCCCGATATCGTCGCCATGGTCGCGAGTTCGGCGGCGCTGACCTTGTCGGGCGTCCCGTTCATGGGGCCGGTCGGCGCCGCGCGCGTCGGACTCGTCAATGGCGCGCTAAAAATCAATCCAGCGCTGGAGGAGTTGAAAGACTCTTCGCTCGACCTCGTGGTCGCGGGAACGAGCGATGCCGTCTTGATGGTCGAATCCGAAGCCAAGGAACTCTCCGAGGCGGCGATGCTAGAGGCCGTCATGGCCGGTCATGCCGGATTTTTGCCGGTGATCGAGGCGATCGTCCGGCTCGCCGAAAAGGCCGCCAAGCCGCCGCGCGAGTTCGCCGCTCAAGGCAAGAGCGAGGCCGGGACGGCTGTGCGGGAGATCGCCGAAGTGGAATTGCGCGAGGCCTACAAGATCACCGCCAAGCAAGACCGCCATGACGCGATCGATGCGGCGAAGGCAAAAGTTTTCGCGGCGCTTTTGCCAGACGATGGCGAGCAAAAGTTTTCTACCGAGCAGGTCGCCGAGGCCTTTCACGATCTGCAGGCCAAGGTTGTCCGCTGGAACATTCTCGACACTGGGATCCGGATCGACGGGCGCGACGTAAAGACGGTCCGTCCGATTGTCGCGGAAGCCGGCGTCTTGCCGCGCACCCATGGCTCGGCGCTGTTCACCCGCGGCGAGACGCAGGCGCTGGTCGTTGCGACGCTCGGCACCGGGGAGGACGAGCAATACGTCGATAGTTTGGAGGGCACCTACAAGGAGCGCTTCCTTCTGCATTACAATTTCCCCCCCTATTCGGTCGGCGAGACCGGCCGCATGGGCTCGCCCGGGCGGCGCGAAATGGGCCATGGCAAGCTTGCCTGGCGCGCCATGCGTCCGATGCTGCCTTTGGCGGCGGAGTTTCCCTATACGATAAGGATCGTGTCCGAGATCACCGAGTCGAACGGCTCATCCTCGATGGCGACGGTCTGCGGCGCGTCGCTCGCCTTGATGGACGCGGGCGTGCCTTTGAAGCGGCCGACGGCGGGCATCGCCATGGGCCTCATTCTCGAAAGCAGCCGCTTTGCCGTCCTCTCCGACATTCTCGGCGACGAGGATCATCTCGGCGACATGGATTTCAAGGTGGCGGGGACGGCCGAAGGCATCACGTCGCTGCAAATGGACATCAAGATCGCCGGCATCAACGAAGAAATCATGAAGGTGGCGTTGGCGCAGGCGAAAGAGGGCCGGCTGCATATCCTTGGCGAAATGGCCAAGGCGCTCACTGGTGCTCGCGCCGAGCTCGGCGAATTCGCGCCGCGCATCGAGACCTTGAAAATTGCAACCGACAAGATCCGCGAAGTGATCGGGACCGGCGGCAAGGTCATTCGCGAGATCGTCGAAAAAACCGGCGCGAAAATCAATATCGAGGACGATGGCACGGTGAAGGTTGCCTCCTCCGACGCCAATTCGATCCGCGCCGCGATCAATTGGATAAAATCGATCGCGAGCGATCCGGAAGCCGGCCAGATCTACGACGGCACGGTCGTGAAAGTGGTGGATTTCGGCGCCTTCGTGAATTTCTTCGGCGCGAAAGATGGCCTCGTCCATATTTCGCAGCTTGCCAAGGGCAGGGTCGCCAAGACCACCGATGTCGTCAAGGAAGGCGACAAGGTCAAAGTCAAGCTCTTGGGTTTTGACGACCGCGGAAAAGTGCGCCTTTCGATGCGCCTTGTCGACCAGGCGACGGGAGAAGATCTCGAGGTGAAGGAAAGGCTCGAACAGCGGGCGGCAGGGGAATAAGCCAAGGCACGGGGCGTTTCTTACCCATCCCGAGACGTCAAGGAATTCAATGCTTTCGCGGCATAAGGCGCATGGATGCGAGTCTCAAGCCGGCTCTTGATCGAGGTTGGGATAGGCGCGCCCCGGACGACTGCAGTGCACCGCGCTCGCGCGGTTGCCGCCCGCAACAACAAAGCACGAGTCGACGGACGGAATGAAGCATGTAGTTTTGGAGCCGGCATCGCCCAGAACCTGAATTGACGACACGGGGCGAGGCGTATCTTGGGAGGACCGACTTCGACGATTCGACCGCGTTGCCGCCAATTCTGTATTCCGCCGATGGCGCGTCAAATGGGGAACCGCCAAATGCGGAGCTTAATGCAGCAGCCGCGCGGAGGGCGCTTCCGGTGCGGTATTGGCAAACCAACTTATTCAAGCGAGCGCGGCGCAAGCTGGCGCGCGAACTCGTAATTGGCGC
>JBOHJV010000194.1:0-4949 GCA_050728695.1 Methylocella sp. | reverse complement strand
AGGAGAATGGGATGCGCCTCGAACGCATCGAGCAGGGCGTCCTCGGCGAAATTGCTGTTGCTAAGCCCCAAGCTGTCGCTAAGCCCCAATTCGCGAAAAACCGGTTCCTTATCGCGCAGCAGGGCACGCAGCGGCACGCCCATGCGGGTCGCGAGCAGACGTATCAAGGTCCGCGCCGGAGGGGTTTTCAGATATTCGACGATATGCGGCTCGACGCCCGCGTTGCGGATGAGGCCGAGCGTATTGCGCGACGTGCTACAGCGGGGATTATGGTAGATGATGACATCCATTGGCGTCACGCTACTTGCGGATGGCCACACGCCGCGCCCTCGGTCTGGCCGATCTCGCGCCGAGCGTCAATTGGTCGAGGCTTTTCAGCGACAAACTGGCGAGCAAGGAGATTAGCCTCTCAGGGCAACAAACGCCATATCGAACGCCGCATTTTTCTGGACGCCGGTCCGTTGCGCGCAGGCCAGCGTGGCCAAGGTCTCGGTGGCGTCCAAGCTGTCCATGTGCCGATAGTGGACAAACGCGACAAGCGCAAGGGAATAGCGCGGCGCCTATTTCCCGGTGGCCAGCAGAATTTTGCCGAGGTGCGAGGACGATTCCATCATTTCATGCGCCTGACGCGCCTGTTCGAGCGGGAAAGTGGCAAAGATCGCCGGCTTAACCAAACCCTTGTCCAAAAGCGGCCAGATTTTTTCGCGAAGCGCGGCGGCCACTGCCGCTTTCTGTTGCACGCTGCGCGCCCGCAAGGTGGAGCCGGTCAAGGTCAGGCGGCGCAGCAAGATTGGACGCAAATCGAAAATTTCGACCGCCGCCGATTGCAAGAAGCCGATCTGAACAAGACGGCCTTCCGCAGCCATCACGGACATATTCCGTTGCAGATAAGTGCCCCCGACCATGTCGAGCACGACATCGACGCCATGCTTGCCGGCGATCTTCCTCACCTCCGCGACAAAATCCCGAGTCTTATAATCAATTGCGAAATCGGCTCCGAGCGTATTGCAAAAGGCGCATTTCGCGGTCGAGCCGGCGGTCGCGATAACGCGTGCGCCAAAATGCTTGGCCAACTGGATCGCGGTCGAGCCGATGCCGCTCGATCCACCATGCACCAGGAATGTCTCGCCAGGAGCAAGCTTACCGCGCGTGAAAACGTTGTCGAACACGGTGAAATAATTTTCCGGCAGGCCGGCCGCCGCGACAACGTCCAAAGCCTTCGGTACCGGCAGGCATAGTGGCGCATGGGCAAGCGCGTATTCCGCATAGCCGCCGGAGCCGACGAGAGCGCAGACGTCGTCGCCTTCGGCTGGCGCGCAAACGCCTTCCCCACGTGCTAGCACCCGGCCCGCGATCTCGAGGCCCGGAATGGCGCTCTCGCCCGGAGGCGCCGGATAGGCACCTTCGCGTTGCAAGCAATCGGGACGATTGACCCCTGCGGCAGTGACTTCGATCAAGACCTGGCCTGGCCCCGGTTCCGGCACCGGCGCCTCGCCGGTCCTGATTACGTCCGGGCCGCCATGGCCTTCGAAATAAATCTGCCGCATCGTCAGCACGGTATTTTCCGCCTTGTGTGTTCGCCGCGCCCCGTCATGCCGGTTTCATGAAGAAATAGACGGTCAGCACAAGGCCCACCGCGACGACGAAGCCTTTGACGATTTGCGCCGGCACGCGGCGTGCCGCATGCAGTCCGGCGTAACCTCCGGCAATCGCGCCAACCGCGGCTACGACCGTCCATTGCCAATGGACGAGACCGGCAATGACGAATGTGACAACCGCCGCCGCATTCATCAGCACCGAGAGCAGAATTTTCAGGCTGTTCATCAGCCAAATGTCGCGGAGCCCAAAAAGCGTGAGCGCGGCGAGCATGAGAATGCCAATGCCGCCGCCGAAATAGCCGCCGTAGACGGCGACCAATCCTTGCGCGGCGAAAATGCCGATTCGATTCAGCCGAAACTTGCTCGCGTCGGAAACCCGAAAATTCCCAGCCGCGAAGATCGCGGTCGCGAAAAGGATAAGCCAAGGCACGATTCGGCTGAAGACAGTTTGCGGCGTGACGAGAAGCAGGAGGCCGCCGACGAGACCGCCGGCAAGGCTGATGGCCCCGAGAGCGGCTACGTGGACGCGGTTGTCGGCCGAGGCGGCTTTGAGCCCGTCGCGCGCCGCGTAAGCGGTCGCGATTTGGCCGGGGAACAGCGCGACGGTGCTCGACGCGTTGGCGGCGATAGGCGGCAATCCGGCGGCGATCAGCGCCGGGAAGGTGAGAAATGAACCCCCTCCAGCAACGGCATTGATGAAACCCGCCGCGAAAGCCGCGAGCGAAACGAGTGCAAAAATCATTCCTTTGCCGAGGAGTGTATAAAACAGCTCATTCACTGTGGCCGAAATGTGTTTTATCTTCAATCATAATTGTTAACTCGCTGCCAATACGGGCGCCGGACACTCGTCATATACCAATTTCCCGGCCGCTGCCTGGCGGGCGCGCGAAAACGCCTGCCCTCTTCCTAAAACCATCGCGATCCGTTTTCCGAATTGAATCTTTCCTCCCTCGCGGGCGCCGCTCATGACTTCGATCACAGCGACCAAATCGATACTTGTAAACGAACTTGACGCCTATTGGATGCCGTTTACCGCCAACCGTGCGTTCAAGCAGAGCCCGCGGCTTCTCGCCTATGCCAAGGACATGCATTATTTCGGCCCAGAGGGCCGCGCCATCCTCGATGCCAGCGCTGGTCTTTGGTGCGCCAACGCCGGGCATTGCCGCGCTCCGATCGTCGAGGCCATCATAGCCCAGGCAGGCGAATTCGCTTTTCCGCCGCCGTTTCAGTTTGCCCATCCGAAAGCGTTTGCCTTGGCGAACCGGATCGCGGCGCTGGCGCCAGGCGATTTGGATCACGTGTTCTTTACCAATTCCGGCTCGGAAGCGGTGGATACCGCGCTAAAAATCGCCCTCGCCTTTCACAATCTGCGTGGCGAAGGCGCCCGTCAGAGGCTCATCGGGCGCGAGCGCGGCTACCATGGCATGGGCTTCGGCGGCATGGCTGTCGGCGGCAGCGGCGCACACCGCAAGCTCTTCGGCACTCTTTTCGCCGGCGTCGATCATCTTCCTTCGACTTACAATCGCGCCAAGCAGGCTTTTACCAGGGGCGAGCCGGAATGGGGGGCGCATCTCGCCGACGAACTTGAAAGAATCGCGGGCGTGCACGATGCCTCGACGATTGCCGCGGTGATCGTCGAGCCCATGGCCGGTTCAACCGGCGTTCTTCCACCCCCCAACGGCTATCTGGAACGGCTACGATCGATCTGCGACAAATATGACATTCTGCTGATTTTCGACGAAGGCACGTGCGGCTTCGGCCGTCTCGGCCATGCCTTCGCGGCCGAGCGCTATGGCGTGCTTCCGGACATGATCACCTTCGCCACGGGCGTAACCTCGGGCACGGTGCCGATGGGCGGCGTGATCGTCCGTCAGCCGATTTACGAAACATTCATGGACGGACCGGAGCACGCGGTCGAGCTATTGCATGGCTACAGCTGTTCTGGCCACCCTTTGGCTTGTGCCGCCGGTCTCGCCGCGCTCGACCTCTACGGCAAGGAATATCTATTCGCGCGGGCGCTGCAACTCGAACCCTTTTGGGCCGATGCCGTGCATGGCTTGAAGGGTTTGCCCAATGTCCTCGATATCCGCAACGCCGGGTTGAGCGCGGCAATCGACCTCGAGGCCAGGCCGGGCGCCCCTGGAAAGCGAGGGTTCGACGCGATGGATCGCGCTTTCCACACGTTCGATCTTCTCCTCCGCAGCGCCGGCGACACGCTTATTCTGACGCCGCCGCTGATCGTCAGCGAGGCGGAGATCGGCGAGATCGTCGAAAAAACCGCAAGGGCAATCAAGGCCGTCGCCTAACGCATGGCGCTTTCACCGCGTACAGGCAATGAATGCAACGGAGCGGGGAGTCTCTTCACTGTTGAACGTTGCCGCAGCCGGGATCGCTCCATTGCCAAGCATTGCCTGAAGAATCGAGTGGGCAGCACGCCCATCCCGGATCAGCGCATCCGGTGAAATCGCCGCAGGTATTTGCTACAAAACCGGGCGCGCAGTTTGCCGCATCTTGAGCGATTCCAAGAGAAGGTACCGCGATCGACAAAACTATACTCAGGAACAAAATTCGCATTATACTTTACCTTGATTGAAGGGCGCCTGCCTCCGCCGGATTTGTGAGAATAACCCAATTGTTTAGGGCGATCCCGAACACAAACATGCCGACCATGGCAAGCAACAGCACTGGCCCTATAAGAGCAAACTCGACGGCCACGGTGCCGGAGGCAGCGCGCCCTGCCCGCGCCCAGCTCATTGTTTTGTTTTGGACAGGATTTTGGCCAACAACGGCATGGCAAGAGCAACGAGCACGACAAATACGCCGCTCTGGCCGTCGAAAAATTCGCGCGGCCATGTTAGTAAAGAGCCGCAATGTTTTTGAACGAATGCGCGCATGGTCGATTTTACTAGAGAACCCTTCGCATGACAGTACAGCCACATAGTACTCTTGTTACACGGAACATGGTAATTATTCATCTAGATAATACTTATAATTATATGCTCGAATAATTCCTTTCCCCATTCGTTATTACGCGCACGCCCAGCGGCGGCTGCGGGCGGGGAAACCGGCAAGACGAGCTTTAATCCAATACGCTATCGCCTAGCCTATTTGTTCCAGCCCGGTAAAAAAGAGCAAAAGCTTTACTATGATGCGCGGGTTTTAGAGTCGCGCCGCCTTTTGGCGCACGGCGCGGTTGCATCGTCATGGATCTTTGCCCCAGCAGCGGGGCACGCCGCTGCGCAACCCAATAGGCACAATTTTCGCCCCAACTCTGCCTAACGCGGGACGAGATCCCGGGAGCATTTGCTTCGGCATTCGCAAAAATTGGCGAAAACGGCGGTCGTTAGGTCG
>JBOHJV010000193.1:0-5022 GCA_050728695.1 Methylocella sp. | reverse complement strand
GAACAAAGTGGAAATCTTTCCGAGCGCCGACCCGGGCGCTGGCACGCCGCCGCCGACTGTCAACGTAAAGGTTACGATGACGAGCACGGAGGGTTACACGACGTCAAGCGCCTTCACCCTGGGTGTCGGAAAGCCCTATATGCTCCTGCCGAGTGGGGTGAGTGACACGGCCAATAAAACTTACGCATATTCGTCCCGCATCCACTACATGATCCTAGATCAAAATATGAATGTTCTGCCAGAAAATGTTCTCGTGAATGAAAAATTCACCACGAGTCTCGTGAACGATTATCCCGGCACGAACTGGCGCTTCCCTATTGACTGCGGACCATCCCAAGTCTGCAAGATACTTCTCGATCCGAACAATTGGAACGATGTTGTCGAAGGGGAGGCAAAGGGATTTGTGCCCACACTCATGAATCCGCAAAGCCCCTTGGGTGCGACGGCAGTCGACCACTGGAGCGGCACGTGGGGCATTGGCGATGGCCACCCTGGCAAGGGCGTGACGGTGCAAACGAACACGTGGCAGAAATACCAGGATCACGCGCGGCACACTAACATTGTTTCGCCGTCGCCCTAGCCCATAGTTACCGGTTGCGACTACGATCAAAAGGCTTGTGTTATGAGGTACCAATTTCTCGCGATTGCGTTCCTGGCGAGTTATGTGACGGCGCAGCCCGCACAGGCGATGCCCGTGGGCTCGCCCGATGTGCCGGAGATGGCGCAGGCTTCGGACCTGATCGTCGTTGGCCGCGCCAGCCTGACGCAAAACACGCCTTTCCTGGTAACCGTGGACCGGGTGTTGAAGGGCGGAACTGGCACGTCGCGACGGCTCCTCGTCCTGCCCGCTCAGGCATCGCAGGACTATCCTTACTTCCCTTCGGTCCAAGAGCGGCAGTACGGTATCTTTTTCTTACGCCGGCAGCCGGGAGGCAGCACCTACACGGTAACGGACCCATTCCATCCGGCACTGGCCGCCTCGCCGCGGCAAGCGCCGAATCAACCCGCGTCCGCCGATGTGCTAGGCGGCGTGGCCCAAGAGCTGACCAGCGTTCTGACTGCACCGGCCGCAACGTTGACCGATCCCGTCAACGGGGTCCAGCATTTGATTACGGCGGCTCCGGTTGATCAGGCACAGTACGTCTATTACGAGGCTGCCAGTGCACTCAAATCGATACCGTATGCGGTGGCTGGACCGGCCCTGGACACAATCGCGGCGTCGAACCAAGTCCCGGCGCACCTTTGGGCGATGTATAGCCTGTTCTTGATGCCTGATTCGGATGATGATGACAGTGCCAAAGATGATGAAGACAGGGCAAAAGATGATGAAGACAGCGCCAAAATGGATTATCTACAGTCCGTCACGCCGATCCTCGTCAACCCGGGACCCGATCTGGCGTTCAGCGCGTCCTGGCTGGGGATTGCGATCGACGGTCATCTCAAATCGCCCGCGGCGGTTCCGGCGCTTGCCGTATTGCTTGGCTCGACGCAGGTTGCGGTCCGCCGTGCCGCGGCCTCCGATCTTTGCGAAATTGCGACCCCGGATGTGGTCGCGCCCCTTGCCAAGGTCGCGATCAACGACAGCGACGAGCGCGTGCTGTACCGCGCGGTGTACGGTCTTGCCGTGACGACGGGCGCGGCCAAGGCGCCGTCCGTCCCCACCTTCCGCCAGAAACAAGACGAGATACTGCATTTCTGGCGCTCGTGGGCACGCGCCAACGTTCGCGGGCCGTAAGGCCGGAAGGGACACCGCTATCGCTCTACTGATTTAATCGACCGTCATACGACCGTCTGCGCTCTTCGGATCAGCGACAGAGCCTCGGCGGCATCGAGCCGGCCGTCGTAAAGCGCCCGCCCGGCGATCGCGCCTTCGAGTTTTGCGCAGTCCGGCGACAGCAAGCGTTCGATATCGTCAAGCGAGGCGAGGCCGCCCGAGGCGATCACCGGAATTGTCAGCGCAGAGGCGAGCGCCAAGGTCGCCTCGATGTTCAGGCCCCTAAGCACGCCATCACGCGAAATGTCGGTATAGATGACCGCGGCTACTCCCGCATCCTCGAATCTCTTGCCGAGCTCGACCGCTGCGAAACGCGAGGTCTTGGCCCAGCCTTCGACCGCGACCTTGCCCGTGCGCGCGTCGATGCCGACCGCAATGCGGCCGGGATAAAGCCGCGCCGCCTGCCGGACGAAATCTGGATCGCGGACCGCCTGTGTTCCCAGGACGACCCGCGCGACGCCCTTGCCGAGCCAGGCTTCGATGCCGTTGATGTCCCTGATGCCACCGCCGAGCTGGAGGGGTATTTCGACGCCCGCGAGGATTGCCTCGACAGCGGCCGCGTTCATCGAGCGCCCGGCGAAGGCGCCGTCGAGATCGACGACATGGAGGTATGCGAATCCTAGGCGCGCGAACGCCTGGGCCTGGGCGGCGGGGTGCTCGTTGAAGATCGTGGCCCTCGCCATGTCGCCCTGCTCAAGGCGCACGCAACTGCCCTGCTTGAGATCGATCGCCGGAAACAAAATCACGGCCGCCACCTGAGGAAATTGGCGATCAGCGCGAGGCCGAGCGCCTGACTCTTTTCCGGGTGGAACTGGGTCCCCGCGATATTTTCGCGCGCGATCAGCGCGGCGATTGGACCGCCGTAATCGGTCGCCGCTATGACGCAGTCGTCGCGCGAGGGCCGGAACGCATAGGAATGCACGAAATAGGCGTGCAAGCCATCCTCCCCGGCTGGGATCCCGGCGAGAAGCGAGTGCACGCTTGCCGCCTGCAGCGTATTCCAGCCCATGTGCGGGATGCGCAAGCGTCCGGCTTGCGAATCGATTGGCTCGACATCGCCGCCGATCCAGCCAAGGCCAGGCGTGGTTTGATATTCAAGTCCTCGCGTGGCCAGCAATTGCATGCCGACGCAAATCCCGAGGAACGGACGAGCCTTCTCGCACACCGCCTCGGTCATGGAAGCGAGCATTCCCGGCACGGAGTCGAGGCCGCGCTTGCAATCGGCGAAGGCGCCGACGCCGGGCAAAACGATGCGATCCGCGCGGAAAACTTCGTCCGGATCGCGGGTGACAGCGATTGTCGCGGCAAGGCCAGCCTCGCGCGCGGCGCGTTCGAATGCCTTGCGGGCGGAGTGAAGATTGCCCGAGCCGTAATCGACGATGGCGACATTCATGCGCGCGCCCTCACGACTCGGCGCCGCCTCGCGCGCCGGACGCGCCACCGGCGAGCGGCCCCTCCGGCGTTTCGAATTGCCGGTAGAAAGCGATTTCCGCCTCCTCCCGGGCGGGGGCACCGATGATTTCGACGAGACGATACCCTTGGCGCTCGAGCTTTGCCTCGCGCAGCCGGTTTGCCTCGAGGCCGAGCAGGATTTGCAATGCCAAGGCTATGAAGAGGCCAGCCCCGGCCGAAACAACAGTGAGCGTGGCCGCAAACAGGATCGAATAAGCGGCGGCCCAAAGCGCGAGGCCGGCCCAAAGCCGGTACCACGCCAGCCAAAGCGGGCCAAAAAAGAACGCCTTCCAACTAAAAGCCTGCCGCACGAACGCCGCCTCGGCAACGGATTGGGGCCCGTCGCCATGCAAATGGACCGAATAGAGCGCCATGGTTTGCCTCCTTCGCAACCATTAGCAGGAAAGCAAACCCTTGGTGGACGGGATCGCGCCCTTTTGGCGCGGGTCGAGCGCAACCGCCGCGCGCAAGGCGCGGGCCAAGCCCTTGAATGAAGATTCCGCGATATGATGCGCATTTTCGCCATATAAAGTCTCGACGTGAACAGTCATCAAGGCATGGGTGGCAAAGGCCTGGAAAAACTCACGCACGAGTTCGCTATCGAAGGCGCCGATTTTTCCTTGCGCGAATTTCGTCCGAAAGACCAGAAAAGAGCGGCCGGAAATATCCACGGCAACACGCGTAAGAGTCTCGTCCATCGGCAAAAGCACATCCGCGAAGCGGGCGATGCCGGTCCTGTCGCCCAAGGCCTGGCGCACCGCCTGACCGAGCGCGATGCCAGTATCCTCGACCGTATGATGCTGATCGATATGTAGATCGCCCGTCGCGCGGATATCGATATCAATCAGCGAGTGGCGCGCAAGCTGTTCCAGCATATGGTCGAAAAAGCCGATCCCGGTCGCAATTTTGGCCCGGCCAACGCCGTCGAGTTCGACACTGACCTCGATGTCGGTTTCCTTGGTTTTTCGGGTAATAGCGCCGTTGCGCATGGAATGGCTCGAAGGATGGATTGGCGCATGGATAGCGGAATGCTCTAGCAACTTGCCGCGCCCTTGGCTACCCTCACGGTTTCCGGGCGTTGGCTAGTTTAATATCGGACCAAGGGGTCAATATGAGAATGCGGTCTGAATTCCGCCAGGAGCGGACGTGACGCCCTCAGGCCCAGACGTTAATCCTTGCCTGACGGCCGGCCTCACGATTCGCGCCGCGAACGCGGCTGACGCGCCGACGCTGAGCGCGCTCATACAGCACGCCGTCCGCGCGACCAATGCGCCTGACTACTCGCCTGGGATTATCGACCTGATCTGCGCCAATTTTACGCCGGAACAGGTCATTCAAAAGATGGCGGAGCGAGAGGTCTTCGCTGGCACCTGCGACAACGCAATAGCAGGAACCGTCAGCATCGGCGGCGGCAAGTTGCATTCGCTGTTCGTCGACCCTCGTCTGCAACGTCGAGGCATCGGCGTACGTCTTGTCGGTCATCTTGAGAAACGCGCAGCCGCTAGCGGGCATACCGTGCTGTGGCTGTCCTCGTCGATCACGGCGCGCCGATTTTACGAACGACTCGGTTATCAACTGCACAGGTTCGAGGAGCGCAACGATGGATCGACGTTCTTGATGAGCAAAGCGATTTATTGATCGCGGCTGCATTGGGAACAAGCAGCCGCCTGAAACGGCGTCAGCCTTGCTGCTCTTGATTTTCAAATTTCAAACTGAGGCGTTACCGGTCGGCCGGGCTTTGCGGGACACATTCGCGCCGCGCAGCTTGCAAGCTTTCGTGTCCCTGGAATTCGTCG
>JBOHJV010000192.1:0-5050 GCA_050728695.1 Methylocella sp. | reverse complement strand
CCGAAATCTCGTCCTCGCAATCATCCGCCGAGCCGGGCTAAGCGTGCCCGAAGCCCGCGAAAATTTCCGCGAAGACCGCCCCGCCGCAATCGCCGCCGTAACCGGAAAGATTCTTTGCATGACCCTGACCTCGGGCAGGCCGAGCTGGCCATTTTCCCGGGCATTTGAACGCACTCCTCACATCTGGTTGCTCTTGAAAACCATCGAACGTCGGTCGTCGGCGCGGGTCGCGGCCGCGGCCGTAGTTCCACGAGTGCTTTTATCGCCCGGGGAGGGCGCTCCATTTTCATCGCGCGCCCTCCAAAAGCCGGGCAGCGGCGGCTCGCGCCTCCTCGGTAATCGTCGCCCCGGCCAGCATGCGGGCGATTTCCTCGCGCCGTGCTTCCTTTTCGAGAATTGAGACCCGCGTCGCGACTCTGTTGCCTTGACCGGCGTCCTTGACGATGCGCAAATGGCCTCGCGCGCGGGCCGCGACTTGCGGCGCATGGGTCACGGCAAGCACCTGCACGCGAGCCGCGAGCCGCGCAAGCCGCTGACCTATGGCATCGGCCACCGCACCGCCGGCCCCCGTGTCGATTTCATCAAAGACAAGTGTCGGAGCCGAGCCTCGCTCGGCAAGAACCACTTTCAGGGCCAGCATGAAACGGGCAAGTTCGCCGCCGGAGGCGATTTTCAACAGGGGGCCAGGCTTGCTTCCGGGATTGGTTTGCACCCAAAACTCGACTTGATCGTAGCCGTCCGGGCCTTCTGGCTCAATGTGGAATTCGGTTGTAAAATGGGCGCCTTCGAGCTTGAGTGGCGCGAGTTCGGCGGTCACTTTGGCATCGAGCGCGGCGGCGGCTTTCTTGCGCGCCTCCGACAACGCCCGCGCCGCCGTCGCATAGCCAGATTGCGCGGCCTCCACCTCTTGGGTTAATTGCGAGAGCCTTGCCTCCCCGGAGTCGAGGGCGGCAAGCTCGGCCGCGAATTGTTCGGCGAGAGAGGCAAGCGCATCGACGGGAACCCCATATTTGCGTCCCGCGGCGCGCAAGCCAAACAGCCTTTCTTCAACCCGCTCCAATTCGCGCGGATCGAAATCCGCCTCCCGCAAGGCTTGATCGAGGGCTTGCCCCGCGAGATCGAGTGCGTTCAGGGCGGCATCGAGCGCCTCGGCGGCGGGCGCGATCAAGCCGGGCGCCTGAGTCTGACGCCTCTGGAGCCTGCGCAGCGCGGCGGAGAAAGCAGGCATCGGCGAATACTCGCCCGTAACCGTCGCGTGGACATCGCGCAGTTCGGCCGCGACCTTCTCGGCCCCCATAATAGTGGACCGGCGCTCGGCGAGCGAGGCTTCTTCGCCGGGTTCCGCGGCAAGCCCGGTCAACTCGGTAGAGGCGTGGCGCAAATAGTCGGCCTCACCGCGCGCCTTATCGACCCGCGCTTGCTCGCGCGCGCGCTCGGCCTTGAGACCCCGCACCCGCGTACAGGCGGCACGCACTCCGGCGGCCGCAAGGTTCAAACCGCCAAAGGCATCGACCAATTGACGATGCGTGCCTGGATTGACGAGCGCGCGGTCGTCGTGCTGGCCATGAATTTCAACGAGTTCGCTCGCGATCGCCCGCAACCCTTGCGTGGTCATCCGCTGATCGTTGACGAAAGCGCGGCTGCGGCCATCCGCCAATTGCTGGCGCCGCAAAATAAGGCTGCCGCCGGTTTCGATGTCTCGTGCCCTCGCCGCGGCGACCGCCTTGTGGTTCTCCGCCAATTCGAATGCCGCGCTGACTTGACCTTGCGGCGCGCCGTGACGGACCAAGCCGCCGTCGCCCCGCGCGCCAAGCGCCAGCGAGAACGCATCGAGAAGAATCGATTTGCCGGCGCCGGTCTCGCCAGTCAAAATGGTTAGGCCACGGTCGAATTCGAGATCAAGCTTATCGATCAAAACGATGTCGCGGATAGATAGTTGAACGAGCATGGGGTCGAGGGGCTCCCCGATGCGCCTCCATGTGGCGCGGCCAGCGCTCTGTATATCTCTTATGGAAACGGGAAAGGGCTCCAGTCGATCAATTTAACGGATTTTCTTATTTATTCATATTCTCACCGCGCGCTGGAGGATTTTGCCACGCGGGGATGGACGTTCCAGGTCATGAGGCGAAATTTATAGTCAGGCGCTGCCGAACCGGCCTCACGTTTTCCAAGGATCGTAGGTACCGATATTCCACAGATGACCTTCCGGATCGCGGCAGGAAAAGTCTCGGCCGCCGTAATCCTCGTCCTTGATCTCGATCACGATTTCCGCGCCTGCAGCTTTGGCGTCCCGGTAAATCGCGTCGGCGTCGGCCACCACCACATAGGGGCTTTGGGTTGTTCCTCCAAGCTGGGCCGGCGTCGATTGCACCTGACCAAACTCATCATGACCATCCCGCGCGGAGCCCAGCATGATCATGCCGCTGCCCAGCGTCAGCTGCGCATGGGCAATGCCGCCCTTGCCGTCTTCATGCACGGCTTGGGGCTGAAACCCGAAAGCCCCACAAAGCCAGTCGATCATGCGTTTGGCATCCTTGTACCGCAGGCATGGAATAATGGTCGAGCCGGCCATCTTCGACCTCCTCAGCCGAGGCCCATTTTGTGGAACGCTTTTGAAATCCAGGACCCCTGGTCCTCATGCGGCTGCAGCCCGCCTCCTTGGAGCAGCGCATAAGCATCCTTGTACCAGACCGACTCCGGAAAATTATGCCCTAAAACCGCCGCCGCGGTCTGTGCCTCGCTGGGAATACCGAGCGCGAGATAGGCCTCGGTCAGCCGTTCCAAGGCTTCCTCGGCGTGGCGAGTCGTCTGATATTTGAACAGAACCTCGCGAAAGCGGTTGATCGCCGCCGCATAATTATGCTGGTTTAGATAATAGCGACCGACGAGCATCTCCTTGCCGGCAAGCTGGTCGCGGGCAACTTGCAGCTTATAGCGTGCATCCTCGACATATTCCGACTTCGGGAATTTCACGGTGATCAGGGTGAATATTTCAACCGCCTTCGCCGCAAGGTCCTGATCGCGGTTTATGTCCGGGATTTGATTGTAATAGGACATCCCCTCAAGATAATAGGCATAAGGGACATCGGGGGACGTCGGGAATAACCCGATGTAGCGTTTCGCTGAGGCAATGGCGTCGTCGTAACTCGCGTTTTGATATTGGCTGAAGGTGGTCATCAAAATCCCTTTTCTTTGCCATTGCGAATAGGGATATTGCTTTTCGAGCTCGGCGAATTTTTTTGCCGCGCCGTCGTAATCCTTGGATTGAAGCCTTGCGAGCGCTTGATTGTAGAGATCGTCCGCCGGTACATCGGGCAGGATCTGGGTTTTGTATTTTTCGCCGGCAAACCAGCTAAGAGGATTGAGTGAATCCAACCATGAATCCGCCGAGGCCGGGAGGGGCAGGGCCGCCATCACGGCTACCGCGGCTACAGGGATCAATAGCCCGCGCGCGGCTCCGTGCCACGCCTTTCGCGTTTTCTTAAAGCCACTTTTCACGCGCTCTGCTCATTCATCGCAAGTAAACCAGATGGCCGCGACCTTCCATCGCAACCCGCGCTGCCACGCTAGCATCACTTTCAGTCCGCAAAATAGCATAAATGTGGCGGAGAGTTCTTAAACTTTGTCCGGCGGCGGGTGGTCGCGGTCTCCACATCGCTTTGGGCCGGCAAGCGAATATAAGTCGAACCCCGCCACAAGGGCGGGGCCGCATAGTTTCTGCCATTTTGTAGCTGGAGGAGGCGCGATTCGCTTCCCCCCGATACCGTTATGGGATTTTGATCAAAGGACCTGCGGTAATGGGGAATGTTGACGTGTTCAGAACCTGGATGCCGGCGTTATGTTCTCCGTTGAACGGTGTGTGGGTTGCCGGACAACCTGCCGTTGCGGCGTCAGCCGCCGAATTGAACCAAAGCCCAAGGTGATACATCTGTATGGGAAGGGTCGCTATGCCTGTGGGTGCCTCCGGGACGAAGGCGGGCGGCGAAGGAAATTCATTCACCGTGGGCTCGCCGCCGGGGGAGATTATGAAAGTTTCGCTACTGAAGCGGCCGACGAAATTGCCGACACCACTACCGCCCCCGCCGGTCGTAACGTCGCCCATGTACCAGGCGACCCCGAACGGCGCGGTCGGAGCCTGAATTATGAAAAAGTCGAAGCCGGTGTTTGCCGGCAGTCCAGTGACCACGATCTCGAGATTTTCGAAGTCCCCGAATTTATGGACGGTGACCATGGCTTGGGCGTTGGGCAGGCACGTCTTCGCGCCTGCCGACACGGTCATCGGGAACTGGATGGTGGTCGCCGCGCGCGCTTGGACGGAAGCGAGCGCCGCAAGTGACGCCGCGATGGCAACATATGGTTTCATTTTGCTGCTCCTTTGCTCAAATACGTTAGGCATGTCAGGGGAAACTGAATACCGGCTTTTAGGACTGACATAATAGTACAATTATCAATATTCAATTCCTCCCCTTCTTGGAAGGTTAACCATAACTGTTGTGAACGCTCCACGCAACCGTAATTTGCCGAAACGTATTTTTTTGTAGGGGAAAGTTACATGCCAGCGTCGAGTATATTTATAGTGATACAGAGCATATCATCAAGGAACGCGCGCCTCTTAAAGGCAGTGTTCGTTTCCGTAATTTCCTTTGTACGTGCGGCGTCATGGCCAAGCGATCTGGCAAATGGCCAAGTGCAGACATAAGCTTCCCAATGGCCTACGGAAAGCAGAGAACTTGGTCGCATTTTGAGCTAGGCTGATAGGCCTTACCTGCCGTTATCCGGCGCTATTGCTCAGGTACAGCTGACGCTCCATCCAAACCGTAAGGCGCATTTCTCACCCCCGCCGTTGGACTGCGACCGATAGATATGTTTACGCTCGGTCCCGCCTTTTAGCGTCAAAAAGAATCGAACGGACAGTTGTCGTTTATCCCGTATTCTCATGGATTACCCGCAATTGTTGGCGCGAAAATGCGACGAGGAGAGCAACGATGACACCGCGCGTGAGAGAGATTCTGAGCTGGTACGGCGCAGATAGCGCTGGGACACTAACCAA
>JBOHJV010000191.1:0-5074 GCA_050728695.1 Methylocella sp. | reverse complement strand
ATGGAAGCGTTTCGGAGGCAAAAGACGTGCAGCGGCTGTTCGAGGAGACGAAAAAAGCTTTCGGAACGCTTGATGTGCTGGTGAACAACGCCGGAGTCTTTGCTTTCGCGCCGCTCGAGGCCGTGACAGAGGCCGAGTTCCACCGCGAGTTCAACATCAACGTCCTGGGAACGCTCCTGGCGACACGAGAGGCGTTGAAGTATTTCGGGCCTGCCGGGGGAAGCGTGATCAACCTCAGCTCCGTTGTAAGTAAAAATCCGACGCCGAACTCGGTCGTCTATGCGGCGACCAAGGGCGCCGTCGACACGATCACGCGCGGGCTTGCGAAGGAGCTGGGGGCCCGCAAGATCCGGGTGAACGCCGTCGCCCCAGGCGGCGTGGAAACCGAGGGCTTCCATCAACTCGGGATCGTCGGAAGCGATATTGAAAAGCGGATAGTGGCGGCGACCCCGCTTGGGCGCTTGGGCCAGCCGGACGACATCGCGCGGGTTGCGGTGTTCCTGGCATCCGATAGTTCCGGATGGCTGACGGGCGAAAGTATCACGGCGTCAGGCGGCTATTGACCCCTTCAATTCGCGAAACTTGCGGAAATTCCCCGCGTGGTCCAAATAGAGGCTGGGAGGTTGGCGGTGGACGCACCACTCGCCAACCGGGTCAGGTCCGGAAGGAAGCAGCCCTAACGAGACCGGGCGGGTCTCTGTCCAACCTCCCACTTTGGCAGCTACGCGGCAACTCGGCTTTGCCCGGCAGGCCGGCCGGGCCGCTGGGCAGTGGCGTGGCCCGAGTCAATCCTCTGAGAGGCCCGCGCGATGCCGGACGGCAAGGAACCGCCGTTGAGCGCCCATGACGAGGCCGATCCAGAGCTTGGCTTTGGCGCAATCGCGGCCGCGAAAGACCAAACTGGGAAACAGGCGGCCTATCGCGTCCTTGCCCGCAAGTACCGCCCCGCGCGTTTCGAGGACCTAATTGGCCAGGACGCCATGGTCCAGACGCTGTCGAACGCCTTCGACCTCGACCGCGTCCACCAAGCCTATATTCTGACCGGGGTGCGCGGCGTCGGCAAGACCACCACGGCGCGCATCCTGGCCCGCGCCTTCAATTACGAAGTTCCCGCGCGGCCCGGGCGCCCGGCGGCGACGCGCCCAACGATCCATATGCCGGAGCTTGGCGTGCATTGCCAGGCGATCATCGAATCGCGCCATGTCGATGTTATTGAAATGGACGCCGCCTCGCATACGGGGATCGACGACGTGCGCGAAATCATCGAGAGCGCCCGCTACAAGCCAGTCATGGCGCGCACAAAAGTCTACATCATTGACGAAGTGCATATGCTCTCCAAACAGGCTTTCAACGGCCTTTTGAAAACCCTGGAAGAGCCTCCCGATCACGTGAAATTCGTGTTCGCGACAACCGAGATCGAAAAGGTTCCGGTCACCGTGCGCTCTCGCTGCCAAAGGTTCGATTTGCGTCGCGTCGATGCGAGCGTGCTGACCGGCTACCTCGCTTCGATCTGCGCCAAGGAGGCTGTCGCCATCGAGGACGAGGCGCTTAGCCTGATCGCGCGCGCGGCGGAAGGCTCGGTGCGCGACGCGCTGTCGCTTCTCGACCAAGCCATAGCTCATGGCGCGGGTCTGCCCGGCGCGATCGGCCCGGAGGCGTTGCGCGCGATGCTGGGGCTTGCCGACCGGGGTCGGATCGTCGATCTTTTCGAAGCCCTCATGCGCGGCCAGATCGCGGAGGCCCTCGGCGCCTTGAAGGAGATGCATGACTTTGGTGCCGATCCGTCCGAAGTTCTTGCCGAACTCGCGGAATTCATCCATCTCGTCACCCGCCTAAAACTCGTGCCGGACGCCGCGCGGGACGGCTCCTTGACGCCGGAAGAGCGAACGCGCGGCCGTCGGTTCGCGCAAGAGTTGTCGATGCAGGTTCTAACCCGCGCTTGGCAATTGTTGCAAAAGGGCCTGCGCGAAGTGAAGGATTCGCCGCGCCCGCTTGCCGCCGCCGACATGGTGCTGGTAAGAATCGGTTTCGCTGCCGACTTGCCGGCGCCAGACGAGGCTCTGCGCAAGCTCGCCGCAATGTCAGGCGGCGAGGCGCAAGAAGGCTCTCGCCGCCACGATGCAGGCGGCGGCGCGCCCGAACTGGCGCCCATTGCGAGCTCCACATTCGGAATTGCGCCCACGCCACGCGAAAATGCCGCCGCGCCTTCGATGGCGCTTTCCCGGTTCGAGGATGTGGTCGCGCTCGCTGCCCGCCATCGCGACATTCAAATGAAGCTTGCGCTTGAACGCGACGTGCGCCTCGTTCGATTCGAGCAAGGCCGCATCGAATTTTCAACCGCGCCCGGCGTCTCGCCGCAGCTTGCGCAAACTCTCGCGCGGCGCTTGCAGGAATGGACGGGAAGCCGTTGGATGGTCGCAATTTCGAGCGCGCCCGGCGCCCCGAGTTTTAAGGAGCAGGAGGACGCCAGGGCGGCCGAGGCTTTGTCCGGCGCGCGCGCCGAGCCGCTGGTCCAAAGCGTGCTCGCCGCGTTTCCGGGCGCCGAGATTGCCGCGGTCCGCGCCTGCGAGACCGCGCCGAGAACCATGCCGTCCCCGGCAACGGACGGCGAGACGAACGATGAAGTCGGCTTTAACGAGGGCGGGGAAGACGAGCTTTGAATGGGCATTGCCCGCGGGTTCGCTCTTCTTCGCAAGCAAGGGGAAACGGCCATGCCCGACATGTTGGGTTTGTTGAAGCAAGCGCAGGCCATGCAGGCGAAAATGCAGGAAATGCAGGCGGAACTCGAGCGGATCGAGGTCGAGGGGCAGGCAGGCGGCGGCTTGGTTCGCGTTATCCTCACCGCCAAGGGCCAGATGAAGGGGCTTACGATCGACGACCAACTTCTCAAAGCCGATGAGAAAGTGATCCTTGAAGATTTGATCGTCGTCGCGCATGAGGATGCGCGCAGAAAGGCCGAGCGGTTGATGGAAGAAAAAATGAAGGGCATGACCGCGGGCCTCGCGCTGCCGCCGGGCATGAAACTGCCGCTCTGATGCCGCCACGTTGAGAGCTCTTGTGCAATGGGCGAACGCGTCGCGGGTCCCGAGATCGAGCGGCTCATCCAATTGCTGGCGCGTCTGCCGGGGCTTGGACCGCGCTCGGCGCGCCGCGCCGCGCTGCACTTGATACGCAAGCGCGAGGAACTTCTTGCGCCGCTCGCCGATGCGCTGCGCGTGGCGTGCGAAAGGATCGTGACCTGCCGCGCCTGCGGCAATGCCGATACCTGCGACCCTTGCACATTGTGTCGGGACGAGCGGCGCGGCCGCGACACGCTCGTCGTCGTCGAGACGGTGGCCGATCTCTGGGCGCTCGAACGCGCCGCAGTTCTGAGCGCGCGCTATCACGTGCTCGGCGGAACCTTGTCGCCGCTCGACGGCATGGGCCCGCAGGACTTAAACCTCGCGAGCCTCGTGGATAGGGTCGCGGCCGATCGCGTCAAGGAGGTGATCCTCGCCGTCAATGCCACGGTGGACGGACAGACAACCGCGCATTACATCACCGGCCTTTTGGCCGATTCGAAGGTCAAGATCACGCGGCTCGCGCATGGCGTTCCGGTTGGCGGCGAGCTCGACTATCTCGATGAAGGCACGCTTGCCGCCGCGATCCGCAGCCGGACCGTGTTTTGACGCCGCCCCCGCCATCGCAAAATCGTCATAGTGGCCGCTTAGCCTCGTCCCGCGCCGCCCAAGATATAATCGTGCGCATGCTCCGGACCCCCCAGCGACTGGGCGGCGTTGCCACACCACAGCCGTGAACCCTGAGCAAGGAACCTGCAACCAAACAATCCAAAGGAGCCATCATGGCCAACCCATTTGTGCATGTCGAACTCACCACACCCGATACCGGCAAGGCAAAGTCTTTTTACGGCGCATTGTTCGACTGGAATCTGGACGACATGGAGATGGCGCCCGGCTTCACCTACACGATGATCCGGGTGGGCGAGGGCACCGGCGGCGGCATGATGAAGACTCCGGCGCCTGGCATCCCCACCGCCTGGATGCCTTACGTGTTGGTCGACGATGTGGCAGCGGCGACCGCCAAGGCGAAATCGCTTGGCGCGACGGTCTGCAAGGATGTCACGGAGGTGACGGGAGCTGGCTCTTTTTCCATCATCATGGATCCGGCCGGCGCGGCGATCGGGCTTTGGCAAGAAAAGGCTAAATGACGCGGAAGGTTCGTTCCGCGCCCGGCATGACGATCGGAGCGCATCTGGGCCGCATCGCCAAAATAGATCTCGGCAACAGGAGTAAGCGATGGCGCGCGTGATCCAATTTCATAAGACCGGTGGCCCCGAGGTTCTGCAGATCGACGAGGTGGATGTCGGGGCACCAGGACCCGGCGAGCTGCGGCTGCGTGTGCATGCGTTAGGTCTCAACCGGGCGGAAGCCATGTTTCGGTCTGGTATGTATCTGGAGCAGCCGAAGCTGCCGGGTAGGCTCGGCTACGAGGCCGCGGGTACGGTCGAGGCGATCGGCGAGGGCGTGACCACGTTCGCAATCGCCGACAAGGTCTCGACTATACCCGCATTCTCGATGAACCAGTACAACGTCTACGGCGAGCAGGCGATCGTCCCAGCGGCCGCGACGGTGAAGCATCCGGACAACCTCTCTTGGGAACAGGCGGCGGCGATCTGGATGCAGTACTTGACTGCCTACGGAGCGCTGAACGACGTGGCGCGGCTCGTTCCCGGAGACGCGGTGGTCATCACGGCGGCTTCATCCTCCGTCGGGCTCGCGGCAATACAGATCACTAACGCCGCGGGCGCGATCTCGATCGCAGCCACACGCAGAAGCGCAAAGCGCGAAGCGCTGCTTGGCCACGGTGCGCAGCACGTGATCACGACCGAGGACCAGGATCTGGCTGAGGAAGTGAAGCGGATCACCGGTGGCAACGGCGCACGGGTTACCTTCGACCCGGTGGCCGGCGAAGGCGTGGAAACCCTGGCGCAGGCAGCCACTCAGGGCGGCACCATCATCCTATACGGTGCGCTGGCCCGCTCGGCGACGCCTTTCCCGCTGTTTGCGGCGATTAG
>JBOHJV010000190.1:0-5088 GCA_050728695.1 Methylocella sp. | reverse complement strand
CCCGGGCGCGGCCGGAGGCTGGCATATCGATGCCCTTGGAATGGAGCGAACTCGACGCCATTGGCAGCGCTGATCATTTCACGCTGGTCAATTATAATCGGCGGCTCGACGGCCTCGGCTCCGATCCATGGCACGGAATGGACAAGTTAAAGCAGCAGCTGCCTGGAAAAAAGAGCCGCGCTTCGCGTATTTTAAAGTAAATCTTCCCGGCAATATTTTGCTTTGACTTTTCCGGCGCATGCTCTGGCCGCGGCCTCCGCGGGGCGGTGCAGAGGTGATGTTTTCAGGCGATGGCGTTATCCTCCGCTCCAGAAAGCTCATCGATTTCTCTCTGAAGCCGCGCGGCTTCCTCGATAAGCGCGGCAATCTCGTCGGAGATGGCCTTCCTCTGTTGCTCGGCAATTTCCTCAACAAGCTGGGGCTTTTTTTGGCTAAGCGTGAGAAGCTCGTGTTCGGGGCTCTCGTGAAGCCGGTTCAGCATTTCCAGCAAATTTACAATTTCTAGCTGGAGCGAGGCATAAAGCTTGTGTAGTGCTTTGATTTCGACCTCTTCGGTGAGGTCCAGAGCACCCCATCCTTGGCGAAGCATAAACCCATCAGGATCATCGGCGATTTCGCGCAGGAGCTCGATGTTTCCCTCGTCGCGCGCCTGATTGATTGCAGCCGTCAACTTTTCGAATGCGGCTTTCTTTTCTGGCTCGCTAGCGAAGCGATCAGGGTGAAATAGCTTTACGAGCTTTCTCCATAGCAGGGTTAACGCGGCTTGATCCTCTTCCGACAAAATCCGCTGACTCGCCGCCGCAGCGCTGGCCTTATCATAATTTGTGTCTGACTCAGCACGTGCCTCCTTATACTCGTTTGCGACTTGCTCTGCTTGCTCCTCGCCTTCGGCGATTAATGCGTCAAGAAATTTGCGCCGGTATTCTATGATAAGCTTGATTCTGTCTCTGGCCTGATATTGCTCGCGGACAAGCTTGAAAATCTGAGCCTGTATGTAATCAACGGCACGCTTGTCTTTGGTATAAGCGGATCCGAGTTCGGCAAGCCGAGACCGCGCGGAAGCGATTAATGCCTGTAGGCGCTCGATTTCGAGATTTCGATAAAGAGTGACGTCACTTCCGGGGGAAGGCCGGAAGGCTTCCTTCTCTCGGCGCACATTTGCGCGATCAAATACGTGCTCGGTCGAACGGCCTTTGCCGGCCTTAGTTGCCGCAACCAGTTGCGAGAGGTACCATTTGCCCATTGCAGCGCTGCGCTGGTTTGAAGACTCCGAGAGCCAAACCAGCCAGCTTTTAAATTGCTCGTCATCAGTTGCGTCCCTAAAATCGCGCCCCTTGAATTTTCCGAACGCGATGCGGGAGGGAAACCAATCTCCTTCTGCAAAAGTGCAGATATCGTTCCAAGTAGCGAGCCCTTGGGCTTGCGCGATTGGGTGAAGAACTTCTCTCAATAGGTCGATGACAGTTTCGGCATCGCCCATCGCCGTGTGCGCTCCACGCTCGGGCAGGCGATAAAATTGGCGAAGCGTCTGAAGTTTGCAATTCCCGGCCGGCACGGGATCAAGCAGCCTCTGCGCCAGTCTCAGCACACAGAATCCTTGCGACCCGATAGGCTTGATGCCAAGCCTGCTCCATTCCGGCTTCAACACAACTTCGAGGTCGTATTTGAGGTTATAGGAGACGATCGGAAGGTCGCCCGTATAGGCCGCGAAGTCGCGGTATACGTCGATTGCGGGTTCGCCATCGCGTTCAAGAATTTCGCTGGTGTAGCCGTGCGCGCGCGAGGACTCGGGTGGGATGTCGACATTTTGATCGAGCAGTCGCCGGAACGGCGCGCCATTAGGCTCCCACCCACGCATCCGTTGAGCCGCAAGTTCGACGACGATGATCGGCGGCACAAAACCTGTTGTCTCGGTATCGAGAAGCAGCCATTCCTTACCATGCATCAGTAAACGCCTGCCATTCGCGTTTGATAATCCTAACTGATTGGTCGCGTTTGAGCCCTTTGAGATTAGGATTTCCACGAACATCAAGCTCACTGATTTTATTATTCTCGCAATTCACCTTAGTCAGCTCTGGGACGTTCGAGAGATCGAGCTCAGTCACCCGGTTCTTGCTGCAATAGAGTTCCGTGAGCGCCGGGACGTTCGAGAGGTCGAGTTCGGTGAGTTGGTTTTGCGGGCAAGCCAGATTGGTCAATGCTGGGACGTTCGAGAGGTCGAGTTCGGTGAGTTGGTTTTCCGAGCAAATCAGCTCTGTCAACGCCGGGACGTTCGAGAGGTCGAGTTCGGTGAGTTCGTTCCATGCGCAAATCAGATTGGTCAACGCCGGGACGTTCGAAAGGTCGAGTTCAGTGAGTTGGTTTTCGTAGCAATACAGATTGGTCAACGCCGGGACGTTCGAGAGGTCGAGTTTGGCGATTTGGTTTCCCCAGCAATTCAAAGTGGTCAGCGCCTGGACCTCGGAGAGGTCGATTTTAGTGAGCTGATTTTCCCAGAATCTCAGATTAGTCAACGCCGGGACGTTGGAGAGTTCGAGCTCAGTCAGCTGGTTCTTGCCGCAATAGAGCTCCATGAGCGCCGGGACATTCGAGAGGTCGAGCTTGGTGAGTTGGTTTTGCGCGCAAGCTAGTGCGCCCAGCGCCGGGACGTTCGAGAGGTCGAGTTCGGTGAGTTGGTTTGCCGAGCAAATCAGCTCAGTCAGCGCTGGAACGTTGGAGAGGTCGAGCTCGGTGAGTTGGTTCTCCTCACACCAGAGCTCCGTCAGCGCTGGAACATTGGAGAGATCTAGTTCGGTTAAGTCATTTCCACAACAGCGAATTTTTATGATCGCTTGCCCATGGACTATTTCCAGCTTTCTTGGCTTCAAAATTAGCTTCTTCGGAAAGGCGACTTGCTTAATCGAGCCGTTTTCAACCAAAAAGGAACTGCCATCCAAAAATGCGCTCTTGACCTCCGCCAGCAAACTGACCAAATCCTCAGGGCTTTTCCCCGTTGCGTTCGCCCAAATTAAAATTTGCTGGTAATCTTGCTCGCGAAATTCATATTTACCAATTCGTATGCGCGCCGATACGTCCGCAGCGTCGCGTCCCCGCGCAATTGTCAGAGCGTCGGAGACAATCCGGGACAGAACCTTTTCGGCTCCGGAACCTGGGTGCTGAAGGCCATAGGCCGGCCGCAATAAAAGCGCTTTAGGTCCCTCGCCGGACATGTCTCTCTACAACTTCGACCAAGCGTTTGCATTGTATGTGTTGCATGAAGTCATTCGGCTCACAACGGCAGAAATTCGATTGGATCATTCGATGCGGAGAGAATATATACGCTACTAAAGCACCCAAGGTCGTTGACGGTGGGGGCGAAGGTTGCCCAAGCAGCCTTCATGGCCTGGAATGTTTGCTCGTTGAACAAAGGATTCATTATAGGTACTACGAGATATCCTCCACCGTATTTGTTCTTATACGGAATGTATGACTGTTTTTCCAGCTTCTTCTTGACGACGCACACAAACCTCTGCGCGAAATTGTTGTCCGGTTCTTGCAAGGGGCGGTTGCGGTAGGGCTTATGTGCTTCCCCTGGTGTGGCGAACGAATAGCGGTCCTTTGCGTAATCCTCATTTAAAAAGGCCGAGCTCACTTCGACCCAGCAAGTACTCCCGCAAGAAGACCGGAGCACCGCCTCTGGCGGATTTGGCTCGCTGTCTACTTTGTAGTCTGTGCGATATACGCGGTTGAACCAACTGACGAAGGAGCTGACATTTGCGCGCTCGTGCTCTTGCTGAGTTGGACGACGATAAATCATTGAGTCCTCCTGAAATCTCAAATCCAGACTTGCACAAATTGATTACGCCAGACTTACGCCAGTTCCACCACGAGCCCTTCGTGCAGGGTCACCCGCCGGTCCATCCGGCTGGCGAGGTCCATGTTGTGGGTCGCGATCAACGCCGCAAGGCCGGTTGCCCGGACGATCGCGTCGAGCGCCTCGAAAACATGATGCGCGGTTTTCGGATCGAGATTGCCGGTCGGCTCGTCGGCGAGCAATATGCCTGGGCCGTTGGCGACCGCGCGGGCAATCGCGACCCGCTGCTGCTCGCCGCCGGACAATTCGGACGGCCGGTGATTACCGCGCTCGGACAATCCGAGATAGTTCAACAATTGCCCGGCGCGGTCGGCTGATTCGCGCCGCGATAATCCAGCGATCATCTGCGGCAGCATGATATTTTCGAGCGCCGAAAATTCCGGCAGCAGATGATGGAACTGATAGACGAAGCCGATTTCGCCGCGCCTCAGCGCGGTGCGCTGATCGTCGGCCATCCGGACGGTCGCTTCGCCCGCGATAAACACTTCCCCGGCGTTGGGCTTCTCGAGAAGGCCCGCGATATGGAGAAGCGTCGATTTGCCGGCGCCGGACGGGGCGACCAGCGCGACCGATTGTCCGGCCCACAGGCAAAAATCGGCGCCGCGCAAAATTTCGAGCGGAGACCCCGCCTGATCGTAGCGGCGTTCGATCTTTTTGAGGCAAAGCGCCGGAGGGGACATGGCTATTCGTAACGGAGCGCTTCGACCGGATCGAGCTTTGCCGCGCGCCAGGACGGATAAATCGTCGCCAGCAGCGATAAAATGAACGTCATCGAAGCAACGGCGAGGACATCGCCAGGATCGACCACGGAGGGCACTTTCGAGAGGAAGTAAATCTCGGCCGGAAACAAATTGGCGCTGAGAAGCCGGTTCAAGAGTTGGCGAACCTCCTCGACATGACTCGCGAGGACGAGGCCGAGAAGGCAGCCGGCGAGCGTGCCGGCGGCCCCGATCGCGGTGCCGGTAATGAGAAAGATCCGCATGATCCCGCCCCGCGTCGCGCCCATGGTGCGCAGGATCGCGATGTCGCGGCCCTTGTCCTTGACGAGCATGATCAGCCCCGACACGATGTTGAGGGCGGCGACAAGCACGATCAGGGTTAGAATAACGAACATGACATTGCGTTCGACGTTCAGCGCGTCGAAGAACGTCTTGTTGCGCTCGCGCCAGTCGGTCATGATCATCGGCCGCGTCACGGCCCGGTCGATGCCGCCCTTGACCGCGTCGAGCTCCTCC
>JBOHJV010000189.1:0-5128 GCA_050728695.1 Methylocella sp. | reverse complement strand
CTCAATCCGCTTCCACTGCCCGTCGCTCAGCCAAAACAAATTCCTGCTCACAATTTCAAATCCTTCCCGCCAAAGAATCACTATCTTATTGTAAGCGCAAAAGGATTAATGAGTTCTAACCCTAGAACATTAGGACCAAAGGGAGGAAGCCTGACGTTTACCCTGCCGTCGGCCGATCCGGATGAAATGGCAGCGGTCGAGGCTCTCCTCAAGTGCTATAACGAAAGCCATCAAGGCTTTGAATTTGCTGTCGTGCGGGGAGCCGGCATGCTTCATGTCGTGCCACGGCGAGCGAGGGGGTTATCCGGCAACCTTGAACCGGTGAAGCCGGTATTGGATACGGTGATCACGATCGAGCCAAAGGAGCGAACAGGCGAGGCGCTGCTCGAAGAGGTCTTGAAAAAAGTTTCCATCGCTACGAACACCCATGTATGGGTTGGCCTTGGATTGCAAAATGGGTTAAACCATACGAAGACTACCATAGGTGGATCGGGGAAGACGGCGCGGTCTATTTTAGAGCAATGCATTCTCGAGCAACGCTCCGGGTTGTCATGGGTGCTATTTTCTGATTCCGATCGCAATGATTATGCTTTTAGCATTACTCAGATGTCCCCGCCTAAAAACATCATTTTTCTCCCCCGGCCCTCGCCGCCTGGGAAGCCATGACCGATGTCAAGTGTCGTGATTTTCCGCGCGCGGCATTTGATTGAGAATTACTTTTGTAAACTCAAGCAGTTCCGCGCCATCGCCACCCGCTACGATAAGACCGAGCGCAATTTTTTTGGCGGCGATCCATCTCGCTTCTGCCATCGTGTCGCTTAATTGACGACAGGCCCTGGGATTTCGCCTCGCGCGGACGGTGTGCTGGCGCGGACATTATTCCGCCGCGAGTTTCACCGGCGCCGGTCCCGCGCGGAACTGCTCCAGGAGATCCTGCTCTTCGACTTTGGCGGCCTTCAAATGCTTTGTTTTCACATGGCCGTAGCCGCGGACTTTTTCAGGGATAGAGGCAAGCGCGACCGCTATCGCATGATTGTCCGGCGATAGACTGGGCAGAATTTCCTCGACCAAAATTTCGTAGTCCGCGATCAGCTTTCGCTCGATGCGGCGCTCCTTCGTATAGCCGAAAATATCGAACAAGGTTCCGCGTAAACGCTTCAGCGCGGCGAGCAACCGGAAGGCCGGCATGATCCACGGCCCGAAACTGGACTTGGCGGCCTCGCCTTGCGCGTTCTTGCGGCCAAGAAACGGCGGGGCGAGATGAAATTCGAGGCGCGGATTGCCCTCGAACGACGCGCCGATCTGCTTTGCGAACGATCCGTCGCTATAAAGCCTTGCGACCTCGTATTCGTCCTTGATCGCGAGCAATTTGAAGTAATAGCGCGCGACGGCCTCGGCGAGATCATGCCTGCCCGGCACCCTGACTCGCTCGGCTTCCTCGACGTGCTTCACAAAAGCCAAATAGCGCTTCGCATAGGCTTCATCTTGATACCCCGTAAGGAAGGAGGCGCGCCTCTCAATCAACTCCTCGAGGGATCGCGATTGCGGTTGCGTCGCGGTGCTTTGGCGCAGAGGCGCGGCGATAGCTTCCACCCCGGCGGAATTGGCGGCTTCGCGGCGGCCCCATAGAAACGCCGCCTGGTTCATCTCGACGGCTTCGCCATTGAGGGCGATGGCCTGCAGGAGCGAGCCATCGTCGAGCGGCACGAGGCCCTTTTGCCAGGCGTAGCCGAGCATGAACATATTCGCGGCGATCGAATTGCCGAGCAAGGCGGTTGCGATGCCGGTTGCGTCGATAAAGTCGACGTGTTCCCCCGCGGCCTGGCGTATCGCCCGTTTAATGCCCTCAGGGTGGAGCGAAAAATCGGGATCGTGGGTGAAATCGCCGGGGAAAATCTCCGCGGTGTTCACGACGACCCCGGTCTCGTCCTTGCGCACGGCGGCGAGCACCTTCTTCGTGCCGGAAACGACGAGATCGCAGCCGAGCACCAGATCGGCTTCGCCGGCGGCCACCCGGATCGCGTGAATATCATCGGGCTTGGCGCCGATCTTGACGTGGCTGTAGACGGCGCCACCCTTTTGCGCGAGGCCGGCCATCTCGATCGAGCCGCAGCCTTTGCCTTCGAGGTGCGCGGCCATGCCCAAAATAGCGCCTATGGTGACGACGCCGGTGCCGCCCACTCCGGTCACCAGAATCCCGCAGGGCTTGGCGCCGATTGCCTTGACTCGGGGCCGCGCTAGGTCGGGAAAATCCTGCTGTTTGATCTCGGCCTTCCTTGGGCGGGCGCCATGCACCGTCACCAAGGCCGGGCAGAAACCGTCGAGGCAGGAAAAATCCTTATTGCAGCTCGACTGGTCGATCACCCGCTTGCGGCCGAACTCGGTTTCGAGCGGCTGGACCGACACGCAATTCGATTTCACCCCGCAATCGCCGCAGCCTTCGCACACAAGTTCGTTGATAATCACGCGACGGTCCGGGTCCGGCATCTCTCCCTTCTTGCGGCGGCGGCGTTTTTCCGCGGCGCATGTCTGGTCGTAAATGAGCACGGTTACGCCGGGGGTAGCGGCAAGCTCGCGCTGCGCGCCGTCGAGCTCGCGGCGGTCCTTGATGGCGAGCCCCTCCGGCCATCGCGTTGTAGCCGGATATTTGTCCGGCTCGTCGGTGACGACGACGATGCGCCTTACGTTTTCGGCGGCGGCCTGGCGCGCGATCATTTCGACGGTCAGTCCGCCCTCAAGGCGCTGGCCGCCGGTCATCGCGACCGCGTCGTTGAAAAGAATCTTGTAGGTGATGTTGACGCCGGAGGCGACGGCGAAGCGCAGCGCGAGGATGCCGGAGTGATCGTAGGTGCCGTCGCCGAGGTTCTGAAACACATGCGCCCGTTGCGAGAAGGGTGCCTCGCCGATCCAGTTCGCCCCTTCGCCGCCCATCTGGGCAAAGCCCTCGGTCGAACGGTCCATCCATTGGACCATGTAATGGCAGCCGATCCCGGCATAGGCACGCATCCCTTCGGGCACTTTTGTCGACGTGTTATGCGGACAGCCGGAACAGAAATAGGGGGTGCGCGTGGCAACCTCCCCGGCCATGGCGAGCGCCGCCTGCGCGCGTTCGAGCTTTCGCACCCGCTGTTCGAGATCCTCGCCACCAGTGAATCGCAACAGGCGGCGGCCGATCGCGATCGCGATGTCGTTGGCGTCGAGCGCGCCGGTGACCGGAAACAGCCAGTCCCCGTCTTCGTCCTTCTTGCCGACGCAAATGGGTTGGCTCGGCGAGCCGTAAAGCTCCTCGCGCAGCTGGACCTCGATTAGCGATCGTTTTTCCTCGACGACGATAATCAATTCGAGCCCGCGCGCGAACTCGCGAAGGCCCAAGGGCTCGATCGGCCATGTGCAGGCGAGTTTCATGAGCCGCAAACCAAGCCGGTTCGCCGCAACCTCGTCGATCCCGAGGTCATCCATCGCCTGACGCACGTCGAGATAGGATTTTCCCGCCGTAATCACGCCGATTTTCGCGTTAGAACCGCCGGAGGTGATGATTTTATTCAAGCGATTGGCGCGGAGCCAGACGAGCATGGCGTCGCGCTTAAAATTCTGCAGGCGCTTCTCTTGATCGAGGACCGTGTCGCCCGCGCGAATATTAAGGCCGCCGGGGGGCATGGCGAAACCGCCGGGAATAATGGGCCGCACGCGATCGAGCGAGACGTCGATCGAGCCCGTCGATTCAACCGTATCCTTCAAACATTTGAGGCCAGTCCAAGTGCCGGTGAAGCGGCTCATGGCATAGCCGTAAAGTCCGTAATCGACGATCTCTTGCACGCCAGCCGGCGACAGGACCGGCATCATCACATTGACGAAGTTGAACTCGGATTGGTGCGCGGTCGTCGAGGACTCTGCCGTGTGATCGTCGCCCATGAGGGCAAGCACGCCACCATATTTCGAGGTGCCCGCGAGATTGGCATGGCGGAGGACATCGCCGCTGCGATCGACGCCAGGACCCTTGCCGTACCAGAGCGCGAAGACGCCGTCGTAGTTGCCCTCCCCGCGCATCTCGGCCTGCTGCGCTCCCCATATGGCGGTCGCGGCGAGATCCTCGTTGAGGCCCGGCTGAAACAGGATGCCGGCGGCATTGAGCGGGCGCCCGGCGCGCAAGAAATTCAGGTCGAGACCGCCGAGCGGCGAGCCACGATAGCCCGAGATGAATCCGGCGGTGGCAAGCCCATTGCGACGGTCGAGCTCCTTCTGCATGAGGAGGAGCCTGACGATCGCCTGCGGGCCGGAGACAAAGATTCGCCGCTTTGTCAGATCGTACTTGTCGTCGAGCGACGTGGAGTGGAGGTCCTGGAGGAGGTCGACCGGACCTTTCACAGTGTCCGTCATCGCTTGCGTCTCCTGCCGGACGGCTGCCGCCCGGCGATGCGGCGTCCGCCACCGCAACTTCCGATATATAGGCGGATATGGCCCGTTTTCCAAGGTTTGCCGGGCTTTTCCACTAGAGATCGGCTTCATCCGGGTCTAATCGCGCAAGCGAAAAGAGCCCTTAAGCCGGCTCGCGTGATTTCGTCCGCCTGTAGCTATAGGCGGCCGCGCCCGCGTCTTCGCGGAGTGCCCCGATTTTGGCGACCTTATCATGATGTGGCGAAAGGTGACACACGGGGTCCGCCTCCCGCGCGTCGCCGGTCAGCGCAAGCGCCTGGCAGCGGCAGCCGCCATAATCGATCGTCTTGCGCGGGCAGGAGCGGCAAGGCTCAAGCATCCAATCCGTCCCCCGGAACGCATTGAAAGCAGGCGAATTGGTCCAGATGTCCTCGATAGAACGATCGCGCACATTCCAGAAAACCAGGTCTGGAATGGTTTCCGCCGCATGGCAAGGCAATGCTTTGCCCGAAGGGGTAATATTCAACCCGAGTTTGGCCCACCCGCCCATGCAGGCTTTTGGATAGCGGGCATGGTAATCGGGGATCACGTGGTCAATGACGATTACCCCGGCAAAGGTCTCCTTGAGCGCGTCGACTTCGGCGATTGCTGCCTCCGCCTCGGCCCGCGAAGGCATGAGCGCGGCACGATTGGCGAGCGCCCAGCCGTAATATTGGGTATGCGCGATTTCGACCCTACTGGCGCCGAGCGCGAC
>JBOHJV010000188.1:0-5159 GCA_050728695.1 Methylocella sp. | reverse complement strand
TCGACGGCAAAGCGTTGCAGATCGAGATTTTCCGGCAAGCGGCCCTGCGCGGCGATCCGGCGCAAAATTGAGCCGATCAGCTCGTGGAACTCGGCAAAGATATTCATCGCTCACCAACGTAAGGAGCTTCGCGGCGCCCCCGCCGCGTGCCGCGAGAAAATCCTATCAAACAAGAGCTTAATCCGCTTTCTTGGGTTCAGCCACCGCGCTACAGCAATTCCGGCAGTCGGTCCGATTGAATTTCAGCTTGCGACCCGGAGTGGACTCACAACAGAGCAATACCCCATCGGCTGACTCGACCTCTACGAAATCATGAAAGCCAGTGCTTCAAGCTTTAAGAAACCGCGGCTCAAGCCTTAAGAGCCTTGGCAAAATCCAATTGTGGTATGTAAAAACTTTGTGCTCTAACGACGCCTCTCCCCATGTCACAGAGAAGATCGCCCTTGCCTAAAAGACTCTCGGCTCCCGATTCTCCCAGCACGATCTGCGAGTTTGTTGCATTTGCCACTCGCAGGCAAACTTTCATAGGAAGATTCGACTTTATCAGCCCCGTAACCACCGTTCGATCCGGCCGCTGGGTCGCGAGTAAAAGATGAATGCCGGCTGCACGGCCCTTCCCGGCCAATCTGGCGACCAACTCCTCGAATTCCTTCTTCTCGTTGCGCCCGGTCAAAATCAAATCGGCGAACTCATCGAACACAAGAACGAGAAACGGAATATCAAACTGCCCGGCCTGAAAACGGTCCGAGATGCTGACAAATCCCTGCTTGGCGAGCGTCTTATATCGACTTTCCATTTCCGATACCGCGGAATTGAGCACAGCAAGCGCCATCTCAATGTCCGTGGCAACGGGTCGCCAAAGATAGGGACTTGCCACTACGCTGCTGAATGTTAGGATCTTTGGGTCCACCAGCGCCAAGCGGAGCCGCTCCGGAGGATTTCGAAGAGCGAGGAAGGCGACCAGCGATTTCATCCATTCACTCTTGCCGCTGCCGGACGTGCCCGCCACCAAAACGTGACAGGTATTCGAATCGCAGAAGTCGGACACAATTGTCTCCCCTTCGACGCCGACGCCGACGGGGTAAGCCATGGGACTTTTCCTCTCTTCGCCTCCTCGGTCTTTCAGGTAGTCGAGCAGAGGAAGCGTCTGTCGATCCGGTCTCGGTAGGTCAATGACAACACATCCCCTGCCAGGCCTGATAAGCGGCCGTTGATCCAAAGCGAGCGCAACCTGCAAGTCCGCGGCGCGATTGGCGAGCGATGCTACTGTGACCCCGGATGCCGGCTTAAGTCTGATACGCTTGACTTGCGGGCCCTCGACGACCCCCACGGCTTCGACGCGAAGGTCGAATGCGCCAAACGCTGCCACAACGTCAGCCACCAATTCGGAACGATCGGAGCCTTTGCGACTTATCGCGGGAGTGTTTGATTCAGGGGCAAACATTTCTTTCAAAACCGGCGCGACAAGGCCAGCGTAAATGTCCGCCAACTCCTGCCGAGAGATGCTCACGTCCATGAACTCTGGCAGGTAATATTCCAGTGTCCCGCAGAATTCACATCCAGGGCGCCATTGCGGCAGGAGATGCGCGTAGATGGCGAGTTGTATGAGGTCCGACTTCTGATGTGCGCCCTGGCTCAGCTTGTAATCAACTACCTCCAAATGATGTTGCGGATGAAACCGAACAGCATCCACTCTGGCGGCCATTTCGACAATCGCGTGGGCCACCGACACGTGAATCCCGTTTATGCTTTCCTCGGTCACGACGAAAATATCCTGCCAATTCTCGAACTTTATCGTGCGCTTTCTAAGCTCGATCAATCTTCCACAAAAGCTGCGCATTCGCTCCGTGAAGGCTACCGCCTCATCGGCCTTCCCTTTCGCCAGAAGTTCGTCCGTGAAGCTCTGCAATGACGAGCGCCACGCGACGTCGAGGAGCTCATCGGCAGAATCAATGGCCGCCGCCTTGCCAAGATGCGACGGGCTGGTCAGCCATTTGGTCAGACGCTCCGTTTCCCGGTGAAACCTGGTGCCGAAAACGCTGCCCTTTCCGTTTTGATTGCAAAAGAAAGTGCTTGGGTCCTCACCCGCAAGCCAACTCTTCCGCCATTTCGGATCGAGGACCGCGCATTTGAGCTGGGTCACCGTTATACGCTGATGCGCCATTGGAGATAAATCGTTTGAGGTCCGGGATGGGCCTTGAGATTGGGAGTTCTGTCCACCGCCCGCAGGAGCGCTTCCTTGAGCGACTCCCGCCCCAACTTCATGAGAACCTCCTTGATGTTTACTAGCTTCATATTTTTCACGTAGGACATCACGGTTTCGAACTCAGCCGGCGTGAGTTCGCTTTGCGCATGGTTCGGCGGCGGCGTTCCATTTTTCGCTTCCGGATGCGAATATTTCTCGAACCATCGTGCGAAGTGGTCTTTCAGCCACCCGAGCACTTCGGGGGGAGCGTAGTCCACGTTCCCTTGGAGCGCATTGGAATAAAATTCACGGGCCGCGTGCAACTCGCAAACTTCGCCGAGATCGAGCGGAATGATCTGGAGCCCGCTCCGCGCGGCTACTTCAATCTGCTGTTTTGCTGGGCCCCAACCCGGGCGCGGTATCGACTTGAGATCGGGCGTTCGAAACACGATTGTCGCTAGTGTCTTGTCGGAGCTTTTTCCCAACACCACCGCCTCTTTGGCGATGGCGCGCCACCGCGCATTGTGATCGCCTCCCTCAAAGGCAAAGTACACCGACCGATTCGTCCAATCCCATTGAGTCGAAAAATATTTCTGCTTAGGTTTGGCCACCATTACGCCGTCGAACCCTTCGACCAGCGTTTGGACGAACCACATCAAGCAGTCCTGGTTGTACTGATGCAATGCAGGCTTGGCGCGAATCTTGTTCACTTCGATAGCAAAGGCCTCCTCCATGGAACACTTTTGCGGCGGACGTTGCGCCAGCGCACGGAAGCGCTCGGCAGCGCGCACGAGCAGACGCCGAACGCCGATGTGAGGTTGGGTTTCGAAGTGCGAAGTGAGCCAGCTTGGCTCGATAAAATCCGAAACTACGGCGTCGCCGAGTTGAAAGTCCTTTAAGCGCATGGTGATGAGTTCTCTTGCCTGCTCAATATTTATGCCTTCGAGACCTATTTCGGATGAAAATCGGTGTTGACAGGCTGGCTTCAAGTTGGGCCGAATGTCTTCGGTCCAGTTTGTTGCGTTGGTCGTGACGATTGTTAGGTGATTACGTAAGGTGGCATAAAGCTCCTCGATGCAATTGCCGAGTGCATCCGCCAGCGCCTTATCGCTTCCGTAAAATTCCGTCTGGTCGAAGCAAAACAGAAATGGCCGAAAGTATGACGACAACGCGCAAAGACCACGAAGTCGACGAAGGCTAAGATCATTGATCTGCCAAGCCGAGACGTCGCCTCCACCGTCATTATCCGCGTCCGCGAGTTTAAGAGCGCGCGCCTGCTCGTCTTCCAATGGCTCGCCGCGAAGCCACGTGAGTGCCGCGTCGCGCTCGACGCTGTCGATGGCCGTGAAAGCGTAGCCCGCCAGGACTCTGAGCCACGCCTTCTCGCGTCCACCGAGGTCAACTCCGCGCCGTTTCAGCAGACCCACAAGTTTGGTCAAATCGGCCTGGTGATCGAGGCAGGCATGCAGCCAATCGATCAATATCTTGTTGGGACGCGCTGGACCGAGCACTTCCAGAGGATGATCCCGCAGGTACTCTATTTCCTTTTTTACGCCGGCGTAGTCCTTCACTCCCCCGTCGGCCATGAAGTCTGCCGCGACGTGAGCCATCACGCCCATGGCGAACGCCTCCAGCTGCGATCCCCCTTGATTGCCGTACTGGCTGGGACGTTCCAATTCCTGCACAGTCGTCAAGAGAATTGAGTTCCATGGCCTTTGAGGGTCTTGGAAGGGTCGCAGATAAATTTGCGTCGCCCGCTCCCCCAGCTTTTGAAACAATCGTCCGAGCAGATGAGATTTGCCATAGCCTGCGTCGGGCGAGACGACAAGTTGAGCTTTCGCGGCGGCAATCTGCTGGCGCGGCAATTTGCCCGCGGTCAACTTATCAAATTCTGCCAATAGCTCAACAAGCGGCTTGTCGTTGAGACCTTCGACCGAAAACGTGACCGCGCGCGGCTCCGTGACAGCATCGTCCTCAAAGGGATTGACCTTGAGGGCCGCATATACGTCGATCATGCTCTCTCCTTCAGGACGACGGTAACGAACGGATGAGGTTGACCTTCCAACCTTATTCCAGCCTCCAAAACCTCGCGGGGAAAGTTCACCGTTGAGGCAGGGTGCAGGCTGACGCGCCCACGCCGCGCCTCGTTGAGCAGAAGAAGGTGAAGCTCGTCCTTGGTACCTCCGACGGCTTTCAAAATGTCGTAGATTTTGACCGTGCTGATACCTCCTTGCTGGGCCTTCAGAGCCTCATACACTGGACGCACCTCCTCCAGAGAAATGGACGTCTTCGGCGATCGTCGCAGCTGCTCCAGCACCGGCTCGCGGTGGACATATAGTGTGCCCTTCGAGGGTCCTTTCAATTCAACAATTTTTCCTTCGGCCTTGAGCAAGCCGAGCGCATCCTTGAACAGCGCCTTGGGAAAACCCTTCATCTTTGTTTCGAGGGAAGGCCGACTTGTTACCTTGATCCCCGAGTTGCGCAGTAGCTCCTCGATACGAGACCCCATTTGCTCGCGCGTCGGCGCGTTTTTTGCGTCAAAATAGAGCGTTGACGGGCCTACCCTGAAAGGCCCGCCGATTAATCCGCTTGCTTTCAATTCCGTAAGAATCGAGGGAATCTTCGCTTTCGCGACCCCTTCTGGCAGGCTTTTCGCGAGATTGGCCGCTGTAAGGCCCTTGGTACCGGCCTTTGCAAAAGCCTTGATGATAGCTGAGTCGTGCCATTCCATTGGTTGGCTCGGTGTTCGGTTCCCACGAGCTGCAACTTTAGCATGTATCCCAGGCGTTGGGAATTGCGAGGAAGCGCGTTCAATCTGCCAAGCCAGCTTGGCAAGGGCATTACTCGTGGGACGGGCGGGCCAGATTTCCGCTCCTGGCGCTTAGCGGTCGTTGTAGCAACGCCAGCTTAGCACCCAAAGACGGCGGCAAGCCGGAATTCAAACTGGTCCGCTACTGCAATTCGGGAGTTTCAT
>JBOHJV010000187.1:0-5175 GCA_050728695.1 Methylocella sp. | reverse complement strand
TCAGCCTGGGCAGGCCTTTCTTGCCTTCGAGCGACTCCAAAAGCGCGGTTTCCTCGCCGGCGATATAAGCGCCCGCCCCATGATGGACATAAATGTCGAAAGGCCAGCCGTGGATATTGTTCTTGCCAATAAGCTTCGCCGCATAGGCCTCGGCGATCGCGGTCTCCAAGCGCCGCCCTTCCAAAACGTACTCGCCGCGAATATAAACATAGCAGACATGCGCCTGCATCGCGAGGCAAGCGAGGAGACAGCCCTCGATCAGAAGCTGCGGATCGTTGCGCATGATCTCTCGGTCCTTGCAGGTGCCAGGCTCCGATTCGTCGGCATTGACGACGAGGTAGGAGGGCCGCGCCGGGTCGGGCTTTGGCATGAAGGACCATTTTAGGCCGGTCGGAAAACCGGCGCCGCCGCGCCCGCGTAGGCCCGAGGCCTTCATTTCGCCGATGATCCATTCATGCCCTTTATCGATCAACGTCTTGGTGTTGTCCCACGCGCCCCGCGCGATAGCGCCGCTGAGGCGCCAGTCGCCGTAGCCGTAGAGATTGGTGAAGATGCGATTTTTGTCTTCGAGCATCCCTCGTGACCTTAGGATTGGTTTAGATCGGGCGTGCTCAAGGGACCCGTGCGGCCATCGGCGCCGTAAAGCGACGCCAATGAAGTAAGCCCGCCCGCGGGTTCCGAAGTGACGCGCCCGGTTTGCGAACCGATCTTTACCGGGTGGCCGGCGGCGAGATCGTCGAGCAATTTCTCGAAATTAAGCGGCGTCAGATCCTCGTAATAATCCTCGTTGATCTGGACCATCGGGGCATTGCAGCAGGCGCCCAGACATTCGACTTCGATCCAGGAGAACATGCCGTCCATTGTTACTTTTCCTTGGCCACCAATCCGCCCCAGCAGAATTTCCTTGATCGCGTTCGAGCCAGCGAGCAGGCAAGGCGTCGTGCCGCACATCTGGACATAAAACTCTCCGACCGGTGCGAGATTGAACATCGTGTAGAAAGTAGCGATTTCGAGCACCCGGATAAAAGGCATGCGAAGCTTTTGCGCGACCCTCTCGATCGCCGGTTTCGGCAACCAATTGCTGTTTTGCTTTTGCGCAAGCCACAAAAACGGGATAACCGCGGAAGCTTCTCGGCCTTCCGGATATTTCCGCAATATATTCTCGCACCTCGCCTCGTTTTCGGGGGTGAAAGCGAAGGTTTCCGGCTGGTTCTCGGCGAGACGGCGAACGGGCATCGATCAGCTCATTGGTGTCGTGGCTAGACGGCAAGCCTCTCTCGGAAGGAGCCTTTTTTGTCTCCTGACAGCTGGCGGCGTCAACGGTCTATCTCCCCGAAGACGATGTCGATCGACCCCACAACCGCGCTTACATCGGCGAGCATCGATTTGCGACAGAGAAAATCCATCGCGGCAAGATGCGCGAAGCTCGGCGCCCTGATCTTGCAGCGATAGGGCTTATTGGTGCCATCGGAGACAAGATAGACGCCGAATTCTCCCTTTGGCGCCTCGACCGCGCAATAGACTTCGCCGGCCGGCACGTGGAAGCCCTCCGTATAAAGCTTGAAGTGATGGATCAAAGCCTCCATCGAGCGCTTCATCTCCGCGCGGGAAGGCGCTACCACCTTGCCATCGTGCACGGCGACAGGCCCCTGGCCATCGGGCGAGAGGAGCTTCTCTACGCATTGCTTCATGATTTTGACCGACTGGCGCATCTCTTCCATGCGAATAACTTGCCGATCGTAATTGTCGCCGTGGCGGCCGACCGGAATATCAAACTCCAATTCCTCGTAGCATTCATAGGGCTGCGCCTTGCGCAGATCCCAGGGCGCGCCCGAGCCGCGCACCATGACGCCGGAAAATCCCCGGCGCCAGCATTCCTCGAGGCTGATGACGCCGATATCGACGTTGCGCTGCTTGAAAATGCGGTTGTCGATGAACAGCGTTTGCATATCGTCGCAGACTTTTAAGAAAGGGTCGCACCAGGCGAAGATGTCCTCGACGAGCTCTTTTGGAATATCGCCATGCACGCCGCCGGGCCGAAAGTAATTTGCATGCAGGCGAGCGCCCGACGCGCGTTCATAAAAGACCATGAGCTTTTCGCGTTCCTCGAAGCCCCATAGCGGCGGTGTCAAGGCGCCGACATCCAATGCTTGCGTGGTGATGTTTAGAAGATGCGATAGGATCCGGCCGATCTCGCAAAACAAAACGCGCAGAAGCTGGCCGCGGCGCGGCACTTCGAGGCCGAGCAATTTCTCGATGGCGAGACAGAAGGCATGTTCCTGATTCATCGGCGCGACATAATCGAGCCGGTCGAAATAAGGGATGTTCTGCAAATAGGTGCGCGCCTCCATCAGCTTCTCGGTACCGCGATGAAGGAGCCCGATATGGGGATCGACGCGCTCGACGACCTCGCCGTCGAGTTCTAGAACGAGCCGCAAGACGCCGTGCGCGGCGGGATGCTGCGGACCAAAATTGATCGTGAAAGTGCGAAGATTTTGTTCGGTCATCGCTTCACCCGATCAGGGGGGCAAATCCTTGCACTTCGCTTTCATCTTGGCATCCACGTCCTCGAGCGCGCGCGGCATGACGACCCGCGGCATCGCGGGCACGCAGTTCGCGACATGCGGCATTTTAGACAAGGCGTTTTGACCTACGGGTGGAGAATAAAATTGATCGAGCGCGATGAGCTCATTCTTCGATAAGATTTCGAGTGCGTCGGTCATGCTCATATCGATCATGAGATCGAGCCTCGCAGCCAAGGCCTTTCGGACAGCCTCGATGGCCGCGCGTTTTTTGTTCCGATTCAAGCCCCGAATTGGCACGTTCGAGGGTGGGATCCATGGCCTCCGTCATTTTCGGAATCATTGCCGTGCAAGAAGTATTGCGGACGGGGCTCGTATAATAATGACGGGCGGCGGCAACCGCCGCGGGATCGAAGCTCCGCGGACGCTTCCTCCGCTTGCGCCGGTAAGGGCGCCAATGCAGATAGGATCAGAAAGTCGATGCCGGTGAATTGCTTTCGCATGCTCATCGGCTTGTTCTCCCTTCTTCGTCACGCTTTGCCTTCTCATCGCCAGGCAATACATAGTCGATCGCGCCCTCCCACGGCGACAAAAAATCGAACGAGCGAAATTCCTGGGTGAGCTGGACCGGCTCGTACACGACGCGTTTTTGCTGGTCGTCGTAGCGAACCTCGACATAGCCCGTCATCGGAAAATCCTTGCGCAAGGGATGGCCTTCGAAGCCGTAATCGGTCAGCAAGCGCCGCAAGTCTGGATGCCCTGAAAAAAGCACGCCGAAAAGATCGTAGGCCTCCCGCTCGAACCAATTGGCGGCGGGATAAAGCCCTGTGAGCGAGGCAACCGGGGTCGTCTCGTCAGCCTCAACCTTGACGCGGATTCGGCGGTTGTGTTTTGGCGAGAGAAGATGGGTGACGACATCGAAGCGCTTTGCGCGAACCGGATAATCGACGGCGGTGAGATCGATGAAGGATACGAAGAGACAAGTGGGATCGTCGCGGAGATGGGTCACCGTCTCTATCACGCGGCTCGGCTCGACCGTCAAGGTCAGTTCGCCATGGGCGGTCGAAATCCCGCCAATCGCGCCGGGCAGAGCCGCCGCTATGGCCTCGCCAAGTATTTGCAGGCTGCCGTCCATCACGACTCTATCCAATGCACGTTTAAGATCCAATGCGCGTTTCAGGCCCCGCGCGCGCGTTTTCGTTTTCTTGCCGAACGCCGGAATTCGATTTGTCCGGAACAAGTCTTACCGCTCGATGGTCCCGGTCCGGCGGATCTTCTTTTGGAGGAGCAATATGCCATAGAGGAGCGCTTCCGCCGAGGGCGGGCAGCCCGGAACGTAGATATCGACGGGCACAATCCGGTCGCAGCCGCGCACGACCGAATAGGAATAGTGGTAATAGCCGCCGCCATTCGCGCAGGAGCCCATCGAAATCACATAACGCGGCTCCGGCATCTGATCGTAGACTTTGCGCAAGGCGGGCGCCATCTTGTTGCAAAGCGTCCCGGCGACGATCATCACGTCGGATTGACGCGGCGAGCCGCGCGGCGCGAAGCCGAACCGCTCGACATCGTAGCGCGGCATCGCGACCTGCATCATTTCGATAGCGCAGCAGGCAAGCCCGAACTGCATCCACATGAGCGAGCCGGTGCGCGCCCAGTTGATGAGATCGTCCGATGCGGTGACGAGAAATCCCTTGTCGGCTATGCGATCGTTGATCGAAAGAACGTAAGGATCCGCCGTCCGCGCGATGTCTTGCCGCAGCAAGTTCAATCCCATTCGAGCGCTCCCTTCCTCCATTCGTAGACGAAGCCGACGGTCAGAACGGCAAGGAAGATCATCATCGACCAGAAGCCGAAAGGGCCGGCCTCGCGGAAAGCCACCGCCCAGGGAAACAGAAACGCGACCTCGAGATCGAAAATGATGAAAAGCAGCGACACGAGGTAAAAGCGCACGTCGAATTGCATGCGGGCGTCGTCGAAGGCGTTGAACCCGCATTCATAGGCGGAAAGCTTTTCTGGATCCGGCGCCTTGAAGGCGGCAAGGAAGGGGGCAAGCAACAACGCGCCCGAAATTGCGGCGGCAACCGCCATGAAAACCGCGAGCGGCAAATATTGATCGAGAAGGCTCGGCATGAATAGGCTCGCTCTAAAATGGAGCAGGACCCCGCAGCCCAGGAGATAAGGGTCACGGACCCTTGCTTCAAGTTCTTACCGCGGTGCAACCAAATGCGCAAGGCGGAGTTTGAAATTCGCCGCTCCGGCTCTTTCGGCACCCGCCCTTTAGGGCATTTAACCGCATTCCCCTGATAGCACGGTATGGTGCCGAGCCGACAGCGCGATTCGGTCATAATAATCAATATATTATTTCGCGTAAAAGCTTCGATCGCGGCGAACCCGACGGGTGACTCCAACGGGAAGGTCCTCAGGCTCGATTTTGATCGCCGCGTGATGGCCAAGTTTCACGGCTCGGCCGTGACTGCCGGCACCCGGTTGCTGGCGTGCTGGGAAACCGACGACGCGCTGGGTCTAGGGTGTGGACTCAATTGATCCAGAAGCAGAGGGCGGTGACGATGCAGACGGCGGCGAGGAAGTTGCGGGCGAGCTTATCATAGCGGGTTGCGATCGCTCGGAAATCTTTGATGCGGCAGAAGCT
>JBOHJV010000186.1:0-5180 GCA_050728695.1 Methylocella sp. | reverse complement strand
TCGGCCGGCTGACAGCCGGCGAGAATTTGCGGGTCCCGCGCGTAGTGGCCTTGTCTCAGAAAAATGGTGGTGACGCGCTCGCCCCAAGCCTTCTTGACCGCGTCGAGGATCCGCAGCTTATCATCGACCATTACATACCGCCTTGCCGGATAAAAGCGCTCCACATCGGCAAGTTCCCGCTCCTTGTGGACATAGATGAGCACGCGGCCGTCGAATGCCGCCCAGAGCCCGGAGCGCTCGACCTTCCGAGGCTGGAACACCGCGTCGCCGTCGGAGAGGATGACCGCCGGACCCCATTGCTGGACGTGCTTGACGGCCTCAAGCGCACCCGCATAGAGCCTCTCGGCGAAGGGATAGTCGACGAGCCAGCTTGACATCCGCAGCACCCTTGGATCGTGCATCTTTTCAAGCCGGAATCGTTCCAATGCGCCGAGGTAGTCGGCATAGCCGAGCTCTTGCCGCAGCTGTTCGAAAATGTCCCTGTACAGCTTGCACGCGGCGGCGCCATACGCCTCGGTCAAATGGCCGGCCAAATCGGCCTCGACGCGATCGTTATCAAGGAGCGTGTTGTCGACATCGAAAAGAAAGACCAGGTCATGCCTATTGGTCATGGGCGCATCGTCGCCGGCTTTGGATCGTGCCATGGGCCGTCTGGCCCGATCAGCTGGTTGGCTTCCTCTGGTCCCCAGCTTCCCTGTTCATAGATGATTGGCGGAGAGGCCTCGTCCAGGACCGGCTCCACGATGCGCCATTGGGCGTCGACAATGTCCTGACGGCCAAAGAGATCCCCAATCCCATGCATCGCGTCGCCCAGCAGGCGCTGATAGGGCGGGATGAAAGCCGTCGCCTGCTCGGTCAGGATCAGCTCGACGTCCTCACCTCTCATGCCCTCGCCTGGATGTTTGACCCGCGCACCCAGCGCGATGGTGACATCTGGGCTGATGCGCAGGCGCATATGGCCGGACGCAGGCGGAATAATCTCCGCGAAGGTTTCTCGCGGTGGCCTTCTGAAATCCACCATGATCTCCGTGGCGGTCGCTGGGAGTGCCTTGCCAGCCCGAATGTAAATCGGCACGCCGGCCCACCGCCACGAATCGATGAATAGTTTGGCTGCGACGAATGTTTCGACGGTCGAACCGGACTTAACGCCGGGCACCGACTGATAGCCCGCATATTGGCCACGAACGACGTGTGCCGCGTCTAGCGGTCGCAGAGCCTTCAGCAACGCCGCCTTCTGGTCGCGTGCGGCGTCGCTTTCCTCACCCGTTGGCGGATCCATGGTCAGGCTAGCGAGCACCTGCAGCATGTGATTCTGAAATACATCGCGAATGGCGCCGGTCTCATCATAGAATTTGCCGCGATCCTCCGCACCGAAGCTTTCAGCCATCGTAATCTGAATGCTGTTGATGTAGATGCGGTTCCAGATCGGTTCGAACATCGAATTCGCAAATCGCGTATAAAGTATGTTCTGCACCGGCTCCTTGCCGAGGTAGTGATCGATCCGGAAGATGTTTTCCTCCGGAAAAAAGCGGTTGAGAATGCGATCGAGTTCGCGAGCCGACTCTCTATTGTGGCCGAATGGCTTCTCGACAACGAGGCGTGCGTTTGTTCCAGTGCCCTGCTTCGCGAGCCCCTCTGCCACCGTCGCAAACAGGCTCGGAGGAATGGCGAGATAATGCAGCGGCCGTCTCGCGTCCTTTAGTTCCTGGCGCAGCCGCGCATAGGTCGACGGATCATTGTAGTCGCCGTCGACATAGCGGAGCAGATTGGTGAGCTTGGCGAAGGCATTGGCGTCGTGGCCGCCATGGCTGGAAATGCTGTCCTTGGCGCGCGCCTTCAACTGGTCGAGCGACCATCCCGCCTTGGCAACGCCGATGATCGGCACATCGAGCCCTTCGTCGCGAACCAGACCTTGCAAGGCGGGAAAAATCTGCTTGTAGGCAAGGTCGCCCGTGGCGCCAAAGAAAACAATCGCATCGGAAACCGGGCCGTGCATTCAAGGGGTCTCCCTGCTTACGGGTTTTTCGATGTGGCCACCAAATTCGTGGCGCATTGCCGACAGAAGCTTGTCGGCATATGCCGCAAGCCCGCGCGATTCGAAGCGCCCAAATAAGGCGGCGCTGATGACTGGGATAGGGACTCCTTCGTCGATCGCCGCCTCCAAGGTCCAGCGCCCTTCGCCAGAATCCGAGACATGCCCTTCGAAACTCGTCAGCTCCGCATTCTTGCGTAGGGCAGCGGCGGTAAGATCCAGCAACCACGAGCCGATCACACTGCCGCGCCGCCAGACCTCGGCGATTTCAGCGAGGTCAAACTCGTAGCGGTAGAATTCGGGATTTCGTAATGGCGTCGTTTCCGCGTCCGCCTCGCGGCTCACGCGACCGGCATTGGCGTTCTTGATGACGTTCAGCCCTTCGGAATAGGCGGCCATGATGCCATATTCGATGCCATTGTGGACCATTTTGACAAAATGACCGCCGCCGTTCGGACCGCAATGCAGATAGCCGCATTCGGCCTGTTTCGGCTCGCCCGTTGCACCTGGCGTGCGGGGCGCGGCGGCTACTCCAGGGGCCAGAGAACGAAAGATCGGATCGAGATGCTGGACGATTTCGGGCGCGCCGCCGATCATTTGGCAGTAGCCGCGCTCCAAACCCCATACTCCTCCGCTCACCCCGACATCGACATAATGGAGGCCCGCCACTTTTAGCTGACCCGCGCGGCGAATGTCGTCATGGTAGTAAGAATTGCCGCCATCGACCAGGATGTCGCCCGGCTCGAGCAGCGGCGTCAGCGAACCGAGGACCGCATCAACCGCCGCGGCCGGCACCATCAGCCACACGGCGCGGGGCTTTGCCAGACTCTTGACGAACCCGGTCAGGCTCGTTGAGCCCTTCGCCCCTTGCTTGACCAGTTCCCGCACCGGTCCCGGATGACTATCATAAACAATGCATTCATGGCCTGCCTTCATGAGCCGTATTGTCATGTTTGCACCCATTCGGCCAAGACCGATCATGCCAAGTTGCATTTGACTTCTCCTATGAGCGAAACTGATCATCCTGCGAGCTCGTTCCGCTCGCCGCGCGGCGCATGCTGCTTTTGGCGGCGGCGGCCACATGCTCCGCCTTGAAGCCGAAATGCTCAGCGACGATCTTCATCGGCGCGGACATGCCGAAGCTGCGCATTCCGAGGACCACGCCGCACGGTCCAGCATATCGTTCCCAACCAATTGGTGAGGCTTCCTCGACCGTGACCCTTGCGGTCACAGAGGGCGGCAGCACGCTTTGCTGGTAGGCCGGTTCCTGGGCATCGAAGAGTTCCCATGACGGCATGCTGACGACGCGGGCTTTGATATTCTCGGAGCCCAGGAGATCGCGCGCGGCAAGACAGAGCGATACTTCGCTGCCGCTGCCAATCAGGATCACGTCCGGCACGGAAGCTGGGGCGTCGACGAGAATATAGCCGCCTCGCACCAGTTGGCTGGCGGGAGCGAATTGACCGCGGTCGACGATCGGCAGCGCCTGTCGCGAGCAGATCAGCGCGGCGGGTCGATTTTTGAGCCCCAGAACGAAACGATAGGCTTCGGTCATTTCATTCGCGTCGGCCGGGCGGATGACGATCATCCCGGGAATCGCGCGCAGGGAGACGATCTGTTCGATCGGCTGATGGGTCGGTCCATCCTCGCCGACACTGATCGAATCATGCGTCCATATGTGGAGAACCGGCAGATCCATGAGCGATGCGAGGCGGATCGCGCCCCGCGCATAATCGGTGAAGATCAAAAATCCGGATGCGAAGGCCCGCATGCCACTTAGCGTCATGCCGTTGACGGCGGCACACATCGCATGCTCGCGAACGCCGAAGTGGAAATTTCGGCCGCGATGGTCCCCAAGATGGCCATCGGCCTGAAAGTCCCCGGCAAATTCAAAGGCCAGACGGGTCTTGGTACTTGGGGCAAGGTCAGCCGCGCCACCCACCAGCCACGGCACCCGCTCGGCCACAGCGTTCAGAATCTTGCTCGACGCATCGCGCGTCGACATGCCGGTCATGCTCGGGCCAAACGCCGGTAGGCCGGCGTCCCAGCCGTCCGGCAATTCGCGCTTCTGGAGGCGTTCAATCTGATCGCCGAGATCAGGGTACTGAGCCCGAAAGCGGGTAAACGCCGCGTTCCACGCTTTGCGCAGCTCGCCGCCCCTTGTCCCGATGTTGGCATCAAAATGCGCCCGCACACCTTCGGGAACCACGAAGGTCTGGGCGGGATCGAAACCGAAAAACTCCTTCGTCAGGCGCACCTCTTCTGCTCCAAGGGGTTCGCCATGCGCGGAAGGGGTATCCTGCCTGTGCGGGGCACCATAGCCAATGTGGCTGTGCACAACGATCAGTGTGGGACGATCCTTGCCATTGAGAAACGTCCGGTAGCTGCGCTCCAAAAGACCAAGATCGTTCGGGTTTGTCACGCGCCCTACGTTCCAGCCATAGGCGAGAAAGCGCGCCGCGACGTCTTCCGTGAACGCTATATCGGTGTGGCCCTCAATCGTCACGCGATTGCTGTCATAGATCCAGCATAGGTTGGAGAGCCGCAGATGGCCCGCCAAGGACGCCGCCTCGCTTGAGATTCCCTCCATCATGTCGCCGTCGCCGCACAGCGCAAAGACATTGAAGTCGAAGAGATCGTAGCCGGGCCGGTTATAGGTTGCGCGCAGCCATTGACCGGCGATCGCCATGCCGACGCTGGCCGCCACGCCTTGACCTAGCGGCCCCGTCGTGGTTTCAACCCCGGAGGTCCAACCATATTCCGGATGTCCAGGGCAGCGGCTGCCCGCCTGGCGAAAATTCTTGATGTCCTCTAAAGTCACGGCATCGCGGTCCAGCTGCTCGTACGACGGATCGGCAGCCTTTATTCCGGTCAGATGAATGAGGCTATAGAGCAGCAGCGACGCGTGGCCGCACGAAAGGACGAAGCGATCGCGATTGAGCCAATGAGGGTCGGCCGGATCATATCGCAGAAATCTCTGCCACAGCACATAAGCGGTCGGCGCCGCATCCATCGGGGTTCCGGGATGGCCCGAATTTGCCTTCTGCACCGCGTCGATGGCCAGCGTGCGGATGGTGTTGATCGCCAGCTGATCGATCTCGCTACGTGCCATTCTTCTGCCTCGCTTCGGCCCACGACGGTGAAAGGC
>JBOHJV010000185.1:0-5187 GCA_050728695.1 Methylocella sp. | reverse complement strand
TCCGCCCGCGGCCGCCGCGGCAAAGCCGGCGGCGCTCAATGCCCATGCGCCTCCGCATGAAATCACCGGGGTACTCGAACATGCCGAGGGCGAGGTGCTGACGCTGCGGACCCGCGCCGGGAAAATCACGCGAGTCGATGATTCGGACGCACGTCGCGGGGACCAAGTCGGCGTCCTGGTGCACGGCAATGCCTACACGGCCCAAGGAACAACCTATGATTCGGCCGGCGCACTGCGGGCGCAGACCGTCACCCGAGCCAAGCCCTCGCCGGCAGCTTGGCCGCCGGATCGCTGAGGATCGAGGCGCGATCTTCCGCCAACCAGTGGACAGCCGTTCGGGATTGCACGCCGCCTCCAGCAATTACAGCCGACGGCGGCGGTCACCTCCGAACGGCGGCGCCTCGTCCTCCGCCAAGTAGTTGCGCGGGCGCTTCAGCTCACCGCGATCTTCCTTGCCCGGAACGCCGCCTCGACTCGTGTTTTGCGCGAATCCGCCCAACCCGAATACGCGATAGCTTTTCCCCGGCTCTTCAATGAGCCGCTTCATACGATAGGTATCTTGACGTCGGCACAACTATAAAATCGTCCGCGCAACCTTGAAATGCGCGATTGCGATCGCCGTCGTGCCGAGCGCCGCGCTTCCACCGGCTGTTTGGAGGAATCCAGCTTCCCCCATTCTTTTTGAAACGGGCGATGACCCTCTTTGAAACGGGCGACGACAGGAGCTCGCAGCCCTGGCAATGCACCTCCGCTTGCGTTTAGCGAACGGGTCAGCTAGGTATGCAGGTTCTAGGTCACGCGAGTTGCCAAATTGGCTTTCGGCTCCAATCTTTTGCCTACGGGCGGTATAGGCCACGCGTCGTTGAGCAGCGCGCGGGCGCCTTATTTCGAATTGCTTCGGCTTATCCGCCCCTGAGGGCCGGCCGGGCGATCTGCCTTGGCGCTCAGGGGAACGCGGCAAGCCATGTAAGCCAATTTCGACCGGACAACCGCCATGCCAAACCTAGCTACCGCTTCCCCCGCGACGCCCGCGCGGCAAAACTCGCAAGCCGTCGTCATTTTCGACACGACCCTGCGCGACGGCGAACAATCCCCCGGCGCCTCGATGACCTTCGAGGAAAAACTGCAGGTGGCGAGCCTCCTCGACGCGATGGGCGTCGATATTATCGAGGCTGGTTTCCCGGTGACCTCGGAAGGCGATTTCGAGGCGGTTTTCGCGATCGCCAAACGCATGAAGCGCGCGAGCGTCGCGGGTCTTGCCCGCGCGGCGGCAAAAGATATCGACCGGTGCGCCGAGGCGCTGCGTCCGGCGCTCCGCCCGCGCATCCATTCGTTTATTTCGACCTCGCCGCTCCACATGAAATACCAGCTGCAAAAAGAACCCGGCGAGGTTCTCGAAATGGTCGCGGCAAGCGTTTCCCGGGCACGCAATCTCGTCGGCGATGTCGAATGGTCGGCCATGGACGGAACAAGATCCGAGATCGATTTTCTCTGCCGTTGCGTCGAGGCCGCGATCAGAGCGGGAGCCTCGACCATCAATATCCCCGATACCGTCGGCTATGCGGTCCCGCACGAATACCGTGCGCTGTTCGAGACCGTGCGCAAAAGAGTGCCCAATTCGGACAAGGCGGTCTTTTCCGTGCATTGCCACAATGATTTGGGTCTTGCCGTTGCCAACACGCTCGCCGGCATCGAAGGCGGCGCGCGCCAAGTCGAATGCACAATCAACGGCATGGGCGAGCGGGCCGGCAATGCCGCCTTGGAAGAGGTCGTGATGGCGCTGCGCGTGCGCGGCGACACGATGCCCTACCACACCAACATCGACTCGACGATGCTGACCAGGGTCTCGAAATTCGTCTCTGCGGTGAGTTCGTTTCCGGTGCAATACAATAAGGCGATCGTCGGGCGGAACGCTTTCGCGCATGAGAGCGGCATTCACCAGGACGGCATGCTGAAGAACGCCGGAACCTACGAGATCATGACCCCGGAGAGCGTCGGCGTCGCCAAGACATCGCTGGTGATGGGAAAACATTCCGGCCGCCACGCTTTTAAGGAAAAGCTCAAGGAGCTCGGCTACGAGCTTGGCGAAAACGCCCTCGAGGATGCTTTCGCGCGTTTCAAGGATCTGGCCGACCGCAAGAAGATCGTCTACGACGAAGACTTGGCAGCGCTTGTCGACGACGAGATCGCCCACGCGTATGACCGCATCAAGCTTGTTGCTCTCACCGTGATCGCGGGCACAAACGGGCCGCAATCGGCGGCCTTGACGCTCGATATCGACGGTGAACAGAAGACCCATCAGGCGACCGGCAATGGCCCAGTCGATGCGATCTTCAATGCGATTCTCGCGCTCGTGCCGCATAAGGCCGTTCTCGAACTTTTTCAGGTGCACGCGGTCACGCAAGGGACCGACGCGCAGGCCGAAGTGTCCGTGCGGCTCGCCGAGGACGGCAAGTCGGTCACCGCCAAGGGCGCCGATCCCGACACGCTGGTCGCATCGGCGAGGGCCTATATCGCGTCGCTCAACAAGCTGATGGTCAAGCGGGGAAAGGCGCTTCCGGAAGTGCTGACGGGGTGAGGAATAGTGTGAGAAGTTAAACGGCATCGAGTCAGCATCTGACGTTGGTGAGTGAAGGTCGTGCTAAGATTTATTCAACTCTTGCTAATATGGACAAGGAAGAGGCCAAGTGGTGCAAAGTTAGTTTTGATTCGATGTTCAAAGACATTTCAATTGTACTGGCCTAGCTTGCTAGGATTATTGCCGACGGTCTAGCTTTTTCATTTTCATGCTTAAGCTAGTCAAATTCATCGTCACGCCTTGGGAACATTGCTTCGGTGGGTTGCGTTACGTGTCCGGCGATTTGCCATTCAACGTAAATTCGCCGCCAACGAAGGAGAACCCCAGATGAGAAAAAGCTTGTTGACTACGATTGCGGCAGCGGCGTTGATCGCGGGCGCTGGCCTAGCCAAGGCCCAGCAGACGCCAGGGCACAATCGTCCGAATGATGTCCAAAGCAATTCTGCACGCCAGCCGAGCGCGGCGACGAATCCGTCGGAACGTCAGCCGGGCGCGACGGAGAGCCAGGGACGGTCGGCTGCCACGGGGCAAAAGGAGCATCGCTCTGGCCAGCCCGGCGCGATGGAGAGCCAGGGACGTTCCGCTGCCACAGGGCAAAAGGAGCATCGCTCTGGCCAGCCCGGCGCGATGGAGAGCCAGGGACGTTCCGCTGCCACGGGGCAAAAGGAGCATCGCTCCGGCCAGCCGGGCGCGATGGAGAGCCGGGGGCGGTCCGCTGCCACGGAGCAAAAGGAGCATCGCTCTGGTCAGCCGGGCGCGACGGAGAGCCATGGGCGGTCTGCCGCCACCGAGCAAAAGGAGCATCGCTCTGGCCAGCCCGGCGCGATGCAGGGCCGGGGGCGGTCCGCTGCCACGGAGCAGAGAGAACATCGCTCTGGCCAGCCCGGCGCGATGGAGAGACAGGGACGGTCTGCCGCCACGGAGCAAAAGGAGCATCGCCCTGGCCAGCCCGGCGCGATGCAGGGCCACGCCCAAGGCCGGTCCGGTGCGATTCAAAGTCCGGCCCAGGGGCGGTCTGCCTCGGAGCAAAACAGGGGGGGCGCTTCGCAACAATCCGTCGCATCCGTTAATTTGTCTCCGGATCAAAGGACCCGACTGCACGACGCCATCGCCGGCGGGGACGTTCAGCGTCTCGATCGCGTCGATTTCGATCTCTCGGCCGGAACGCTCATTCCCGGCGGCGTGTCGTTCTACCCTATCCCAGACTCGATTGTGGAAATCGTCCCGCAATATCGCGGTTTCGACTACATCGTCGCGGAGGATGAGTTGGTCATAGTCGATCCCGACACACGTGAAATTGTCGCGGTTCAGTCCGACGAAGCCCTTGGCCCGGCCCAGTTTGGCTCAAACGAACGCCAAGGTCGGATCACGGAACAACGATCCGTCGGGTCGACAACGTTGTCTCCGGGTCAGAAGACAAGGCTTCACAAAATCATCAGCGGCGGGGATGTTCAACATGTCAACCATGTCGATTTCCCACTTTCCGTCGGAACCCGCGTGCCCCATACCGTGACGCTTTACAATATTCCACAAACGATTGTGGACATTCTACCGCAATATCGCGATTTCGAATACGTTGTCGTTGGGAACGAAATGGTGATCATCGATCCCGACACGCTCGAGATCGTGGCGGTACTTCCGGCTTGACGGCGCTCAAGGGGTAGCCCTGGGCCGCCGGGGCGACGCCCCATCGACCGGTTGTCGTAGGCGAAGAGCCGGGCAGAACTCACCCCGGTTCTTCCGCCCCGATGACGTGAAAAAAACTTCCTGACACTTTTCCGCGCCGGTTGCCTTCCGCTTGCTCGTCGCCGCCATGGGCGTCTTGGACGAAGGCGAATGGCGGGTCCCTCTCGCTCCTCGCCTCGATCGAGGCGTAATGAAACTCATGGCCGCGCAGAAGGGCGCCTTTTCCGCCCAATGGATGAGCCTCGGCGAGCCGCGCTTGGCGGTAGCCGAGATGTAGCTTGCGTTTAGCAAAACTGAAAGACGCGCCAAGGAGCCCCGCCATGCGATGGGCGTCGCCCGCTTCATCGGTCAGGCTTTGCCCCAAAACCATGTAGCCGCCGCATTCGCCATGGATGGGCCGCGTTTTTGCGAATTTGCGTAAGCCCGCAAGAAACCGTTCCGCCCCCGCGATGAACCTCGCGTGAAGTTCGGGATAGCCGCCTGGCAGCCAGCAAAGATCGCAGTGGTCAGGCGGCGGCTCATTGGCGAGCGGCGAAAAGAAAGCGATTTCCACGCCGGCCTTTTGCCAGCCGGCAAAAATATGCGGATAGAGAAACGAGAACGCTTCATCCCTCGCGATCGCGATGCGCTGTGCGGGAGGAGGAAAGGCGGGTGAGCCGGCGCGAGCCAATTGCGGGAACGCGCGCGCGCAAGCCAAAACGGCGCTGGTATCGACATGTTCCTCGATAAAACCGGCGATCCTGTCGAGGAGCCCATCGAGCCCGGCGGTTTCGCCTGCCTGCACGAGGCCGAGATGGCGTTCCGGCAGAGCGATTTTTTCGGCGCGCGGCAAGGCCCCCAAAACCGGGATTCCGAGCGCCTCGATGGAATCGCTCACGAGGCGGCGATGGCGCGGGCTAGCCACCCGGTTCAGGACCACCCCG
>JBOHJV010000184.1:0-5255 GCA_050728695.1 Methylocella sp. | reverse complement strand
CATCGAAACGGCGCGAGATTTCGAGCGAAAGCGACGATTCAGCGATTGCGTTCATTGGATCCTCCTTCGGTTTGTTTCAGATGCCGATCGAGCCGATCGAAGCTTTCGCTCCAGAACCGCCGATAGAAATCGAGCCACTCGGTCGCGCTTGCCAACGCTCGCGCATCGAGGCGGCAGAGGCGGCGTTGCCCGTGGCGCTCGCGTATGATGAGCGCCGCGTCCTCAAGCACGCGCAAATGGCGGGAGATCGCGGGAAGCGAGATCCTAAAGGGTTGAGCAAGATGTCCGACCGTCGCTTCGCCCTGCGCCAGCCGCGCGATGATCGCGCGCCGCGTGGGGTCGGAAAGGGCCGCAAAAATGGTATCGAGGGTGGACATTTAACCGATATGTTAATTAACGAGTCGGTTAAGTCAAGCGAAATTTGTGTCCGTGTGCAAACTCGCCCGCGAACCATGAAATCGACCGAATAGCCGCTTCCGACCCATCGCCAAGATTCCAACCGAGCCACCGCCAGCCTTCAGGATATTTCCACGGCCGGGCGAAATGCTTTACCTTGCATTCGAATTTGTCGCTTTGGAGCCCCGCCATGCCGCATCCGCGCGTGAACGGCATTCCTCCCAAGAATTCGCCGCGAGCGGAACGTTACGACGCCGGCCAGGCGCTGCGCAAAAGCGTGGCGCGCGAAGCCCATGCCGGGTGTCCGCCGGGATCCGGCCGCGACCCGGTCGCCATTCTCGGCGAGACCGACGCCGCTCGTATTCCGGAATTGTTGCCGATCCGGTACGAGCGCATGCTTCGGTCGCCCTTCACTTTCCTGCGCGGCGCCGCCGCCGTGATGGCGCATGACCTGGCGTCTCTGCCGCAAACCGGCGCGCATGTGCAGGCGTGCGGCGACTGCCATTTGCTGAATTTCGGGGCTTTCAACTCGCCCGAAGGACGCGTCCTCTTCGACATCAACGATTTCGACGAGACCTTGCCCGGCGTCGATTTCACGGTGGACCTGAAGCGGCTCGCGGCCAGCGTCGCGGTGGCCGCGCTGGACGCAAACATGCCGGACAAAAAGGCGCGCAACCTTGTCGGGGCCACCGCGAAATCCTATCGCGAATTCATCCTCGAACTCGCCACCAAGTCGCCTCTCGAAGTCTGGTACACGCGAATGGACGTTGACCGCGAGGTCAAGCGGATCGCCGAAGTAAAACTGCGCGAGAAAATCCTGTCGATCTTGGTGGAAGCTCAAAAGGATTTGGCGACGGACGATAATTTCCCGCATCTCGCGACGACGAAAGCGGGCGTTGCCCATATCGAGGACCGTCCGCCGCGCATCTATCATTTCGATACCGAGGCAACCAAGGGCTACAAGATTCACGCCCATTCCGCGTTTACCAGCTACCAAGGCTCCCTCCTTCCTGAACGGCGCGTACTGGTCGAGCGCTACTCGCTCTCCGACATCGCATTCAAGGTGGTCGGCGTTGGCAGCGTCGGCACGTTTTGCGCTGTCGGCCTTTTCATGACGGCGGATGGCGAAGCCTTGTTCTTGCAGGTCAAGCAGGCGTTGGCATCGGTTCTCGAAAAGATTGCCGCGCCCCCGCCAGGCCTGGTCCACCAGGGATCCCGCGTCGTCGAGGGCCAGCGCGCGATGCAGGCCGCGAGCGATATTTTTCTGGGCTTTACCGAAGACCGCAAAACCAACCGGCATTTTTACGTTCGTCAACTCAAGAACCGCCATCTCGGTTCGTTGGGCGAGGTCATCGAAGGCAAAGCGCTCGATGCCTATGCGAACCTTTGCGGCAGGACGCTTGCTCGGGCGCATGCGCGGAGCGGCGACCCTGCCCTGCTCGCGGGCTACATGGGAAAATCGGGGGCGCTCGACGACGCGCTTGCTTCATTTGCGATGGCCTATGCCGCGCAAACGAAGCGCGACCATGCCCAGTTGAAGGCCGCGATCGGAAAAAGGACCGGCCTTGCGGGCGCGTGATTTTCTCCGATCCGCCGCCCGCTATGCGGCAGGGGATTTGCGCCAGGACCTTGCCGCTGGGCTGGCGCTCGCCGCCATCGCCATTCCCTCGCAGCTGGCGACGGCGCACCTTGCCGGCTTTCCGCCCACCGCGGGCTTCGTCGCTTTCGCGGCCGGATCGGTCGGGTTTGCCGCATTCGGGGCCAATCGTTTCGTTGCGGCCTGCGCGGATTCGACGATCGCCCCGATTTTCGCTGGCGGCCTTGCCACCTTGGCCGCCTCCGGAAGCCATGACTATTTCGCGCTTTGCGCAAGCTTCGCGCTCATGGCCGGATGCATTCTTATCTGCTGCGGCTTATTCCGGCTCGGTTGGATCGCCGACCTCGTGTCGAGGCCGGTCACAATCGGATTTTTGGCCGGCATCGCCTGTCATATTGTTATCTCCCAGCTCCCTTCTATTCTTGGAATAGCAGCTCCCACAGGCAGCTTGCTGCAGGGCGTCTTCACGATCGCGGGAAGACTTGGCGAGAGCAACCCCGTTTCACTCTTGCTGGGGCTCGCCGTCTTCGAAGCGACAATTCTTGCGGAACGGATCAGCCCGCGCATACCCGGCGCGCTTCTGGGCATCACGGCGGCAGCCGCGACCGTCTATTGGTTCGGGCTTGAGGGCGATGGCGTCGCGGTTCTGGGACAAATGCCCGGTGAATGGCCGCATCTTCATGTCCCTTCGATCGCCTTCGCGGAAATGCTTCAGGCCGCTCCGCTAGCCTTCGTCGTCTCGGCTATCATCATGGTGCAAACCGCGGCAACGACGCGTTCGGTCAACGCCTCGCCGAGTAGCGGACCCATGATCAATCGCGACTTTATCGGCATTGGCGTGGCAAATCTGATGGCGGGCCTCTTCGGCGCCTTTCCCGTCAATGCCAGCCCGCCATTGACCGAGATTGTCGCCGAAACGGGAGGACGCACCAAATTGACAGGACTTACGGCCGCCGCGCTGATCCTTGCCCTCGCCGGTTTCGGTACCACGCTTCTCGCGCATGTGCCCGTGGCGGCGGTCGCCGGCATTCTGATCTTCGTGGCGACCCGCATTGTGCGCTTTTGGGAGATCGTCACGATTTTCCGGCGCGCTTTCGGCGAGTTCATGTTGATCCTTGCTACCGTGATCGCGATCATCGTTCTCCCCGTGGGAATAGGCGTTGCGATTGGCATCGTGCTTTCGCTGCTGCATGGCATATGGTCCATGACCCGCGCCCGTCTCATCACCTTCGAAAAGGTTCCGGGAACCTCTATTTGGTGGCCGCCGGGCCCCGATCATAAGGGCGAGACGATCGAGGGCGTGCTGGTCGTCGCTTTCCAAGCGCCGCTTTCTTTCCTCAACGCCTATGCATTCCAAGGCGGCGCGCGGCGAGTCGTAAAGCAAAGCCGTACACCGCTCGATCTCATCGTTCTGGAGGCGAGCAACATTGTCGAAATCGATTTTACCGCCGCGCAAATTCTCATTGAATTCGTCGAACATTGCGCACAATCGAAAATCCGCGTCGCCGTTGCTCGCCTCGAATCGGTGCGCGCGGGGGAAGCTTTCGAGCGATTGGGAATCACCGATGCCGTGCATCGGGACCATTTCTTTCATAGCGTGGACGAAGCGATTAGGGTGCTCGCGAAAAAGACCAATGAGTTTCCCGAAGATAAGGAGTAAAAGCCCTGTTGGACGGAGAATCGCGGCGCCCGCGGGTGGCTCGGCGCGGCGGCCGGCCGCAACCCGCGGCCTCTTGAAGGAGACAGTTTTCATGGGTTTATTCCCGGAATTTCGCGGCCTGAAACAATTCGCATGTGACGCGCGGCCGCGGCGGCGCGATGCGCGCGCCGCGATGATGTTCGCCTGCGTGCTCCTCTTGGGCGCCGCCGGAAGCCTTGGGCCAATTCCGAGCCCGGCCTTCGCCAGGGGACCTGAATCCCTCGCCGATCTCTCGGACGCGGTCAGCGACGCCGTCGTGAATATCTCGGCGACACAGACCATGGACGACAAGCGCGCCGAGAATGCGCCGCAAATGGAGCCTGGCACGCCATTCGATGATCTTTTCGAGGAGTTCTTCCGGCGCCACCAGCAGGGGGGGGCCGATCGGCAAGAGCAAAAACAACGCCAACGCAAATCGAATTCGCTCGGCTCCGGCTTCGTCATCGATCCATCCGGGGTTGTGATCACCAACAATCACGTCATCGCCGACGCCAATGAAGTGACAGTTATTTTCACCAATGGCCAGAAACTGAAGGCCGTAGTGGTTGGCAAGGATGAAAAGGTCGATGTCGCCGTGCTTCGGGTGAAACCTGAGACGCCGCTCAAGGCGGTGAAGTTTGGCGATAGCGAAAAAATGCGCGTGGGCGATTGGGTAGTCGCCGTCGGCAATCCCTTTGGGCTTGGCGGCACGGTCACCGCGGGCATTATCTCGGCCCGCCATCGCAACATCGAGTCGGGTCCCTACGACAATTATTTTCAGACCGACGCGGCGATCAACAAAGGCAATTCGGGCGGGCCCTTGTTTAACATGGCGGGCGAGGTGATCGGGATCAATACGGCGATCCTGTCGCCCTCCGGCGGCTCGATCGGGATCGGCTTCGCCACCCCCGCCGCGACGGTTCTACCGGTCATCGATCAATTGGAAAAATTCGGCGAGACCCGGCGCGGCTGGCTTGGCGTGCACATCCAAAACGTCGACGATACGATCGCCGAAAGCCTCAATCTCGGCCCGGTGCGCGGCGCGCTCGTCGCGGGGACCGACGACAAGGGGCCGGCCAAGGCGGCGGGACTCAAGGCCGGGGACGTCATCGTCAAATTCGATGGAATCGAGATCAAGGAGTCGCGCGATCTGCCGAAGATCGTCGCCGCGGCTCCAGTCGGCAAGAATGTCGATATCGTCGTGATCCGCCAAGGCAAGCAAATTACCAAGACAATCAAGCTCGGCCGCTTGGAAGACAACGACAAGCAGGCATCGCTTGGAGCCAAGCACGGCGAGGCGGGAAAGCAGGCGATCTCCGGCCCTGTCGAAAAGGCGCTGGGAATGGAATTTTCGAGCCTCACGGACGATTTGCGGCAAAAATTCGCCATCAAGAACAATGTCGCCGCCGGAGTCGTCATAACCGGCGTCGATCCCGACTCCGCCGCGGCGGACAAACATGTCCAGGCCGGCGATGTGGTCATGGAAATCAACCAGGAACCCGTCAAAGAGCCAGCCGACATCGCCAAGAAAATCCAGGCGCTGAAGAGCGGCGGCAAGAAATCGGCGCTTCTCCTTGTCGCCAA
>JBOHJV010000183.1:0-5275 GCA_050728695.1 Methylocella sp. | reverse complement strand
GACCGGCCGCGCCCGTTCGCCAAAATAGCGCTCCGCCAATTCGGCCAGAAACTCGGTATGGCCCGGATGGCGAAAGCTTGCGCGATAAAAAAGTTCCTTGGCGATCGGATTGGTGACAATGGCCGAAACCTCGCCGGCGCGGATGAGGCGCGCGCAAGTTTCAATCGAGGCTATGGTTCCGGCGGCGTCTCGCACGTCCGGCGCGCCCGGCTTTCCGGCAACGGAATGGTGCAAGGCGTGCACCGGCAGCGCGTGGCGAAACACCAACGCGGCCTCGGCGCCGGCGACGATCTTGACTGGAACCTTGAGGTCCAAGTCCCGCGCGATTGCTTTGAGGCGATCCGGGTTGGCAACCGCCACGAAGGGCGGCGAGTCTGGATTTTCATGCGTCCTAAGCCAGGCTTTCAACGTGAGTTCGGGGCCGATGCCCGAAGGATCGCCCTGCGTCAAAGCCAGGGGGCGAATGTTTGCCAGCAGCGATCGCGCCATCGAGATCTCGCCGTCAACGTTGCACGATCACGGCTCTTGCCCGCAATTCCTTGAGACGGCGTTCGCTGTCGGCCGCGATATGCGCCGCTAGAAGCTTTTGCGAGATCGCGGCCCGCGCCGCGCTATCATCCTTGGCCGTGCCTTTGGCGCACACCGCGATCATTTCGAGTCCCTCGCTCGAGCGTTGCGGCGCCGTGAGATGCCCAGTCGGCGTCTTATCGAGCAATTGGCGGAGGCTCTCGCCGATTTCGACCGAGGTCTTGGTCAGTGAATCGCGCACCGTCACGTCGTTCATGGCGCGGGCAAGGGGAAGGCCGCTCTCGCAGTCGGTGAACCGCGCCCGCAATTGCTCGGCCTCGCGGGCGCGCTCCGCGAAGGCGGCGACCGTCGTGGAGTGGGGGATCGCGAAAATAATTTGACGCACCTTATATTCGACTCCGGAAGCAGCCTTGCCGCCCTCTTTGGCGAGTTCGGCGCGAACCTGTTCCTCGCTCGCCTCGACGCCCTTATTAAAGGCTTGCACCAAAGCGTTAAAGGCAAGGTCGGCCCGGAAGTGAGCTTTGAAGTGGTCTGGCGTCACCCCGGCATGCTGAAATGCCTCGACCAAGGCATCCGGGGCAAGTTTCAAGTCCTGCGCGACCTTGACGATTTGTAGCGAAATGTCACTGTCCTTCGGGACGACGCCAAATTTGGCCGCCTCATTGATTTCAAGGCGATCCGTGAAGAGGCTTTCGATCGCGGCGTCACGCGTCGCCTGTTTGCGCAAAACGCGAAGCATCTTAATCCGCTCGTCGATATCTATGTTCGTGATCGGATCGCCGTTGATGCTAGCGACGATTTCCTGGGCGAAGGCGGAGCCGCCGCGAAGCGGAATGCAAGCGGCGATCGCGGCAGCCACCACGCAAAGACTTAAGCGAACGTGAGCGAGGCGCGCGCGACGCGGCCGCCGCGCATCGTTTTCTGTTTCCATGATCCAGTTCTCTCCAGTTTCGGGCTTAAGCAGGCCCTCTCCGGCCAGACCCGAGGCCCGGCGACGGCGACCTTGGATGACATGAAAAATCAATATTTCACGCCGTCAAGTGCCGTCGTGTTGAGGAAGGTCTGGGTCACCTTGGTCTCGCCCAGGGTGCGCAGCTGCAGTTGCAGCAGCACGGTTTGGTTGCGGGTCAAGGAGGCACTCCCGTAGTCTCCATAAATCGAGCTGTAATTGATCGAAAAGGTCGTGCACTCGTCCTGATAGCCGGCGCTCACCCCAAACGCCGCGATCTCGAAGGGACCAGGATTCGAGTTGCCGATCAAGCTGGCGGGATAAAATTGGCGGCTCATGTCGAAAGTGATATTGCCCTGCGCGAAATAATTGTCGCTGATCCTATAGCGGGAGGAAAGCGAAAGACCTTGGCGGCGGACGTCGTAGCCGATGACGGGCTGCGCCTGATAATCTGCGAATTGAATGGCGCCGGTCACCGCCCCGAAATTATAGGTTGCGATGAGATCGACGCGCCTTGCCGCCAACGAGTCGACATCGAACCGGGCCTTGGCGACAAGGGAAAAAATCGAATTGGGCGCGATTGTAAATGCGCCGACATAGTCGGAGAGCCTTGTGTCCAGTCCCGAGCTTAATCCAACATTGGCGGCATCCGGCGTCGCGTAGGAATTCGTCCCGGCAAGCTGATAGGATTGTCCGGCAATGAGGTTGGCATAGCCGCCGTTGTTAAAATTCATGGTGAACTGGGCACCGTAGTTCACCCTCGTTCCGGTCTCGAACCGATCGTAACCCGAATATTTGCTCCAGTCGAACAAGGTGGAATCGTCGAAAACGAGGCTTTGCGCATCGAGATTGACGAGCGAATGCGCTCCAATTTCATGGTCCGGGCGCGAAATAATCTGTCCGATGGGCTCGAAGACCATGGAGGCAAAACTTGTTTTGGCAAGGAAGGGATAGCGGTAATCGAGTCCTGTTCCAGGAAAGAACTCGCCGAAAAAGCTCGCGTCTCTATTGCCGAGAAAATTCGGCTGCGAGGCGTTGAAGTACGTCGAGGTGCCAGAGGCCGACGCGAAGGTAAAGGAATTTGTGGTGTTGACATCGAGCCATTCGCCATTAAGCCGCGCGAAGGCAAATGGCGTAAAGACCTCGCCGATCGGATCGATGTATTTGCGCTGCCAGGACGCCTCGGCCGTGACGCGCGTGTATTCACCGCCGAGGCCGCGCAGAAGGCAATCGCCGGTGGCCCGGCCCGGAACATAGTTGGTGCAGATTTCATAAAGACCAAAGGCATTGTCCAACACCCGCGGCCCGACCGCCTCGAAACTCGCCGAACGCGCCGAAAGACTGGTCAGATTGAAATCGAGTTCGGCCTGCCCGCCGACGCCAAAAGACTTGGCGGGGTCGATGTCGAAGGTCCTATTGTAGTCCCACACGGGATGCGCGATTGGCTGCTGCGACTGAATGTCGTGACTCGACAGGCCCTCGAAAGAATAGCCGCGCAGATCGAAATAGCCGCGATCGCCTTGGCCGGTGAGATAAACGGTCGACGTCGTTTCGCTGAAATAGTTCGATGAAAGGGTCTGGCTCGGCACGTGATAGTCGTTGAGGTACCATTTGTCCGATAAAAGTGTGAATTCCCAACCGAACTTCCACTGATCGGCGATATAAAACTCTCCCTTGCTTTCAAACGAGCCGCGACGCCTAGTGTCGCCGGAGCCGTACGGCGGCAGCGGGAAGACGGCTGGGTTTTGCTCGGAGATCCCCGTCGCCCGGATATAGTATTCACCGCTTTCGAGCCGTTGCCGCCACGTGGCGTTCGCGAAAAATCCTTGTTGGGAATAATAGGTGGGCGTGAACGTCAAGTCGTAGTTTGGCGCGAGCGCCCAGAAGATTGGAATGCCGAGGCCGCCGCCGAACTGCGAATTATAGGCAAGATAGGGCGAAAGAATGCCCGATTTGCGGGTGACGCTTGGGTCCGGCGCCGAAAAGAACGGCACGTAGGCGATCGGTATGCCGAGGAATTCGAGCGAGGCGTCTTCGTAATAGATCATTTTTTCGTCGTTCTTGTGGATGATGCGCTTGGCGCGCACCCGCCACAATGGCGGCTTGTCCGGATTGTCCTTGCAGGCTTCGCAGACCGTATAGGTGCCCTTGTCGAACACCGTTGTATCGCCCTCGATGCGTTCGGCGCGCGGCGCGCTGAAATAGGTTTTGTAGGTGCCATTGACGATCCCTGACGTATCGGTATTGGGCGGCGCGCCCGGGAGTTGCGCGCCGAGCACGTTTTCGTACGGCTTGGCGGGAGTATCGGCGCGCAAGCTTTCGATGAAGCCATCGCGGAAATCGTTGGTCAAGTCAAACCTCGAGCCATGCAGCACTGTGCCATCGCGTTCTGTCAATTTGGCGTGACCTTCGGCATACACGCGGCCGGAGTTGCGATCGTAAACGACGCGGTCGGCCTCGAGTGTCTGGCCTTTGTAGTAGATCCTCGCGTTGCCTTCGGCCGAAACAATATTCTTTTCCGTATCGTAGCGAAGTTCGTCCGCCTCGACGAACATTTTCGCGGTTCCGCCTTGAGCGCTTTCCGTCTCGTGGCCAGAGGGTGCCTCCGCCGCCGCCGGCAAGGCTCCGGCCGACAACACGGCGCCGGACACCGCAAATGCCAGGGCGAGCGAAAGCCAGATCGAACGCCACGCCCAAAGGATGGGAGCGATCGTTTTGGCGGGGCATGGTCGCCGCCCCATCAACCGTCCTCCTGATTGAGCAAAGCAAACGCGCCGAGCAGGCTCGCGACGACGGCCGGGGACCATGCGGCGGCGAGCGGGCTAAGCAAACCGGCCCCGCCTAAATCGCCGCCGAATTTTACCGCCGTATACAGCACGAACCCTGCGCCTACCCCACCGGAAACCATCTTCTCTATGCTACCAAAACGAAAAAACCTTAAGGAAAATGCCGTCGCGACTAAAACCATGGCGATAAACAGGAGCGGCCTCGCCAGGAGCATGTGAAATTGGAGCCGGTAGCGGGTTCCGTCGAGGCCCGCCGTCTCGGCTGCAACGCGCAACGACGGCAAGTCCCAAAACGGCACGGAATCTGGCGCGATCAGGCCCCGGACGGCCTCCTCCGGCGAAAGGCTCGTGGCGAGAAGATAAGTTCCGGCGGCAAAACTCTGTTCTCCAGGCTCTGCTACCCGCACATGTTCGAATTGCCAAACACCTGGCAGGAGTTTTCCGGTTTGCGCCTCGATCCTTTGCTCGAATTTCCCGGCGCGATCGTAGAGATAAGCGGCGGCGGACGAAAGATTTGCGCCGTCCGCCGACACTTGGCCGGCCCTTATGAACGCCTCTCCATCGACGCTTTTTTGCCTGATCCACAGCGTGGCGCCGTTGTGTTGATCGCTATTGCGGCCGAAGAGCCTCGTTTCGATCGCGTACGCGCGACGCTTCATGACCGCGGCGGCCGGATTGAACAGTACCACCGAGGTAATTCCGAACGCCGTGGCGATCATGATCGGGGGAACCAGGAATCCCCACACCGATACGCCCACGGCTCTGGCCACTAGCAGTTCCAATTTGCGGGTCAGGTGAACAAACGTCGCCATCGTGCCAAACAACGCGCAAAACGGCATGATCTGCTCGGACGCCGAAGGGACGCGCAGAAAGGCGAGGTAGGCGATATCACCGGCCGAGACACCCGGAATGTTTCCGGCGCGCCGCAAAAGCTCGATAAAATCGACGACATAAATCATCCCGGAAATCATCAAAAATACCGCCGCGATGGTCAGCAGGAAACGCGCGGACA
>JBOHJV010000182.1:0-5322 GCA_050728695.1 Methylocella sp. | reverse complement strand
CCTTTTCCCGCCTTGGCGGCGTCGGCCATCGCGGCGACGATCCGGCGCGCCTTGACCACTTCGGCTTCAGACGGCGTGAACACTCCATTGGCGAGTGCGATCTGCGAGGGGTGGATTGCCCATTTTCCCTCGTAGCCGAGCACCGCCGCGCGCTTCGCCGCGGCGACAAAACCGTCCGCGTCCGAAAAATCGCCGAACGGACCGTCGATCGGACGCAAGCCATAGGCCCGGCAGGCAACCATCATGCGAGTCTGGGCCGCATGCCACTGGTCGGCCCAGTAATAAGCACGGTCGCCGGAGGCATCCTTGTCCGCGAGCACGCCGTAATCCGCGTTGACGCCACCAATCACCGTGGTGCGCGCCCGCGTCGAGGCGGCATAATCGGCGGCGCCGAAGGACATCGCCTCGAGGCGCCGGCTCGATTGCCCGATCGCCTCGACATTGGCCATGCCGAGCGCGGTCTCGATCAGCACCTCGAAGCCGATCCGCTTTTCGCGTTTCTTCGCCGTCTCGATCTGGGTCACCAGCATGTCCACGGCATAGACATCGGCCGCAACCCCGGTCTTGGGGATCAAGATCATGTCGAGGCGCGGGCAGGCCTCGACGATATCGACGACGTCACGATACATATAATGGGTGTCGAGACCGTTGATCCGGATCATCATGGTCTTGGTGCCCCAGTCGATCTCGTTCAGCCCGGCGATAATATTCTTGCGCGCCTGCTCCTTGTCGTCGGGGGCGACGGCGTCCTCGACATCGAGGAAAATAATGTCCGCGGCCGACTGGGCGGCCTTTTCGAACAATCCAGGATTAGACCCTGGAACCGCCAGCTCGGAACGATGCAGGCGCGGCGTTGCCTGCTCGATGATCGTGAAGCTCATTCCCTTTTTCCTCTCTCGTCTCTTAGCTTCTCTTAGCCGTTGATGGCCCAGTCCCGGTTCAGCCGGTTGCGCCAAGGCCGCTGGCGATGCAATTGATCGACAGAAGCAGGTTCGACTTATAGGCTTCCATGGCCTCTTCGGTTTCGCAAGCCCGGAAGCGGCGTAACAGCTCGACCTGGCCGCGATTGACCTGGTTGACCGTCGGCAGACGGTGCGCGAGACGGGCACGGTAGCTTGGGAAGCGTTCGCCGATCTCGCGCTCCCGGCTGATCCGCAGCACCATGTCGCAGGTTAGCTTGAACTCTTGCTCGATCAGGGCGAAGATGGCATCCCGCTGCGCAAAGTCGGTGACAAGGCCCGCATACTCGCGGGCGATTTTCAGATCGACGAGGCACAGGGTCTTTTCGACCTCGCCAATAATCAGCCGGAACAGACGCGACTCGGCGAACATCCGCCGCAGCAGCGCCTCGCCTCGCTCCTTGCGCACATCGAGGAAACTGGCGATGCCGCTTCCCGTCCCGTACCAGCCCGTAACTGCATGGCGGTTTTGCGACCAGGCAAACACAAAGGGGATTGCCCTGAGATCGGCGAGCGAACGGGCGCCAAATCGGCGCGCCGGCCGCGACCCGATATTGAGCAGCGCGATTTCCTCGAGCGGGCTTGCCGCCTGAAAATAAGGCAAAAGATCGGGGTGCGAAATTAGCCCCGCATAGGCCGCGTAAGCAGCTCCCGAAAGCGCCTCCATCGCCTCGTCGAACTCGGCCCGTGGCGCCAGCGCCTGCTCGCGCTCGGATATTAGAGCGTGCTTGAGCACGGCGGCGGCAAGTACTTCCATCTGGTAGGCCGCGGTGCCGCGATTGGCGTATTTGAACGATACCACCTCGCCTTGTTCGGTCACCCGGAAGCATCCGTTGATCGAGCCCGCGGGCTGCGCCGCGATCGCCTGCGCGGTGGGAGCGCCGCCGCGGCTGACCGAGCCGCCCCGGCCGTGGAAAAACGCGATCGGAATGCCGCTTTCGCCGCCGGTTTTGGTGAGCCGCGTCTGGGCCTTCGCCAATTCCCAGTTGGAGGGCAAAAAACCGCCATCCTTGTTCGAGTCCGAATAGCCGATCATGACTTCCTGCACCCCTCCTTGGGCGCGGGCGCTGCGCCGGACGACCGGCAGCGACAAGAGTTCGCGCATGATGGCTGGCGCGGCGCGCAAATCAGCGATCGTCTCAAACAATGGTACGATCGGCAGGGCGCAGGCCTCGATGCCCGCCTCGTCGAGGAACAGGCCCGCGTCCTTGGCGAGGAGATAGGCGCCGAGGACATCGGCCACCGAGCGGGTCATGCTGAGGATGAAGCCGCCGAAGGCTTCGCGATCGAACTCCTTGCCTTTGTCGCTGGCGAGCTCGAACATGCCAAGCATTTCCAGCGCCTCGGGCGGCAAGCCGCGCCGCGAAAGCCGCGCGGGCAACGGCCGGGCCAGCTCAACTATAAGCCAATTTTTCCATTCCGCCGATCCCGGGTCCGGCGGCGGCTCCCCCTTCCGGCCGACGGACACTTGCCACATGGCCTGCAACGTCTGGGTCAGGCGGGTGGTGTTGTCGCGCAGATCGAGCCTGACCGTGCGAAAGCGGAAAATTTCCACCGCCCTGCGAACCGGCCGCACCAAATCGTCGCCAAGGTCGGCCTGGCCGCTTTCAACCAGCGCATTCTCCAGACTCCGGAGATCGGCGGTGAGTTCGTCGGCGTTGCCATAGCCAGCGTCGGTCCCGCCGCCCTTGCTTTCGAAGCGGGCGATGGTCGCCTTGAGCCGGCGCAGCATGCAAGAGAGAAACTGGCGATAAGGCTCGCCGGAATTGCGCTCGACAATCAGCACCCCGCCAAAATCCCTGGCCAGCGCACTCGCGAGCGCCGCCTTGAACGCCGGGGGCGGCGGAAGCGCCCGCTCGGCGATCGACATCTGCTGCATCAGAACAAAAATGCGCTGCTCGTAGTAGCGCAGACTCGCCAGCGCGTTTTGGGTGAGGGCGCGGCGGGCGACATCGTTGGTGACGAAAGGATTGCCGTCGCGGTCGCCGCCAATCCAAGAGCCAAATTGAAAGAACGGCGCAAGGGCGAACCGCTCGCCCGGGTAATATTGAGCGAGCGCGCGGTCGAGCTTCTTCAAAAGATCGAGGACCCCATCGAACAACGTCTCGTGAAAGAAATGCAGTCCCCAGGCGCCTTCCTGGTCGACTGTCGGTTTCTCGAGACGCAGTTCCCCGGTCATCCACAACAAGGCGATCTCATCGCGCAGGGCGTCGATGATGCGCGTGCGTTCCCGCGCCGTCCATCTTTGCTGCTCCAACTCGACCAGCAGCCGGTAAATGCGGCGGTGCTTTTCGAGGACGGTCACCCGCTTTGCTTCGGTGGGATGGGCGGTGATGACCGGCCGGATCCGCGCCGAAGCCAGCCGGCCGCGCAGCTCTTGCGCATCGACGCCCAGACTTGCCGCCTCATTGATAAGATTGGCGAAGGTGCCCTCGACCGCGGTTTCGCCCCGCACCCGCTCGGTTTGGCGGCGCAGCCGCATCGCGGTATGCTGTTCGACGATTGCCAACAGCTGGAACCAGATTCCGTGCGCCTGGAAGACTCGGGCGAGCACATCGGGGGCGAAATTCGCAGCCCCGGATTTGCCCCTTAGCGCAAGCGCGACCTCTGGATATTGGCGGTGCACGACGCCGGCCAGCAACTCGAACAGGATGTCCGCGGTTTCCTCGCCGTCGAGCGCCGCTTGAATGCTCCCCGGCGCGTTGCCGGTCTCGAATTGCGGCCTGCCCGCCCTAAACTCCGTCATCGGTGTCCCCGCGGCGGCTGGACGCCAAGACCAAGAATTCGCCCAACATATCGACGCGGCCCTGGAAAATCCGCGGTTGCTTTCCGGCAATAGGGAATTTGGCGATCGTCGCGCCTTCGTCCTCAATGCGCCAAAACCTTGGCCATCGTCGCGCCAAGTTCGCTAGGGCTTTGAGCCACGATCAGGCCGTAGGATTTCATGATTTCCGCTTTTTCGGCGGCGCTGTCGCCACTTGCCGAAATGATCGCGCCGGCATGGCCCATGCGGCGGCCTTTTGGCGCCATGAGGCCCGCGACATAGCCGACCACCGGCTTGGTCATGTGGCTCTTGATCCACGCCGCCGCCTCGGCTTCCTGGGGCCCGCCGATTTCTCCGATCATCATGACCGCGCTAGTTTCCGGATCGCGCTCGAACAGCACCAGATGGTCCAGGAACGAGCTGCCATTGATCGGGTCGCCGCCAATGCCGACGCTCGTTGAAACGCCGATCCCAAGAGCTTTCATCTGCGCCGCGGCTTCATAGCCAAGCGTGCCCGAGCGCGAAACGATTCCGACCGTGCCGCGCATATAGATGTGGCCCGGCATGATTCCGAGCATCGCCTTGCCGGGGCTGATGATACCCGCGCAGTTAGGCCCGACCAACATTGTTCGATGATCACGCTGATAGCGCAAAAGATAGCGCTTCACCCGCATCATGTCTTGCGCGGGAATGCCATCGGTGATCGAGCATACGAGCCTAATCCCCGCGTCCGCCGCCTCCATGATGGCGTCGGCGCAGAAGGCCGGCGCGACGAAGGCGATGCTATGCGCCGCGCCTGTCTCTTTGATGGCTTCCTTCACGGTGTTGAAAACCGGAAGGCCAAGATGCTTGGTGCCCCCCTTGCCGGGCGTGACGCCGCCGACGATTTTGGTGCCGAAGGCGATCATTTCCTTGGCGTGAAAAGTACCCTTGTCGCCAGTGAAGCCCTGCACCAGGACCCGGCTTGTTTCGTCGATGAGAATGCTCATTGGCTTACGACTTTCCCTAACGCAATTTCCGGCGAAGCCCTCGGCCCTCGCGCCAATGGAAACAGCGAACACGGCACGCCAGTGCCTTGTATCAAGTCCAACGGCCGCGAACGCTCCCGCGTGCCGCCTATCGCGAAGCTACGCCGTGCGGACGGCCCGTTGCGGCGCGCCGTGGGCCGCGTCGACCGCCGACTTTGCGGCATCGGCGAGGGTTTCGGCGGCGACGATCGGTAGGCCGCTTTTCACGATGATGTCACGGCCAGCCTCGACGTTGGTGCCCGCGAGACGCACCACCAAGGGGACATCGACCTTCAATTCGCGGCAAGCCTGGACGACGCCTTCGGCGACCCAGTCGCAACGATTGATTCCGGCGAACACGTTGACCAGAATCGCCCGGACGTTGCGGTCGGACAACACCAGACGAAACGCCGCGGCAACCCGTTCTGGCGAGGCGCCGCCGCCGATGTCGAGGAAGTTCGCCGGGGCGCCGCCCGCATATTTGATCATGTCCATGGTTGCCATCGCGAGCCCGGCGCCATTGACAATGCAGCCGATGTCGCCGTCGAGACCGACATAGTTGAGGTTATGCTCGGCGGCCTGGACCTCGCGC
>JBOHJV010000181.1:0-5325 GCA_050728695.1 Methylocella sp. | reverse complement strand
CCTTCGACCCGGTGGCCGGCGAAGGCGTGGAAACCCTGGCGCAGGCAGCCACTCAGGGCGGCACCATCATCCTATACGGTGCGCTGGCCCGCTCGGCGACGCCTTTCCCGCTGTTTGCGGCGATTAGAAAGGGGCTGACCCTGCGCGGATACACGCTGTTTGAGGTGGTTGGCAACACCGAGCGGATGGAGAAGGGGAAACAATATGTGCTGGACGGCCTGGCGAGCGGCGTGCTGAAGCCGATCATTGCGAAAACATTTCCGTTCGACAAGATTGTCGATGCGCACCGGTTTATGGAGAGCAACGAGCAAATCGGTAAGATCATCGTCACCGTGGACTAACCTCGACCCAGCCGGCGTGGGTGCGGGCTCCTTCTCCATCATCATCGATCCGACCGGCGGCCCGCGGCGATCGGGCTTTGGCAAGAAAAGGCGAAATGGCCGGAACTCGATCGCGCTACGCCCAGTCCCCTATCAGCGAGCGGTAGATAGCGATAGTTTCTTGTGCGGACGTACTCCAATTGTATCGCGTGGACGTCCATTGTTTCAGGTTTTCACGCCACTCGTCCGACACCTCAATGGCGGCCAACCGTTTCATCGCTTTCGTCAGAGCATCGACATCGCCCATCCTAAAATAGTGCCGCGCGGGAAGTTCCACCTCGAGATGCGGTTCAATATTGCTGACCAGCGTCGGCAGGCCATAGCTCAACGCTTCCAGCAAGACGATCGGCAATCCCTCATGCGACGAGGGCAGGACGAACAATCCGGCATGACCATAAAGCTCCCGCAACGCCAATCCCTCCTGGACTCCGGTCGCCACGACATTCGGCGTTTTTGTGGCAAGGTCTTCAACGGACCGGGAATAGGCGTCCGAGTGGACGCTTCCGCCGACCAGCACCAGCTTCCACCCCGGCAGATCCGCGCGCGTGAAGGCATCGATGAGGTCGAGGTGCCGCTTCTCGGGGACGATGCGGCTCACGGTCAGAATATATTTGCGCGGTTCGAGCCCGAATTTTTCCAGTGCTTGACGGCTGGAAGGGGCAACGGAAGGCTCCACGCCATTTGGAATATACGCGGCCTCAAGCCCGTATTTTTTCCATACATGCGCCTGCATTGTCCTTGAAACCGCGATCCGCTTGTTGGCGGAGCGCATCCCCAAGGCTTCGCCGAACCGTAATACGCTTTTGCTTATGGGTCCCCATTTTTGCCGATCGTAATCCGCGCCATGGTGGGTGACGACGACTCTTAGGCGAAAAAACCGGGCGAGCGGCGTCAGCACGGCCGGCCCGATGGCCTGAATGTGTAGCACGTCGGGTCTGCGGAATGCCGCGTACATGATGGCCAGGAAAGTATGGGCAATGGCTTCCAAATATTTGGAACGCGGCGCCCACAGTTTCACGAACTTGACACCGTTCCATTCGGATGGATGGTCGCCCTTGATATAAGGCGAGCGCACCGCGGCCGTCACCCTAAAACCTGCCGCAGCGATGGCAGGATAGAGATTCTGAGCGTGCGATTCCACGCCTCCCTGCACCCCGGGAAATCCGCGCAGGCCGACAACCATCACATGGGGGCCGCATGCGCGAATGGCGTTCGGAGCCGGATTCGTATCTGGCTCTTTGTTTTGCAAAAGCTTGCCCGGATTTTGCAAACGCTTGCCCGGCCAACGCCGGTAAAATTGATACAGCTTCTCGATCCTCTGGCGCTGGCAATATCTGGCTTCGACGACCTCTCGGTCGCGCAATGATTACCTCAAAGCATTGAATTCATTTAGCTTGAAATTCCGGTCACCCAGCTCCGCCAAAGCGGGGTCATTCATTGACATAGTCGAGTTGCGGATAGTGTTCCGCCACCGTCTGGCGATTGCGGTCCAGCTTGTTGGCTTTGTGCGCCGTGCCGAGATAAGGGGTGCGTGGGACCTGCGGGGTGGGTTTGACGGTGCCGTAATCGATATAGTCCTCAAAGCAAATCGGTTTACCCAGGGTGACTTTCAGCTTGTTCTTCAAAACCCACATCATCGGCCGCGTCTTTGGCAATTGCGGGACGATCCGCGAACGCATGGCCGTGCGGGCTGTCGTAACCATCCAGCAATTCTGAGTGCAGCTGGCGACCTTTTTGAGGCCTTCGCTCGTCAGATCGCTGTGCATGATTTCACTCCAGCTCTGGCGCGCCAGATTGCCGAGGGGAATATCCGAGCGCACATTGCACGCCCACACATCCGACCATGGATCGATGAACGCGAAGTCGCTTCCGGCCGTGCAAGGGATAAGACGCTCGTGACCGAGCACCTTCTCGATGAGCCCGAGATTCAAGTAGGCGCGGAACCAGTTCTTCACCTTGCGGCCTTTCAGCAATTCGGTGATAAGATTTTCGATGGGTTTCGCAACCGTGGCTCTGTCGTAGAAATGGTTGTCGTTTTTGTAGAACTGCCAGGCGTTGTGCAGCGTCGTCGTCGCAAGCTCGAAACCCTCCGACCGCGCAAACTTATAGAGGTCCAGCAGTTGCCCGACATTCTCGTCTTGAATGACAAACGCAAATCCGAGGTCCGTGCCTCCGGCCTCCTTCAACATGCGCAGCCCGGCCACCTTGGTTTTATGGCCGTCCTTCTCGCCGCGGATTCGATTGCTCGTCTGCTCGTTGCCTTCGAGGCTGAAGCGAACCTTGATATTCGGATATTTCTTGATGATTGGAACCAGCCGCTCGGGGTGCAGGCCGTTGGAACTGAACTCCATGATCCGCGCCTTCGGGTACAGAATATCGGCCATCTCCGCGAGGTCGCGACGCAGCGTAGGCTCGCCGCCCGACACGTTCAGATTGTCGAATCCCCCGGGAAGCTTTGCCAGGGTTTCAAGCGTTATTTCCTGTTCTTGCGCGGTGGGGTACTTCCATACATGGCACATTTGACAGCGCGAATTACAGCGAAAAGTCGCTACGATTGTCAAATCCATAGCTTTTCTCTCCTAAGAGATGTGACCGAGAAGTGTCCTCCCAGCGCAACCAGCGGCGTTATCCCGTCGCCGAACGAGAAACTTTCGTATAGCACGAATTCGAACGGCCTGTTGAACTTTTCTTGAATTTCGCGCGGCCATAAATAATTGCGCACCGGCATGGATGTTGTCGAAGATGACGGCAATATGAACATAGAATGTGAACATAGTAGAGGCGGAAAGGCGTTTGTGCAGCAGAGCCCTCATATCGAGGCACGGCATCGCGTTCGGCCGGCGCGATCCGGCGCGATGTTGAATTTCCGCTTGATCAGCGCCGCCGCGATCGCGCGCGTCCACAGCGCAAAAGAGAATTTGAGCCGCACCGGAGTCTTCCGCGCCGCCGTGGCGTAAATACATTTTCGCGCGCGCGAAGCTTCGGCGGCCGACCAAATGACGTTTGGGCTTCACCCTGCCAAGACCGCCGCGCTGGTCGCCGGCAAGCCATCTTGGCCATGCAGGAAGCGCGCCATACGCCCGAGCCGTGCTTGTCCGGTCGCCCAAAGCTTGCGCGACGGCTTGTCAGTAGGTGAAGAAGGGCACGACAGCAATGTCCTGAAGACGCCGGAATAGGGTGAGCCTGTGATGGCAAGCCGGTGATCTTAGGCAGTTAATGCTTCCACGTTTCGCGATCTTCTCTCAAAGCCTGGAGGGATTGTTCCGTCGGTATTGGCAGCTCTCGCGATACAATATTTATCTAAACTGGCACAAAACAAAAACAGCCAAAACGAGGCTGCTGCGTTTATAGATTTATAATAATTCCAATCAAAAGTAATTTCGTTGATATGTGCGCGACCATGGTATAATGCCTCGAACAATCAAGTTCAACTATCCGCTCTCGCCGCGCCACTGCCGTCGCTGGCTACAAGCAAGCATCCGCCAAGCTTCGATGCCCTGCCAAGCCTAGAGACCAAGCTCGGAGAATAGAGGTATTCGTATGGCCGGCGCCCTTATCATCGTCTTGCGCGAGGTCTTCGAAGCGGGCTTGATCGTCGGCATTGTGTTGGCAGCGACCAGGACCTTGCCAAGGCGCGGGCGCTATGTCACGGGGGGCGTTCTCGCCGGGGTTCTGGGCGCGACATTGGTCGCGGCTTTCGCGGGCGCCCTGTCCAATGCGCTCGCGGGCGCCGGCCAGGAAGTCTTCAACGCCGCCATCCTCGGCATCGCCGTCATCATGCTTGGCTGGCACAATATCTTCATGGCGCGGCGCGGAGGCGAGATCGGCGAGGACATGCGTCAGCTTGGGCGCGAGGTCCGTAGCGGCTCGCGATCCCTGATGGCGCTTGCCATTGTCGTCGCCGTGGCGGTGCTCCGAGAAGGCTCGGAAGTTGTTCTGTTTCTCTATGGTGTGGTTCTTTCGAGCGGGGAATCTGGGCTAAGCCTCGTGCTAGGCGGGGTGCTCGGGCTTTTGCTCGGCGCCGGGATTAGCGCGCTCACCTATAGGGGCCTCGCGGTCATCCCACCGCGGTACCTCTTCAAGGTGACAAGCGTTCTAATCGCCTTCATGGCGGCGGGAATGGCGGCGCAAAGTGTCGCTTTTCTCGAACAAGCCGATATTGCAACCGCGCTCGGCGAAGCCGTTTGGAACACGTCCTCGGTGCTAGCGGATACCAGCATCGCGGGCCGCGTCCTTCACACCCTTCTGGGCTACACTGAAAGACCCACCGAGCTTCAGCTCGTGGTCTATCTCGCGACGCTCGGAACAATCTTCGGTGTCATGAAGCTGTTTGCGCCGCGAGCTCGGCAAAACCGCAAGCTCGCCACCAATTGACAATGAGGACGCAGGCAAGCATGCATCGAACTCAAACCGGGCGCAAGGCGCGGCAATTCAGCGCACGCAGAATCGTAGCTTTTGCTGGCGCCCCCGCAAGTGAAGCTTGGAAGTTCATTGCATCGCGACGAGATAAGCGATAGTGAAATCCGCCATCGCCTGAATCGTCGGCTGCGTCTTTCAGCGCGCGGCGGAATTGGGTTCGCGCGGAAAGCGCCGCGAACTTGGACGGCGTTCCAGTTGCAAGTTGAAAGCTCGCTGGCCAAGGCGCGGCGCTCCAGACAGGGTTCAATGCCGCGCCGGCTCGATCATAGCCGGTTTTTGGGAACAGTATGACATTCAGCAAACTCGGTCTCAGCGAGAAGGTACTAAAAGCCGTCGAGGCCTCTGGGTACCTCACGCCCACCCCCATTCAAGCGGAAGCGATTCCTCACATACTCGCCGGGCGCGACGTGCTCGGCATTGCCCAGACAGGCACCGGCAAGACGGCGGCCTTTACGCTTCCGATGTTGTCGCGGCTGGAAAAAGGCCGCGCCCGGGCCCGAATGCCGCGCACGCTGATCTTGGAGCC
>JBOHJV010000180.1:0-5426 GCA_050728695.1 Methylocella sp. | reverse complement strand
AAGCTTATTGTCGTTGACGACGATTTCCGTTGTGTCGGGCTGGTGACCGTCAAGGACATGGAAAAGGCGACGCTTCATCCGGCCGCCTGCAAGGACGCGGAGGGCAGGCTGCGGGTCGCCGCCGCCTCGACCGTGGGCGACCAGGGTTACGAACGCGCGCTCATGTTGATCGACGCGGGGGCAGATTGCATCGTGGTGGATACCGCGCATGGCCACGCGCAGGCTGTGTTGAATCAGGTCGCGCGATTGAAGCTCGCATCGAACAAAGTCGCGCTCCTCGCGGGCAATGTGGCGACCGCCGACGGCGCGAAGGCGCTGATCGACGCCGGCGCCGACGCGATCAAGGTGGGCATCGGCCCGGGCTCCATCTGCACGACGCGGATCGTCGCCGGGATCGGCGTGCCCCAGCTCACCGCGATCATGGATTGCGCCGAAGCCGCGCGGGCCGCCAATGTCCCGGTCATCGCGGATGGCGGCATCAAATATTCCGGCGATGTCGCCAAGGCGATTGCCGCCGGCGCCGACTGCGTGATGATCGGTTCGCTTTTCGCCGGAACGGACGAGAGTCCGGGCGAGGTCTATCTTTATCAGGGCCGTTCGTTCAAATCCTATCGCGGCATGGGCTCGGCCGGCGCGATGGCGCGCGGCTCGGCGGACCGCTATTTCCAGCAGGACATCGCCGACCAATTGAAGCTCGTCCCCGAGGGGGTCGAGGGACAGGTGCCCTATCGCGGCCCCGCCGCGGCGATCCTGCATCAACTGGCCGGCGGATTGCGCGCCGCCATGGGCTATGTCGGAGCCACGGACATCGCGGATTTACAGTCGCGCGCGCGGTTTATTCGAATTTCCGCGGCAGGCCTGCGGGAAAGCCACGTTCACGATGTGGCGATCACAAGAGAGAGTCCAAATTATCCGGCAGGCGAGTGAAATAGCTGGCTCGGTCTATCTGAACCGTTTTTTCCTGTTCGAATTTAAGTGGAATCCCTGCCGTGGCGAAGAAAATCGTTGCGCATGGAAGGACGAAGATGGATTCCGCTCGCCATCGCGGTTCGTTGTTGTCCCATCGGCGATTTTATCGCCCACCGCTCCCGCGTACTGGCACGGCCGGCAACCCGCCGGCCGTATTTGAAGCGCAATAGCGAAGTCCCGCGCGCCCTAAATTAGTAGTAATAGTAGGGATACCCGTAGGAAGGATACCCGTAATAATAGCCGCCCCCTGCCAGCGCGAAAGGAAGCGTGGCCAAGCCAAGCGCGGTACCCGCGACGGCTGCTGCCGGGTTCCAACCATAATACCTGTGATAGTATCTATGATGGTACCCGCCATAGTGTCTATAATGATGCCGATAGCGATAAGCGACCGGCTCGATCTGGGTTTGTTGGGGCGCTACGAGCTTCGAGCCCGCCACGCTTGTCGGACCGGCCCAAGCCGCCGAGGTAAGCGCGAGCAAGGCGGAACCCGACAGCATGGAGATTTTTTGCGTATGCATGACATACCTCCTTTGAAGCTTAACAAACGACCGTGCCGCGCGATTGTTCCCGCTCTCCCAAATTGTTCGCGACAATTTTACTTCCGCGACATTTTCTTCCCGATCAAGCTAGGTCAACAGAAGAGACCGTTGCTTCCTCGGTTATGCGACGAGATCACGTGCTGAAACGCCACGATGCCCGACCTTCTGCTCGAGCTTTTTTCCGAGGAAATCCCCGCCCGCATGCAGGCTGGCGCGGCGGAAGATCTCCGCCGTCTCGTCACCGGAGCCTTGCGCGAGCGCGGCCTTTCGCACGAGGGCGCCGCGAGTTTCGCGACACCCCGGCGGCTCGCATTGCACATATCTGGTCTGCCTGCGCGCCAGCCCGATACGCGCGAAGAAAAGCGAGGACCGCGGGTCGGCGCGCCCGATGCCGCGGTGCAGGGTTTTTTGAAAAGCGCGGGTCTTAAGTCGCTCGCCGAAGCCAAAATCCAACGCGATTCCAAAAAAGGCGAATTCTATATCGCCATCATGGAGCAAAAGGGCAGGGCGACGATCGAGGTCTTGGCCGAGGTCTTACCCGCCGCGATAAAGGGCTTTCCATGGCAAAAATCCATGCGCTGGGGCGAGGCCTCGGCGCGGGCTGGCTCGCTGCGCTGGGTGCGTCCGCTGCACGCCATCCTCGCCACATTCGGCCCGGAGACCGAAGAGACCGAAGTGGTGCCTTTCGCCGTCGATGGCGTCGCCGCCGGCAATGTAACCTTCGGCCACCGGTTCATGGCGCCAGGGAAAATCAAGGTGCGCCGTTTCGACGATTACGCGGCGGCGCTGAAAAAAGCCAAAGTCGTACTCGATCCTGAAAGACGGCGCGACATCATCCTTTATGACGCTCGCGACCTCGCCTTGGCGCAAGGGCTCGAACTTGTCGAGGACGAAGCGCTCTTGCAAGAAGTTGCGGGGCTGGTCGAATGGCCGGTGGTGCTCACCAGCGAGTTCGACGCCGCGTTTCTCGATCTCCCGCCCGAAGTCGTCAGGACAACGATACGCGTCAACCAGAAATGTTTCGTGCAGAAGGATCCTTCGAGCGGACGCCTCAGCAACAAATTTGTGCTCGTGGCGAATGTCGAGGCGAGCGACAGCGGTGCCGCGATCGCCGCTGGCAATGGGCGTGTCGCGCAAGCGCGGCTCTCCGACGCCAAGTTTTTTTGGGAGACCGATCTCAAGGTCAAACTCGAAGATCGATTGGAAAAGCTCGATCAAATCGTCTTTCACGAAAAGCTTGGCACCCAGGGCGGGCGGGCCAAAAGTCTGGAAAGGCTTGCCGGTGAGATTGCCCCGTATACTGGTGCCGAGATCGCTCTTGCTGAACGCGCGGGCCGCCTCGCCAAGGCCGATCTGACCTCGGAGATGGTCGGCGAATTTCCCGAACTGCAGGGCGTGATGGGACGTTGCTACGCGCTGGCGCAAGGCGAGCACGCAAGCGTGGCCGAGGCTATCGAGGATCACTACAAGCCGCAAGGCCCAAGCGATCGCGTGCCTGCTTCGCCGGTCGCGATCAGCGTCGCGCTCGCCGACAAGTTCGACACGCTGACCGGATTCTTTGCCATTGGCGAAAAGCCGACCGGCAGCAAGGACCCTTACGGTTTGCGCCGCGCGGCGCTCGGCGTCATCGCGCTCATCCTCGAAAATAAGCTACGACTACCGCTGCGTTGTCTTTTCGCGCTGGCGTTCGCGCCGGCCAATTTCGCGGACACGTGGGACGAAGCGGTTGGCGTGCCGGCGGATTTGCTCGATGAGCTCATCGGCTTTTTCAGCGAGCGCCTCAATGTCTATTTGCGCGAGCGCGGCGCGAGATACGATCTCATCGACGCGGTGTTCGCCTTGCCGGGGCAAGACGATCTCCTCCTGATCGTATCCCGCGTTGAGGCGCTTCAACGATTTCTCGATATGGAAGATGGCAAGAACCTGCTTGCCGGCTATCGCCGCGCGGTCAATATTCTCCGCGCCGAGGAAAAAAACGACGGGCCGGGCGCCTTCGGCGGCGCCTGCGATTCCGCCCTACTTCAGCACCCAGCTGAAAAGCACCTCTGGGAGAAAATTCAAAGTGTCAGCGCCGATACGCGGCATCATTTGGCGCTCGCCTCCTTTCGCATCGGCAGACCCGAATATGCCGAACAAACGTCTTTTGAAGATGCGATGGAATGCTTGTCCTCGCTGCGCCCGCCGGTCGATGTTTTTTTTGAACACGTGACGGTCAATGCCGAAGATCCTGTATTGCGGCTCAATCGCTTGCGGCTCCTCAACGAATTGCGCGGCGTGATGCATGAAGTCGCCGATTTCTCCAAGATCGCGGGATAAGCGCGAAGGTATATTCCAGCGCATAAATTTCGCGTTGTGGTTTCCTTTCGTCAACAGGTCCGCTTTCAAGCGCGCGGTCTCCGCCTTGCCAGGAGAATGGAATGGACGCAGGATGGGTGGAAACCGGCTTCTATCTGGGGATTGCCGGTCGAATTCTGAATTCGAGAAGAAATCCCTCAATCGGCGTTAAGCTTGGATAAGGAGAAAACCATGGAGCGTCGTGAATTCCTTGCCGCGTTGGGAACCGCTGCGACGATTTCGTCCGCGTCTCAAGTCTTTGCTCAGACCGGCGGCGGGAGCTCTCAGAAGGTCAATGTTGCGCTTTACGTTGGGCTCGAAGCCAAGCCTGGAAAAGAAGAGGCGGTCGCCGAATTCTTGCGCCAGGGCAAGGCATTGGCCGAGGCCGAACCGGCGACGATTGCATGGTTTGGCATTCGTCTTGGACCCTCAACCTTCGCCATCTTCGATGCGTTTCCCGATGAAGCCGGCCGGCAAGCGCATTTGGCCGGGAAAGTGGCCGCCGCGCTGATGACGAAAGCTGGAGACTTGCTGGCAAAGCCGCCTTCAATCCAAAAGGCCGAGGTTCTGGCTTCCAAATTACCCGGGTAGCGCTCTTCAAGCAATTGGCGCTGCCAGGCGTTAACCGAACTCCACGCCGCGGCCGAGCCAGGAACTCGGCCTCGACTGCGCGCAAAATCCGCGGCAACTCCTCGACGTCAATTTCGCGCCGTCATCGGACGAATCCCGGTTGAACTCTCGCACCCGTGAAGGGTAACTGCAACCTCGACCGGCGCAAGTTCTCTCGCGCCCGCGCTGGCGCTCGAATAGCAACGCGAGCCTTGAACTTACAGTTCCGCGAACCGACAACCCATGTTGGGTTAGCTGAAGCCGCGTGTTCCCGCTCACGAAAACTTGCGCTCACGAAAAATTGCGTGCGCGAAAAGCAGAACAACAAACCGCCCCCCCTCGGCGAATAGATTTCTTGGATGGGCAAACAACAAAAAATGATTTCCCCTGCCGTCTCGCCGCGCGTAGCTTTTCCGCAAGCTGGAAGAGCAAGAGCCAAAGCGAATGCTCGGCACCGGCGAGCAATAACAGAGCTTTGAATGAGGCAAGTGCCATGAGCTTAGTAACAGGAACTGCACGCACCGGCGAGGCCGCGGCCGCCGCCGAGGCGCCCCTTTTCAACGCGATGCCGTTGATTATGGGTGTGATCGCAATCAACACCTTCTATATCGGCGTTCGTATCTACGAGCAGGTTTTCGGCCAATTCGCGGGGCTCGATTCGTTCGCTCCCGAGTTCACCACCTACTGGATGACCATCCTCTACATCGAGGAGCCGGTCGAATTGATCTCCTTCCTCGCGTTGGTCGGCTGGATGTGGAAGACCCGCGACACGGACATCGCGAATGTCGCCCCGCGCGAGGAAATGCGCCGTGTCTTCAACCTGATCAGCTGGATTACGATGTACGGTATCGCGATTTACTGGGGCGCCAGCTACTTCACGGAGCAGGACGGCACCTGGCATATGACGGTTATCCGCGACACCGACTTCACGCCTAGCCATATCATCGAGTTCTACATGAGCTACCCGATGTATAT
>JBOHJV010000179.1:0-5498 GCA_050728695.1 Methylocella sp. | reverse complement strand
GGCGCGGTTTCGCCGAGCTTGTAGATATACATGGTGGCGCTTGTATAGATCGCCTGCGCATTCGGCCGCGGGATGTCGCGTGGCAGTTCCGTCAAAGGTCGGTCGAGGACCAAATATTCGAGCCCAAGCAACGCCGCGAGATGGCTATTGTAGCCGCGAAAAGTGCCCGGAAAGCGGCGGAAGGTCAAATCCTCGGCATTTTGTCCTGGGCCGACCGCGCGGTCGTAATCGTCGATGCGCAACGGATTATAGCCGAGCGTATTTTCAAATTTGAGGACCATTGAGGCATTCTGCCACGCCCCTTTTAGGCCCAGAATCTCGACGCGCGGACGGTCGCCGTCGCGCATTTTCGCGTCTATTTCGTGGCGCAGAACCTCGATGCCCGCGGCGTCCGATGGCTTCATGCCGGCATAGACCGAGTAGCGTTCCAACGGCTCCGCGTTGAGCGGGGAGGCGGCATTGCGGGAGAGGATTTCGGCCCCGCTCAAAAGTGCGAACAAACTTGCCGCGAGGGCCCGCGTCGGCGCTGCTTGAAGCCCAAATAAAATGGCGGCGCCCGCGCCGGCCAATATTGCGGCAACCGCGAGCGCGGCAAGCGAATTTGTCAGATGGCCTTCCCGCAAGGAAAAGGCAAGTCCGGCGCCGGTCAGAACGGCGAGCGCGAGCGTGGTCGCCCCGGCGAGCGCGAAGGCATGCCATTTCGGCAGCGCGCGGAAAGGCTTCGGCAGGCCCTCCTCGATGTAGCGGTGCAGCAAAAATCCGGCGCTAAGGGCAAGCGCGATATTGATGAGAAACGTCGCGTCCGCGGGCCTCCGGTAGAAGGACACGCCAGGAATCCGATCAAATGCCAGCGCGAAGAATGGAGTATAACGCCCCAGCGCGTAAGCAAGCGCCAGCAGAAGCAGAACGAGAAAGAAACGCCCGCGCCGCGCGAACAACCGGCCGGCTGCAAATCCGTGCCACGCGATGAGCGCGAAAGGAAGCGCGCCGATAAAGAGATAATCGACGGCGCGGTCGGTCCAGTCGGCGCGCGGCATGGTGTTATAGTCAGGCCCCCAATAATCATAAAGACGATCGAGAGAGCCGAAGAAATTCGGCGCGAATAACGTGATCAGATTGACCGGCGCGAGCGAACCCGCCGCCGCGACCCCAAAAGGAAAGTCCGGCCGGTTCGAATCCTCAAGAAACTGCATGGTCAACAGCGCTGGCACGGTCAAAATCGCGAGGATCGAGGCGGCGCTCAACGCCAGGATGCCGGCCCGAGCGCGCAGATAGTTGAGCGCGTTTCCAGATTGGGCCGCGGCCAACACAAGATAACCCGCAAGAACCATGGATAGCAGGAAGGCGACCTGATCGCGGCCGAGCACCATCAAGGATGCGGAGAGGCCAAACCCAAGGGCGAAACGATAGGAGCGGCGTGCGAGCGCGATATCGAGGCACCACAAGGCCGCCGGAAAGAACGAATAGGAAATAATTATGCCGGTGTGCTGAAGCCTTGAGGACGCGGCGCCGCCGAGCATGAAAATGAGCGCCGCGAGGACCGCGCCGGCGGGATGCCAGCGCCAGCGCCGCAATAGGCCGACAAGGCAAACGCCTCCCGCGAGAAGATGGCCGAGGACCGCCGCGTCGAAGAGTTGCATCGACGCATGAGGCGCGGCCAGCGCAAAAAGCACCATGCTCGGCGTGAAGATCAAGGATTGCGGATCGGCGATCGCCGGATGGCCGCCGAAATGATAGGGGTTCCAGAGCGGAACCTCGCCATTATGCAAAGCATCGCCTAGGAAACGGAACATCGCGTAAAAATGGTTTTTCGAATCCCACGGCACGACCGTTGCGCTGGAGAGCCAAGCGGCCAGCGCGAGCCCGTAAAAGATGACGAGACTTAAAACCGCAAGCTGGAGGGCGCGCGTCGTCCAAGCTTGAGCCCTATCCCCATTCTCTGCTTCGAATGGGCCAAATCCCTGCCGGGCAATACTGGTGCTGAGCGCTGCGGAAGACGCGGCATAGTCGGAAAGTGGCATGTTGAAATCCAATGCGGGCTGTCAATGGGCTATACTTGTTAAGCTTGAAATCCGTTCCGGTATAATCAGCCAGCAAGGCGGAAAAGCGTGAACTTGCGGATTCCGATCAGTTTGCAACTTGACGTTTTCGTGGCAAATGGCACCGCTTACATCCAACATTCACCACGCATACCCCAGCGCCGCCACAAAAGCTATAGCTAGAACCATGTGCCCTGCCAAGTTCGGATGCACTCGGTCGGCAGCGAGCGCCATCGGATGAACCGCCGTCAAGACACAATCAAACGCCGCCTGAGTATCCACCAAGATAGCCTCATATTGCCCCGCCAACTGACGCGCCACCTCCCCATACCGGTCCATCATCGCCCGCATGGGGTCTGCCCGGTTGGCTTCGATGAAGTAGGGCGTCATGAGCACCAATCCTTTGAGGTGCGGCCGCGTCGTACGAACCAAACGCTCCAAAATGGAAGCATACTCGTCACGAGGGACGTGCCACTCGGTTTGCAGGGGAGCATCGAACTGACGCCAAACATCGTTGATACCGATCATGATAGAGAGCCAATCGGGTTGCAAGTCGAGGACATCGGATTGCCAGCGGGCGGCCAAATCACGCACGGTGTTGCCGGAGACTCCCATGTTTCGGATGCGGATGTTCTGCCCAGGGCAGGTCGCGCTGAGCAGGGCATGGATGAGGGCGACATAACCATTGCCGAGGTCCCAGTTGACACTCTCGGCGACCGGACGAGCGCGGCCGCAGTCTGTAATTGAATCACCAATCATGAGCAGGGTGCTGTTGGCATGTATCTTCATGGCGTCTTTACCTGGAATGGCACCACTGCCCGAAAGGTGTGGGCGAACGAGCGAGCCAAGCGGAGCGCCGGCAGCAGACCCTTGTATAGGGCAAACGGCCGCGCGACCCCCTTCCGAAACGAATGGCCGCGGCTGCCCCTGTGCCTACGGCAGTAATATTTTGCAAGAATTCTTTCTCCGTTAAAGCGATTAGCCCCTCCCGCTCGCCTCTATATGCGCGCGGGGTGGACACATTCTCAACATAACGTCACGGATTTGCCCGGATTTTCGCTCGGTAACGAGCGAGACCAAGAAGGCGGCCAAAAGACAAATGGCGATTGTGACCCCCAATTCCATAAAGGGGGTCGGGCTCGGCAAGAGGTCCGATGCAAACCCAATGTTTCGAAAAAGGGTGACGATGAAAAATACAAGCGGACTGTGGATAGCGTAAAGCGTGAAGGAAAACCCTGCCACCCAGCCGAAGAACCGCGGCGCAAGGGGAAATGCGGCCAACGGACGGCAAGCGATTGCGATGGCGGCGCCGGCGGCGATGATAATATCGGTCATCGTCTGGCTGCCTGGATAGTCGGGATAGAGGTGCGCCAAGAACATCCCAGCGATCATCAGGCCGGCCCCAATAAGCCCCACAGGGAGCGGGAGGAGCCGGGTCCGCATTAGGCCGAAGGAGCCGGCGCCAAGGAACCAAGCGCTGAACCAAAACACCGCCTCAATCGGATCGTGATAGCTGCATACCGTCGCCGCGATCGCGCAGATAAGCATAACGGCTAGCAGCCGAAGACCAGGGGCACCTTTCCAAACGATCAGCTGAATGGCCGCCGGGGCGAACAAATAGAGCGCCCATTCGAATCCAAGCGACCACAGCACAGGATTTTTTTCCCAAGCGGGGCAACTGAAGCCCTGCAAGCCGGACAAAAGACAAATAGCCTGCGAAACGCCGCCGAAGGCTTGCGACGGATGGCTAAACAGCGGCGCGAACCGCTCAGGTGTGCTCCCAGTATCTCTTAGAAGCAGCGAACCAAAGAAGAATACTCCCCTTGTGATAATGAGGGCCAGGACGTAGACGACATAGATGCGGACAAATCTTGCAATAAGGTATCGAGGAAGATCAAACCTGCCCCGCAGCATGGAGTCGGCAAGGCTTCCCCCGATCAGGAAACCGCTCAGCACAAAAAATACGACAACAGCCCCGTGACCCACGCCGGTGATGAAATAAAACAGCTTCAGGAAAACATTTGGCTGGTCGGCGAAGTCAATATAAACAAAATAGAAAGGGCGGCTGTGCGCGAACAATACAAGTAGCGCAGCCGTCGCGCGCAGAAAATCAAGGAACGGCCAATGGTTTGGCGCTTTGGCAGCCTTTTCGGTCATTCCCCGTCCTTAGATTTGGCGCGACCGCGCGCCATTCCGCCGCCCAAGCGACAAAACCCAGAAAAAGAACGCCCAAGATAGCGATGAATGCCTCGGATGCAACACTTCCGCCGTAGATATATAGTGGACGGTGTGCCCGCGCAGGCAAAGCAGCGACAGGGCGCGGGGCAAGCTGAACGAATTGCGCCCGAAGGGCATGGATAGCCGAAGAAACGCTGCTCGCCATTGATGCGGACGGCCGAGTGGACGGGGACGCGACGTGCGCGGCATGAGGCGGACATGGATTGATGTCGCGGCACTGGCGAGCCAGCTTCGGACGCAAGAGGGCAAAGTCATTCGCCGGTTCTTGGCAGGTTCTGCTGGACTCCATTGGAACAAAGAACCCGGCTTTGGCCTAGTCAATCGAAGGAGTGGATTCTGATGGAGCGGAGGCGACTCTCCAATGCTTGAGGCTGCAGCTCAATGGCTCTCCGATTTGCCGACCACTTTGGCCGTCATCGCCTCGCTCCTCGTCGGCGCGGGACTTTCGGCGCTTGGCCTACTCGTGATCCACCCGATCTTGCCGCATGCAGTGCGCGCTGTTCACAACGACGTGTCGGGCTTCATTTTCGCGACGGTCGGCGCCACTTACGCCGTCTTGCTTGCGTTCGTGGCGGTGGCCGTCTGGCAAAATTTCGCTCAAATCGAAACTCAAGTGCAAACGGAAGCCAATCTCGTCGGCAATCTCTATCGCGACACTGTGGCGTTTCCAGAACCCTCGGCTTCAAGATTGCGGCATTTTCTCTTTGTCTACGCGGAAATCGTCGTACAGGATGAGTGGCCGGCGTTGGCCGCCGGACATGCAGACGAAGCCCCGGGTTGGCAATTAATGGACAGGTTTCACACCGAGCTTCTGCAATTTAAAGAAAATGATGAAAATGTCGGCGTACTGCGCGCCGACGCCATCAAAACTTTGAACCAGCTTTACGACGCGCGCCGCGGCCGCTTCCACGCCGCGACCTCCGAATTGCCGCCGATCTTGTGGTGGAATCTCATTGCCGGGGCTGTAATATTAATGATGTTTACCTATCTTTTCGGCGCGCCAAGCTTATGGATGCATCTGGCTTCGGTGTCGCTGCTTGGAGCTTTGATTGGCCTCATTATGGCGCTCGTCGTCTTGCTCAATAATCCGTTCCGAGGACAGAATCATGTGTCCATTGCGCCATTCCATAGACTCGTAAAGTCTGTCGAGGCGATGGCGTATCCTCACGATTAGCGTAACTTGGATCAAACGATGACCCATATCAAACCGACAGCAACGCC
>JBOHJV010000178.1:3165-5534 GCA_050728695.1 Methylocella sp. | reverse complement strand
TGGCGGAGAGGGAGGGATTCGAACCCCCGATAGGCTTGCGCCTACGCCGCATTTCGAGTGCGGTGCTTTCAACCGCTCAGCCACCTCTCCGCGGCCCCAAACGGGCGATGGGGAGATAACATGGGCGTGCGACGCTTTACAAGCGCGGGCCGCGAACCATGGCCCGCTATCCCGGCGCGATTTCCGGCTTCAAGCTGTCTGGATGCGGAAAGAGAACGATGTTGTAGCCGGCGTCCACGTAATGGATTTCGCCGGTGACGCCGCTCGAAAGAGGCGACAAGAGATAAAGCGCGGCGCCGCCTATGTCGGAAAGATCGAGGCCGCGGCGCAGCGGCGCATGCGCCTTCTGGAACGTGAACATAACCCGCCCATCGGCGATCCCGGCCCCGGCCAAGGTGCGGATAAGCCCTGCAGAAATCGCGTTCACTCTTATGCCTTGCGGGCCATAATCGGCGGCGAGATAGCGCACGCTCGCCTCCAGCGCCGCCTTGGCGACGCCCATGACATTGTAGTGGGGCATGACCCGGTTCGCGGCCGCGAACGTCAGAGTCAAAAGCGCGCCGCCCGGCTGCATGAGGGCGGCCGCGCGCTTGGCGATTTCGGTGAAGGAAAAAGCGGAAATCAGCATCGTGCGAGAAAAATTTTCTCGCGTCGTATCGGCATAACGGCCCTTCAATTCGGCGCGATCGGAATAGGCGATACAATGAACCGCGAAGTCGAGGCCGCTCCACTTTTTCTCCACAGCCGCGAAAACCCCGTCAATCGAGGCTTCGTCCTCGACGTCGCAGGGCAAAATGAGCGCCGCGCCGAGGCTTTCAGCCAGCGGCCGGACGCGCTTGCCGAGCGCCTCGCCTTGATAGGTGAACGCGAGTTCCGCGCCTTCTTCGTGAACGGCCTTGGCGATGCCCCAGGCAATTGAATGATCGTTCGCGACACCCATGACGAGGCCGCGCTTGCCGCGCATCAATCCTTTGTTGTCCGCCGCAAGCACTTCAGGCATCGATGTGTTTCAAAACGAGGCTGGCGTTGGTGCCCCCGAAGCCGAAGGAATTCGACAAGACGGCACCCAGTCGCACGCCGTCGCGGCGCTCGCGTACAATGTCCATATCCGAAAAAGCCGGATCGAGCTCCTCGATATTCGCGCTTTCGCAAATGAATCCGTTTTGCATCATCAACAGCGAGTAGATTGCTTCCTGCACTCCGGTGGCGCCCAGCGAATGGCCGGTCAAGGATTTTGTCGCGGCGATCGGGGGACATTTTTCAGCCGTTCCGAAAACGGTTCTGATTGCCTCGATCTCCTTCACATCGCCAATTTCCGTCGACGTCGCATGAGGATTGATGTAAGCGATCGGTATTTTCACATTTTCGAGCGCCATCCGCATGCAGCGCACCGCGCCTTCGCCGGAAGGCGCGACCATGTCGAAGCCGTCCGAGGTCAAGCCGTATCCGGCGATCTCGGCGTAAATTTTCGCCCCCCGCGCGCGGGCATGCTCCAATTCCTCGAGCACCAGTACCCCCGCGCCGCCGGCGATGACGAATCCGTCCCGGTTCTTATCATAGGCGCGCGACGCGCTCGCGGGACGGTCGTTGAACGCCGAGGACAACGCGCCCATCGCATCAAACAGAACCGAAAGGGTCCAATCGAGCTCTTCGCAGCCGCCCGCGAACATCACGTCCTGCTTGCCGTATTGGATCATCTCATAGGCATTGCCGATGCAGTGGTTCGAGGTCGCGCAGGCCGACGAGATCGAGTAATTGACGCCCTTGATCTTAAACCAATTGGCGAGCGTTGCCGAGGCGGTCGAGGACATCGATTTTGGAACCGCGAAAGGCCCAATCTTTTTCGGTCCCTTGGCGCGCGCGATATCCGCGGCCTCGATGAGAGTCCGCGTCGACGGCCCGCCCGAACCCATGATGATGCCGGTGCGCTCATCCGATATTTCATGTGGCGCAAGGCCCGCATCCAGGATCGCCTGATCCATCGCGACATGGTTCCAGGCCGTGCCACCGGCATGGAAACGCATCGCGCGGCGATCGACGATGCCGCCGGGATCGAGCGTTGGCGCGCCATGAACCTGGCTGCGAAAGCCGAGTTCGGCGTATTTGTCGGCCTTGACGATGCCGGATTTAGCCTCCCGCAAGGAGGCAAGCACCTCCTGGCTGTTGTTCCCGATCGCGGAAACAATCCCCATCCCGGTGACGACGACGCGTCTCATGCTTCAAACCTCCTGCTTGACATCGTGGCCCCATAGCCCGAATCGGGGGTCCTCTTTGTCAAGGTCAAAAGAAGTCCGGCCGAAGGTTCAGGCCGGGGTTGGAGTTGCGGCCTTGAACAAGCCAACCCTTATGTCCTTGGCCTCATAGATGCG
>JBOHJV010000178.1:0-3065 GCA_050728695.1 Methylocella sp. | reverse complement strand
GTTCGCGCGCCTTCTAACACATCGATGGGCCAGCCGGAAGCTGCCGCGCCAACCGCGTTCCTCGAACGCAACGTCGTTTGCGTTTTTCGCGGTTCCCCCCATATAGCGGGGGCGGACCGGTATCGTCCGCTTAGTGTTAGGATAAGAAGCCATGGCGTTTCGCCGCAATCCCTTGATTTTGATCCTGGCCGCGACCCTTGCGTTGGGCTTTGCCGGGGACGCTTTCGCCCGCGCGGGCGGCGGCTTCTCGTTTGGCAGTCGCGGCGGGCGCACGTTTAGCGCGCCTTCCGCGACGCCGCTTGCGCCACGCGCGGCGCCAATGGAGCGATCGATGACTTCTCCGAATGACAGCATTTTCCGCCGTCCCTTGCCCACTTCCCAGGGCGGCTTTTTTTCCGGCGGGTTTGGCCGCGGCCTACTCGGCGGCTTCATAGGCGCCGGATTGTTCGGCCTGCTGTTTGGGCATGGCCTGTTCGGCGGCCTCGGCGGCGGCTTGTCGATCCTTGGGCTTCTCCTTCAGATCGGGCTTTTGTTCTTGCTGTTCAAATTCGTCATGAGCATGGTTCGCGGGCGCCGTCCCGCGTTCCCGGGCGCCGCCTTCGTTTCCAACGCGGGCCAAGGCGTGGGCCAGGCTGGACCCGGCGCGCCCGGAGACTTTGCGGGCTTTGGCGGCGGTCCGGCAAGCCCGCGGCGCGAGACCAAGCTCGAAGTCGGCCCGGCCGATTTCGGCGTATTCGAACAGCGCCTCGCCGCGATCCAATCCGCCTTTGGCGCGGAAGACTTCGATTCCCTGCGCGCCCAGGCGACGCCGGAAATGGCGTCATATTTTGCCGAGGAACTCGCCGGCAACGCCAAGAAAGGCCTGGTCAATAGGATTGCGGACGTAAAATTCCTGCAAGGCGATCTTTCCGAGGCCTGGCGCGTGAGCCACGGCGAATATGCAACGGTCGCCCTGCGATTTTCCTTGATCGACACAATGGCCGATCGCGTCTCGGGCCAGATCGTCTCCGGCGATCCAGCGGCGCCGCAGCAGGCAACCGAGGTCTGGACCTTTGCGCGCCATATTGGCGGCGGCGCGGACGACTGGAAGCTATCGGCTATCCAACAAGCCTAACGATCGTGGAGCTTTGGCAGAAGCTGACGGCGATCGAGATCAAAGCCTGGCGGTCCGACGCCGGGCGTTTTTGCCGCATCCGCAACAACGGTGACAGGCGCTTGGTGGCTGGCGATCATTTGGACGGGTGCCTATTCACGGATTGACGATTGCAACGCCGCACGCCTCGAAATCGGCGGCGTTGCGGGTAACCACGGCTGCATTCCGGCATCTTCGCCAGGCTTATTCTCGCGGCCTCGCCGGACCGTACGAAGTTGCGCACTTTCGCGCATCGCAACCCGGTTACGAAAAAACTGCCGGAGCTTACCTTTCAGTGCTATGCATTGCGGCCGCAAGGCTCTGGACAAAAACCCTCGGCACGGCCTAGGCTCCGCCTGGCGAAAAAGACACCTGCCATGGCCGCCCACGTTCACCAATTCCTGTGTCTTAAGGATAATTTCGGGGTGCTCGTCCACGATCCGCGCGCGCGCGCGACGGCGGCGATTGATGCACCCGAGGCGGCGCCGATCCTGGCCGCGCTCGCGGCGAGGGAATGGGATCTCACGGATATCTTGATCACCCATCATCATTTCGACCACGTCCAGGGCATCGCGGGACTGAAAGCGAGGTTTCCCCGCGCGCGCGTCACCGGCCCGGCCAAGGAGGCCGCCAAGATCGGCGGTCTCGATCTCGCGGTCGGCGAAGGCGGCGGCGTCATGATCGGCGGGCTTGAGGCAAGAGTCATCGAGGTTCCGGGGCACACCTCTGGCCATGTCGCTTATTGGGTCGAGGACGAAGACATCCTTTTTGCCGGCGACGCGCTGTTTGCGATGGGCTGCGGCCGCCCCTTCGAGGAGTGCTTCGAGGTGCTGTATCAATCGCTGATGAAACTTGCCGCGCTTCCGGCTGAAACACAGGTCTATTGCGGCCACGAATATACCTTGGCGAATGCCCGTTTTGCTCTAACCGTCGATCCCTCCAATGCGATCTTGACAGAGCGCGCCGCAGAGGTCGCCCGGGCCCGCGAGGCCGGCGAATTCACCCTTCCAACCACGATCGCAATTGAGCTTGCGACGAATCCGTTTCTTCGCGCCGACGACCCCAATATCCAGGCCAGGCTCGGAATGGCCGGCGCCGATCCCGTCGCGGTGTTCACAAAATTGCGCGAACGCAAGAACAAGATGTGATCGCGCCGTTCGACTTCAGAGAAGCCGCAGAGCCGAAACGAAATGCCGCTTGATCCTAACGCTGGCCTGAGCGCCGCGGAGATTATCCGCCTGCTCGATTTGCGGCCGCATCCAGAGGGTGGGCATTTCCGCGAAACCTTTCGCGATCCGGCGCGGGACGCGCGGGGCCGGGCCGTCTCGACGTTGATTTATTTTCTTCTTGAGCGCGGCGAATCTTCGCGCTGGCATAAGGTCGACACCGCCGAGGCCTGGCATTTCTATGCTGGGGCGCGATTGGAATTGAAAACTTCACAAAACGGCGCGGAAACGAGCGCGCACCTGCTGGGCCCCGATCTCCTTACGGGCGAGCGCCCGCAATTCGTCGTTCCGGCGCTTTGCTGGCAGAGCGCGATGAGCCTTGGAGCTTGGACGCTTGTTGGCTGCTCCGTCGCGCCGGCCTTCGAATTTGCGGGCTTCGAGCTCGCGCCGCCGGGCTGGCAGCCAACTTCGGCCGGAAAGGTCCCCGGCGGGAAACAACGAGGGCCATGACGCAGGCGCCTTGGTTTCACCCCTTCGAGGCAAGCATTTCAATCCGCTTCCGCAGCTGATCGAGCTGGCGTTTCATTTCCTCGATGTCGCTGGTGGAATTTTGCTCGCTAACCTCTTCGGGAGGTTCGTCTGTGGGTTTGGCGGAGGGCTTACCGGATGGTGTCTGGAGCGGATTTCCAAACGGGTTGAACATCGCAAGCGCCTGCTCGAATAGGGCCATGTTCTTGCGAGTCTGTTCCTCGATGGAGTCAAAAATC
>JBOHJV010000177.1:0-5649 GCA_050728695.1 Methylocella sp. | reverse complement strand
CGATCCTCTTTTGCTCCGAATGATGGATCCGGTTCGCGTCTGAGCGCCAAAGCCGCTTGGCTTCGCCTTCCGGTCCGGCCGGGAATTATTTTTCGATTTGTCATCGGCGCGGAAGTGCGGCACTGGAACAGGCCCGAAACAATCATGGATAAACAAACTATTTGCGCGGGCGGCGAGAGGCTAGCGGAAAACCCTCCCGATTATTCCAAGAGCCTTTTTCTGCCGCGCACCGAATTTCCGATGCGGGGCCAACTGCCGAAGAAAGAGCCGGAGCTGCTCGCCCGCTGGCAAGACATGGGGCTTTACCGGCGTCTTACCGAGGCTGGGCGGGGCAAGCCGAAATTCGTCCTCCACGATGGCCCTCCTTACGCAAATGGCAACATCCACATCGGGCATGCGCTCAACAAGATTTTGAAAGACCTGGTGACCCGCTCGCAGCGGATGCTGGGAATAGACTCCAACTATGTTCCGGGCTGGGATTGCCACGGCCTGCCAATCGAATGGAAGATCGAGGAAAACTATCGCGCCAAGGGCAAGAACAAGGACGCCGTTCCAATCAACGAGTTCCGCCGCGAGTGCCGCGCATTCGCCGAATATTGGGTCAAGGTGCAAAGCGAGGAATTCCAACGGCTCGGCGTGATCGGGGATTGGGAGCATCCCTATCTCACGATGAGCTTTGCGGCCGAAGCCCAGATCGCGCGGGAAATCATGAAATTCGCCGCCAATGGGACACTTTATCGCGGCTCGAAGCCGGTGATGTGGAGCGTCGTTGAGAAGACGGCACTCGCCGAGGCGGAGGTGGAATACGAGGACATCGTTAGCGACGCGGTCTATGTGGCGTTTCCGGTGAAGGGACGGACGGCACGAGGCGGTTTTCGCGCAGTCGGCGAAAAGTCGCCGATTCAGCAATTACGCGCAGACCAGACCGTTGCAGCAGGAATATGGCCCAGTTACGAGAACGTTTCCGTCGTGATCTGGACAACGACTCCTTGGACGCTCCCAGCCAATCGAGCAATATGTTTCTCGCGAAGGATCAGATACGGGCTATACGTAATCGGGGCAGACGGTCCTACGGATAATTGGGCAAGACCAGGACAGAAATATATTGTTGCCGACAATCTTGCTGGCGATTTGTTCAAAGCTGCGCGCATTGATCCCGCCCATGTGTCCCGCGAAAAGGATGTCCTAAACGACGAGCTTGAACTGCTCGTCATGTCGCACGCGCTTGCTCGCTGGAATTCGAGATATGGCTTCGACGTGCCTCTGTTTGACGGCGAACATGTCACCGATGACACGGGCACAGGCTTCGTCCACACCGCGCCCGGCCACGGCCGCGACGACTTCGATATCTGGATGGCGAACAAAGCCCGATTGGAAGCCCAGGGCATCGACACACGCATTCCGTATACGGTCGATGCCGAAGGTTTTTTCACCAGCGAGGCGCCGGGGTTTACCGGCCGCCGCGTTATCGACGACAAGGGCAACAAGGGCGATGCCAACGAGGCCGTCATCAAGGCGCTCATCGAAGCTGGCAATCTGCTCGCGCGTGGAAAACTAAAGCACCAATATCCGCATTCCTGGCGCTCGAAAAGGCCGGTCATCTTCCGCAACACGCCGCAATGGTTTATTGCGCTCGATAAGGCCCCCTACCCCAACCCTCCCCCACAAGGGGGGAGGGAGAACCCGCAAGGGGGGAGGGAGGAGACTTTGCGCGAGATCGCGCTTAGCGAGATCGCCGCGACAAAATGGTATCCGCCCGCGGGCGAAAACCGGATCACCGGCATGATCGCCAATCGCCCGGATTGGGTCGTCTCGCGGCAGCGTGCCTGGGGCGTGCCCATCGCGATCTTCGTCGATAAGGACACAAACGAAATCCTTATCGAGGAGAGGGTCAATCAACGCATCACTGACGCTTTTGAACAAGAGGGAGCGGATGCCTGGTTCGCGGCAGGCGCCGCCGCGCGCTTCCTCGAGCCCGATTATGACCCCGAAGATTACGAAAAGATCGACGACGTACTTGATGTCTGGTTCGATTCGGGCTCGACCCATGCCTTCACGCTCGACGACCCGAAAAGCTTTCCCAGCCTAGCGGGCATCCATCGGGTGCGCGACGGCGGGCGGGATGAAATCATGTATCTCGAAGGCTCGGATCAGCATCGCGGCTGGTTCCAGTCCTCGCTCCTTGAATCCTGCGGCACGCGCGGGCGCGCGCCCTATGACGCGGTTCTGACCCATGGCTTCGTTCTCGACGAGAAGGGCCAGAAAATGTCGAAATCCGCCGGCAATGTCGTGGCGCCGCAAACCATCATCAAGGATGTCGGCGCCGATATTCTGCGGCTCTGGGTGGCGGCCTCCGATTATTCCGACGACATGCGCATCGGTCCGGAAATATTAAAAACTTTTGTCGAGACCTATAGAAAGCTCCGCAACACGATCCGCTGGATGCTCGGCTCGCTCGCCCATTACGACCCGGCGAATACGGCCGGCTTCGAGGCGCTAGGCGAGCTCGAAAGATTCATGCTGCATCGCCTCGCAGAACTCGATGGCGAGGTCCGCGATGCCTATGAGAACTTCGACTATAAGCGCGTTGTCGCGCGCTTGACGGCCTTCCTCAACACCGATCTTTCGGCCTTTTATTTCGACATTCGCAAGGACACGCTCTATTGCGAACCGCCGTCGAGCGAAAAGCGCCGCGCCGCCCTCGAAGCGATCGAGCAGATTTTCCACTCCGTTACCCTATGGCTCGCGCCGGTCTTGGTCTTCACCTCGGAAGAGGCGTGGCTCGCGCGTTATCCCGAAGCTGTCTCGGTGCATCTCGAAAGTTTTTCTGAAATTCCGTTTTCCTGGCGCGATGAAGCTCTTGCGGAAAAATGGGAAAAAATCCGCCGCGTCCGGTCAGTCGTCACCGGGGCGCTGGAGATTGAGCGGGCGCAAAAGCGGATCGGTTCCTCGCTTGAGGCGGCGCCAAGGGTGTTTGTCGCGGATGCCGGCTTGCGCGCGATTCTCGAATCCGTCGATTTCGCCGAGGTCTGCATCACTTCGGATATCGCGATCGAGGCGGGAGAGGGGCCAATCGGCGCTTTCCGCCTCCCCGGCACAGCCGGCGTCGCCGTTCTGCCGGCGCTCGCCGAGGGGAGAAAATGTGCGCGATCCTGGAAAATTTCCCCGCTCGTTGGCAGCGATTCTGAGTTTCCCGATGTAAGTCCTCGAGATGCGCGGGCTCTGCGGGAATTGCGGGCTTTGGGACAATGGCCATGAAGCCGCGGCGCCTCGGCGTGTTGGTGATGGGCGCCACGCTCGCCGCCGACCAGGCGAACAAGCTTTGGCTTATCTTTGTCTACGGAATCGAAGCGCGCCAGCCGGTCCGCCTCACTCCTTGCTTCGATGTGATCTATGCCAAAAACCCCGGTATCTCCTACTCCCTGTTGCGCACGCAAAATGGGATGGAGCGGCTTGGCCTGCTTATCGTAACGCTTGCGGCCACGGCGTTTCTGGGCCTTTGGCTGTGGCGCGCGGGGACGAAAACCGCCGGTGTTGGTCTTGGTTTTATTGTCGGCGGCGCGCTCGGCAATGCCTATGACCGTCTGGCCTATGGGTTTGTCGCCGATTTCTATCATTTTCATGTCGGGTCATTCTCGTGGTATGTCTTTAACTTGGCGGATGCCGCAATCGTTGCCGGGGTCGTGCTCCTGATTTGCGATTCCTTTGCCCCTGCGGGCAAGTCCCGCGAGATCAGACGCACCCCGGGGGAATGATGTTTTATTCCCCGCCAGCCGCCTCTAAAAAGCCCTGAAGGCGGATAAAACGATAATGGTTATGGGTCGTGTGAAGATTTTGGAAGCTGCGGATTTGCGGAGGGTCGCAAAAATTTGCGGTGCGACTCGAAAGTTAAGAGGCTAGCCTTTGATGAAGTTCGACATCGTATTGCGGCATAGGTTTGGCTTGGCGGCAGCCGCGGCCGTTCTCCTATCCGTCGCGGGATTTACCAGCGCGACACCAGCGTGGGCGGTGGAAGATACCAATATGTTCAATTCGGTGCTCGGATTCTTCGGCATGCAGTTCGACAAGGAGCAAGACTCGATCGATTACAGGGCGAGGGCGCCGGTCGTCGTTCCGCCGCGCACCGATCTGCCGCCGCCGAAAGAAGCGGTACGCGGCCCGGCTTGGCCAAAAGATCCAGATATCGCGGCGGAGCGCCGGGCGGCATTGGATTCGCGCAGGCCCGCGCCGCAGGTGACGCCAAATTCGCGGGTCGAAATGTCTCAGACGGAGTTACAGCGAGGCCGCGGCCCGCTGCCCGCGGATGGCCCCCCCGACGAATGTCAGGCGGGCGCTGGGACGCCACTATGCCTCTATACGCCGTGGAAAGTTCTAAAATCCATCGTGACCGGCTTTCAATCGGATACCGTCCAGCCGGGACCGGAGCCGCCGCGCAAATATTTGACCGAGCCACCTGCGGGCTATCGACAGGCGACAGGGGTCGCCAAGGCAACGATCGATGCGCCGAAAGACCAGCCGGACGCCGCCGATCCGGGGGCCTATATAAGGTCGCAGCGTCCCAAAACCTCGGTCGACAATTGACCCCGCTGCTTTGAGCTGCAGATTGCATAAAGACGCCCGCGGCGCGTGAGACGCCGCGCAAGGGCCTGCCCCGATAATTCGTTGCCACTTTTTGATTCCATCCTATATTCTGGCAAACCTTCCCTTTTGTTAGGCCGCGATGGGCCGAATGGTGCTTCGCCGCGCGTCCTCGCCAGCGATGTGCCGCCCTTGAAAGCGATGGCTGGAATGTCTTTTGGTAAAACCATGGCGGCGCGGGAGAGAGTCTGTCTCAACCCTCTCGCGCAAGCGCAAGGCAAACCGGCGGGGCCGGCGATTACCGAGGCAAAGCTCGCAAATGGCCTCGATATCGTCGTCATCGAAGATCACCGCTCGCCCGTCGCGACGCATATGGTTTGGTATCGCAACGGCTCCGCCGACGATCCGCCGGGCAAGTCGGGCATCGCGCATTTCCTCGAACATTTGATGTTCAAGGGCACCAAGGCCAATCCGCGAGGCAAATTTTCAGAGCTTATCGCGGATCTCGGCGGCCAGGAGAATGCTTTCACCTCCAATGATTATACCGTCTATTTCCAGCGCGTCGCCAAGGAGCACTTGGGCGTCTGCATGGAATATGAGGCCGACCGGATGAAGAACCTTGTCCTGACCGGCGAGGTGGTTTTGACCGAACGCGATGTGGTGCTTGAGGAACGCAGGATGCGCACCGAATCCGACCCATCCCATCAGCTCGGTGAAGCCGTGCAGGCGGCGCTGTTCACACAGCATCCCTACGGCAAGCCGATCATCGGCTGGAGCCACGAGATCGAAAGTCTCGAACGGGCCGACGCGCTTGCCTATTATGAGCGTTTCTATACCCCCGAAAACGCGATTCTCGTCGTGGCCGGCGATGTAGAGGCAAAGGATGTCATCGCCCGCGCGGAAAAATGGTACGGTCCCGTTCCTGCCCGCGGCGAGCCGCCGAAACGGTTTCGTCCACGCGAGCCCGAGCCGCGCGCGCATCGTCTCGTGACGCTCTTTGACGAAAAGGTGGAGCAACCATCGCATCAAGTCGTCTTTCTGGTGCCGTCCTATAAGTCGGCCGCGCCCGGC
>JBOHJV010000176.1:0-5722 GCA_050728695.1 Methylocella sp. | reverse complement strand
GCCCTCGACGCGGCCGGAAAGCCCGCGCCTCTTTCCGCCGGGGCTGGGCCAGCGATAGCCGCCCCGCACGATGCGGCGTCGCCCCTGAATTCGATTGACTTGCCACGCTTGCCCGAAACCCCGGAGGAGGGCGCCGAGTCCTTGCTTGCCGCCGGCATAGCTCCGGTGGCCCCTGAGCCCGGCGCGGCCGCGCCAGGCCAAGCGCCGCCCGCCGCTGGGACGATCGACGCCGAGATGCGGGCGCTCGCCGATGCGCTCGCGGCCGAGATTGGGGACGCGCCCCGCCGCGCCGAAGCAGACGGCGCGAAGACGCAAGACATTGGGTGACTGTTCTAGGCGCCCCGGTTCGGTTACACGAAAGTAACCCATGCCTTCCGGAACGAACCGCCCATGACCGACGCCGATATCGAGGCGACAAAAGCGCCTTTGATGGACCATTTGATCGAGCTGCGCGCGCGGCTCATCAAGGCGCTCGTTGCCTTCGTGGCGATGTTCGTCGTCTGCTTCTATTTCGCCAAGGACATTTACAATATTTTGGTCGTGCCGTTCGAACACGCCGCAGGTCCAGACGCGCGGCTGATCTATACCGCGCCGCAGGAATATTTTTTCACTCAAATCAGGGTCGGAATTTTTTCCGCCGCGTTTTTCTCCTGTCCGGTGATTTTCGCGCAGCTTTACGCTTTTGTCGCGCCGGGCCTCTATAAGCATGAGCGCAAGGCCTTCGCCCCTTATCTCATCGCCACGCCGGTGTTTTTCGCGGCGGGCGCGCTGCTCGTCTATTTCGTCGTCATGCCGAATTTGTTGCGCTTTTTTATCGGCATGCAGCAGGCCAAGGAGGCGGGGCGCGCGCAAATCGAGCTGTTGCCGCGCGTCAGCGAATATCTTTCGCTGATCATGACCCTGATCTTCGCGTTTGGCATAACGTTTCAATTGCCGGTCGTTCTGACGCTCCTCGGGCGCGTTGGAATCGTAACATCGGATTTCTTGCGGCGGCAGCGGCGCTACGCCATCGTGCTTGTCTTTATCGCCGCCGCGATTTTGACGCCGCCCGACATATTTTCCATGCTGGCGCTTGCCGTTCCGGCCTTGGGCCTCTACGAGCTGTCGATCTGGTCTGTCGGCATGATCGAGAAAGCCCGAGCAAAACCGGCGGGGCAGGGGCCTTAGAGTCTGTCTCAAAAGCCTCGCCCTCATCCTGAGGAGCCCACGAAGTGGGCGTCTCGAAGGATGCGCCGCGCGACTCCCGAGGCGCCCTCGCCCTTCGAGACAGCCCTTCGGGCTTCCTCAGGGTGAGGGCTTTGTGCAGGCTTTTGAAAGAGGTACTCGGTATTAGGCTGAGTCTTAGGGAAGCGCCCCATGTACGACATCAAATGGATTCGCGAGAACGCGGAGGTTTTTGATAAGGGGCTGGGCAGAAGGGAGCTCAAACGGGAAGCCGCAAGACTTCTAGCGCTCGATGACAAGCGCCGCGCGGCAATCGCCGAATCGCAAGCCGCGCAAGAGCGGCGCAACGCGGCATCGAAGGAAATCGGCGCCGCGATGAAGTCAGGCGATTTTTCCCGCGCGGACGCGCTGAAGGCCGAAGTCGCGGAATTGAAAACGGCGCTTTTGGGGTATGAAGCCGAGGAGCGCGAGGCCATCGCGGCACTCGATAATGCGCTCGCGGAAATTCCCAACACGCCGCTCGCCGAAGTGCCCGATGGCCGCGACGAGAACGACAATGTCGAAAAGCGCCACTGGCCTACTGAGGACGATAAGATTTCGCTGCCCTTCGTTCCCGGCAAACCGCGTGCGACGGACCTCCAACCAAAAGAGCATTTCAACATAGGCGAGGCCCTCGGCCTCATGGATTTCGAAACGGCGACGAAAATTTCCGGTGCGCGGTTCGTTTTGCTCAAGGGCGCGCTCGCGCGGCTGGAGCGGGCGCTTTCGCAATTCATGCTCAACCTTCATACCGGCGAGCATGGATACACGGAAGTGAATCCACCAATCCTTGTAATGGACGACGCGATGATCGGCACGGCACAACTGCCGAAGTTTAAGGCCGATCAGTTCCAGACGGCGCTCGTTCGGGATAAGCAACCCGTCGGAACCACAGAAAAGCAAATACATGGCGCCTTCGGCTCGCGGCTAGAAGCTTTGTTAAAAGAGACAAATCAGCCGTCGTCACCGGATTGGGTCAAACAGTCGTCATGGTATATTCAACTAGCCAAATCGGCGTTGGGCGAAAATGTCGCCAGCGCAGTTTCGTCGGCAGTGACAGGCGCCGCTCCAACAGTAGCTAATATCATCCTTGACAGTCGGGAACTGAATGATCGGCTGTGGCTCATCCCGACCGCCGAGGTGCCCCTCACCAATCTAGTGCGGGAAAAAACTCTCGACGAAAAAGATTTCCCGCTGCGCTTCACAGCCTGCACACCTTGCTTCCGACAGGAAGCTGGCGCTGCAGGAAAAGACACACGCGGCATGATCCGCCAGCACCAATTCACAAAAGTGGAACTCGTCGCGATCACCACGCCGGAGAACTCGCTCGCCGAGCACGACCGCATGCTTTTTTGCGCCGAGGAAGTGCTGAAACGGCTAAAGCTACCCTATCGCGTGGTGACTCTCTGCACCGGCGACATGGGATTTGCCTCGCAAAAAACCTACGACATCGAGGTCTGGCTGCCGGGGCAAAACCGCTACCGCGAAATCTCCTCGGTTTCGGTCTGCGGCGATTTTCAGGCGCGAAGAATGAGCGCCCGCTACCGCGCACAAGATGGTAAACCCCGCTTTGTTCACACGCTCAACGGATCAGGCGTCGCGGTTGGCCGCGCGCTTGTCGCGGTTCTCGAAAACTATCAAAACGAAGACGGTTCCGTCACCGTGCCGGAGGTATTGCGCGCCTACATGGGCGGCATCGAAACAATCAAGAAGGCTTGAGACCGCGCGGATGCGCATTCTGATTACCAACGACGACGGCATTTACGCGCCTGGCCTCGCCCTCATGGAGCGCATCGCCAAGACCCTGTCGGACGATATTCTTGTCGTCGCGCCCGAATATGACCAGTCCGGAGTCGCCCATTCGCTGACGCTCAATGATCCCTTGCGTCTGCGCAAAATTTCCGAACGGCATTTCGCGGTAAAGGGCACCCCCACCGATTGCGTCATCCTGGGCGTGTGCAGGCTATTCGAAGGCACGAGGCCCGATCTCGTCCTTTCCGGCGTAAATAACGGGCAGAATGTCGCCGATGACGTGATCTATTCCGGTACGGTCGCGGGCGCGTTGGAGGCAGCGAGCCTCGGTATGCCCGCGATTGCTCTCTCCCAGGCCTATGGTCCGATCGGGCGCGAGGAAAGCTTTTGGAACTGCGCCGAAACACATGCGCCGGGCCTTATCGGCAAAATCCTCGCCGAGGGCATTCCCCCAAATATCGCGATCAATGTGAACTTTCCCGCTTGTCCGCCGGAGGCGGTAAAAGGGGTAGCGGTCAGCGTCCAGGGCCAGCGCGACGCGCAAACGGCAATGATCGACGAGCGGGCGGACGGGCGCGGTATCCCCTATTATTGGATCTCGTTCACGCGCGGCACTTCGACCCCTGGGCACGGCACCGACCTCGAAGCCTTGGCTGGCAACAACATCTCGGTGACGCCGCTCAAACTCGATTTGACCGACGAACCGGCGCTCGCGCGTCTTGCGCTTGTATTGCGCTAATCGAGGTCTTCCGATGTCCCTCGAATAGCCGCCGCCCAGAATGGAGGAGCAAGCGATCGAGGCGCAAAACAAGGCGGCGTTTCTCATGGATCTGCGCGCGCGGGGAATCCAGGACGTCAACCTTTTGCGCGCGCTCGAAATTGTCCCGCGCGAGATCTTCGTACCGCACCGATTTGCCGATCTGGCAGGGCGGGCCATCGCGCTGCCGCTGCGTTGCGGCCAGACCCTGCCTGAACCCTGGCTCACCGCCAAGATGATCGAGGCGCTGGCGCCCTTGCCACGTCATCGCGTCCTCGAAATCGGAACCGGATCTGGTTATGCGACAGCGTTGCTCGCGAGGCTTGCGCGAGAAGTGCTCTCCATCGAACGATTTAGGAGCCTCGCGATCGAGGCCGAGGCGCGGCTCGCGCGGCTCGCCATTGCCAACGCCGGTGTCGTCTTTGGCGATGGCCTGGCGATCTTGCCGGGTATAGGCCCCTTCGACCGGGTGATCGTCCAGGGTTTGCTTGCCACAATTCCGGAAAATCTCATCGCGGCGCTTGGCGAGGATGGGCTGCTCGTCGCGGCGCGGCCCAATCCCATGACCATCTCGCGCCAGCATATCGCCCGGATCGCGCGCAACAGTGCCGGATGCATCATTGAGATCCCGGTTTGCCCGTCCCGGCTGCAGGCGCTTTTGCCAGGCGAAGCGTTGGCGCTCTGAAGAGACGTTTGCGAAGAAATTTGATTTTGTCCGTTTTTTCGTGACCATTCGTTCATCTTTAAACCGTCCCTTAACTTAATCCGCACGTAATGGCGTGGAAAGGCATTGCGCCGGTGGGGTTGTGTCATGAGTGATTTAGTTTGTGTTTCCCGCGCACGTTTCGCGATTCGTCTCGCCCTGACAGGCGCCGCGGCCGGCTTGCTTGCCGGTTGCGCAAATTCCGAGCGTCTGAGCGATCCTTGGTCCAATCCTTTTCAGAGCTCGGCGACCGTCGCCAGCGAGGCGCCGGCGGTTCCGGCACCGGTTTCTCCGGTGCAGTCGCGACCGCTTGGCACTCCAATGGCAAGCGCCGCGCCGCCGGGAGGTACACAAGGCGCCGCGGGCTGGTCGGCGCGAGGCGGATCGCCGATCGTCGTCGCGCAAGGCGAGAACGCCCAAATTCTTTCAAACCGTTACGGCGTCCCGCTCGATGCGCTCGTTCGCACAAATGGTTTTGCCTCGGTGTCGCAGATCCGGCCCGGAACCCACATTGTTATCCCGGTGTATAACGCCGCCTTGGCTGCTTCGAGCGGTGCTCGCATTGCGGCTCATTCCGCGCGCGGAAAACCGGCGGCTCCGGCGAAGGTGGCGGGTGAGCGCCCTCGCCCATTGGCGAGCCGGGCTGAAAGCTTGAAAGCAGGCAAGAACCGCGCGGACGCAACCAAAACTGCCGCCGCGGCAAAGCAGGAAACGGCGCAGGCCAAGATGCCTAGCGGAACCAAGGCATCGGCGCGCGGTCCGGCGCCGGCCCCGGCCGCGGAGCCGAAAAAAACCGCCATGGCCACGGAGGCGGCCAACCCGGAATTCCGCTGGCCGGCGCGGGGACGCATCATCCAAGGATTTAAACCGGGCGGAAACGACGGGATCAATATCGCGGTTCCGGAAGGAACCTCCGTCAAAGCGGCGGAGAGCGGCGTCGTCGCCTACGCCGGGAACGAGTTAAAAGGTTACGGCAATTTGATTTTGATCCGGCATCCCAATGGCTTTGTTTCCGCCTATGCGAATAATAGCGATATCGAAGTCAAACGCGGTGAGACAGTCAAGCGCGGGCAAACGATCGCGAAATCCGGGCAGAGCGGCAATGTCGCGTCGCCGCAACTTCATTTCGAATTGCGCAAGGGCACAAAGCCGGTCGATCCGACGCAATATCTCGCCGGGGTCTAGGGTTAGAACTCATTAATCCTTTTGCGCTTACAATAAGATAGTGATTCTTTGGCGGGAAGGATTTGAAATTGTGAGCAGGAATTTGTTTTGGCTGAGCGACGGGCAGTGGAAGCGGATTGAGC
>JBOHJV010000175.1:0-5885 GCA_050728695.1 Methylocella sp. | reverse complement strand
GCTGGATTCGAGCTTCTCGACCTCGCGGGCGATCGAAACGTCGAGGACTTTCTCGATCCGCGCCTGCAGGCCCATGAAGGACGAGGCCGCGCCTTGCACCGAACGCCGCCATTCCCGCATCGCCGCGACGAACAAGGCCGCCATGCCCGACGCCGGGCGCGACGACAAGGTCGCATAAAGTTCGTCGAGCGAGGCGCCCGACCAAAAAACCTCCTCGAACCGCGCCATGGCGCGCCGGGTTTTGGAAAATAGCAACATTTTGTTAATGATGATCGCCCAGCACCAAACCGAGGCGCCGAGCAACCCCAGCATGACGAGCTTAACCACGACATGGGCCGACCAGAACATGCCGAGAAGAGTGACCTCCATGGCGGGCGACGCCAATCCGGTAGCTGCAATATCGGCAGGATTCATTACATCATTCCTTCTCAAATCTAGGTGCAGCTGGTGCCGCGAGTCAAAACCCATTTCGGTCATCTTCTGGCTCTGAAATCGGTCATTTCTGGGGCTTCGCGCGCCCGAACCTCTCCTCTGGCTTGCTCCCCAGCGCGAGCTTGATGGACACGCCGCGCCTCGATTAAGATTAAAGTAACATTCCCCTTATGTTTTAACGCTCCCTTAAGCCTGACGTCCGCGGCCCCGCAAACGCCATGCCTTGAGCTTCGCCAGAACCTCCGCCGGAATACGCCTCGCCTTGCCGCCGGCGACAACGGCTATTCTGACTTTCGCGGTCAAAAGAACTTCGCCGCCGCGGCGGATTTTCTGCATCATGTCGATCGAGGCGCCCCCTGTTGCGGAAGGGTGCGTCTCGACGCAAAGCTCGTCGTCCATCGCCGCGGGTTTGAGAAACTCGACGGTCATCGCGCGCACCACGAAATGAAAGCCGCCCGGCCCTCCGTTTCCAAAAATCCCCCGGTGCTCTATACCGAGCGCGCGGAGAAATTCGGTGCGGCCGCGTTCAAGGAAACGCAGGTAGGAGGCGTGGTAGACGACACCTGAAAAATCCGTGTCCTCGTAATAGACCCGGACGGCGAGGCGGTGGGGTGCCGGCGGACAAGCCGTTTCTCCGGGGGGCCGGCCGCTGGGATCGGGCGCCATTCTAGGCATGATTATTTAGTCCGCGGGCTCTACATAACCGCCAAGGGCGCAGCTCCACCGACTCATATTAATCGATCTCATAGTAACTTCATGCCGAGGGGGCGAGCGAGGATTTCTGGAAAAATAATTTTCCGGAATAATTTTGCAGTTGGCGAATCGATGTTCGAACGTGACGGCTGGGAGCCGTCCCTGCCCGTGACGGGCATGCGTGGCCCGCGGTGATGGCTTCTGGATGGTTTTAGGCGAGTTCGCCGAAGTTGCGGTCCGGCGCGTAAAAAAGCAGTTAAGAGAGCCACCGCTTTCCCTTCGGGCTATCCTCCACAGGTCAGATTTTCTTGGCGACGCGGGCCGGTCAGAGATCGTCGATCGAAAAGATCTCGCGCCCTGTGCCGGCCCTCATTCAAAATGCCTGGCGCGAGCCAAGTTCCTCCTCGCGCCAGGCTTTGTTGTCCGGCCTCCGGCCGCGAGGTGCCTCGATCCTCAGCGATCCGGCGGCCAAATCGCGGGCGAAGGACTGGCTCTGCCAACGGATTGCGCCCGCAGCGCGCCGGTCGAATCATAGGTTGTTCCTTGGACCGTGTAGGCATTGCCTCGCACCAGGACACCGGTTCTCTCCCTGCGAAGAACGTCCAAATCATTGACTCGCGTGATTTTCCCGACTCTAGTCCGCAGCGTCAGCACCCCTCCGTCGGCATGCTCGAGAACCCCGGTGATTTCATGCGCAGGCGCATCGGCACTGAGCGCCACCGGCTTTGCCGCGGCGGCCGCGGGCGGCACAAACGGTCCTCCGCCGAGGCCGAAAATCGTCAGCTGTTGATTGCTCGCCACGAACACCCGTCCATTCGCCACCACCGGCACGATATTGGCGTTGAAGCCGATGTTATCCCATGTTCCGGCCCGCGAGGAAAACAGCAGCGGCAGCGTTCCGCTCGAAGGCGCTGCCGCGTAGGCATAAAGAGTGACGGCACGGGTCGTCGGGTCGCTCGGCCGTCCGGTCGCCCATATGATGGCGGTTCCAGCTTGGGTGCCGTTCGACGAAACCGTCGTAAAGGTTCCAGCGACCTGCAGGCCGGTGCCGGTGGGCAAAGGCGCTGCCGCTCCCTCCTGGACGAATTTAGCCCCTAAAATCTCCCAGGCGATGATTTGGGTGCTCTGCTCGCCGCCGCCGCTGCCGCCGCCGCTGCTGACGATACGCCCGACCCCGTCCGAGCCGGTGAAATAGGACGGCCCGCACCAGCACAGCCCTATATTTTTTTCGTCGAGGACGTTGTCGGGGCCGCCGGGCGTAAATCCGCCCAAGCTGACGCGATTGAGCAAAAACATGATTCCAGCTTTGCTGGTGGCCACCGCCATGAACGGAAACGGAAGAGCGGGCTGGCGAGGCACGACGAGCACGCCTCCTGACGAAACGTCGTTATCTATTGTGTCCAAAGAACCTACGTTAAATGGCGTGAATAGGCTGCGAACATTTACGAGTGTCGGGTCGAGCTTCACGACGCTCTCTTGAATATTGTGGACGCCGTCATAAGTGCCCGGCGCGGAGTTTCCGGTCGAAAAAAACAAGTTCCCAGAGTTGGGGGCGGCGGCAATGCCAAAGCCCGACATCCAAATGGACGACAAGAAGAAGTTCGGCCCGAAGATTCCACTCGGAGGAGTCGTAACGAGCGTGACGGTCAGCCTGTTCGCCGCGAGCGGATTAAGCGTGCTCTCCTGCCATCCCAAAAGCCAGCCGCGCGACTGAGAGCCGTTTCCATCGCAATAACTGCCAAACCCGGCGTAAATAACGCCGAATGACAAGAGCAGCCCTGGCCGCTGGCGTTGATATTGCGCGTTGAAATTGAACGTCGTGATGCCATCGCTCAGCGTGTGCGACGCGGCAACGGTGACCGGCGCGATTTTGTCGGTCAAATCGTTCAGATTGAGGGCATAAAGCTGATAAGTCGGGTTCCCGCTGATCAAAGTATAGGCGATGACATATAATGCGTTCGCCGCCATATCGATGACCGGAGTGCTCTTGATTCCGGTCACCGGCGGATCAGGAGTACCAGGTGTGCAGCCAGGATCATCTGGAACCGGAGTTCCAAGATTTCTCTGAAGCAGCACGGTACCATCGCGTGCTCTGATCCCGTAGACCGTATTGCCTTCGGTGGCGACATAAACTACTTGATAAATTCCCGGCTTGGAAGTGACGGTATAATTGCCCGCGCTAACCTGTTGGCCTGGAACGACAAGGGGTTGCGCATCGACTTGCGCGTCGAGCCCGACCTGGGCGATGACCCCAAACGATGCCGGTCCGACATTTGCCGGGGTCAGAGTCGTTTCGTTTTGGTTCCAGCCGGTGCGCTGATTATCGTAATGATATGTCGTGATTGCCTGTTTCACGGCCACTGCGGGCGCTGCCGTGGGGATCGCTAATGCGCCAAATATCGCCAAGCCCATGATCGCGAAAAGTTTCATGAAATTTCTCCTAATCCTTACTAATGGCCATATACCAAGTCTGCGAGGGGTAAGATAGAGGGTGGTTTTTCCTAGTATCGTGTCTCATGTAAAGATTGACAATGTGTTTCGCGGATGTTATGCTATGTAAGCAGCGCAGCATCGGCGGTAACGCCAAAAGGACAGATGGGAACTTGAACGTATTGTCCGATTGGGCAAGACGGCGCGGCGCATCGCCGTGCGGGCACGAATTTAGGCTGATATTCCTCAAGGACATCGACCGCGCCGCGCCGAAAACAATCACGCCACGCCGAAAACAATCGTGAGAGGGGCGCGGCGATCGATGCCGCCCTCGCGGCTTTTCGCGATGCAGATCCAGGCCTGAAGCTTTGCTTCGACATCCCCGGCATCCCCGGCATCCCCGGCATCGGGGCAAAAACCGCCTTCGCGATGCTTGTCGAGATACCCGAGCTCGGTGCCATTGAGCATCGACACGCCGCCAGGCTCGCCGGCCTTGCACGGCTCGCGCGTCAGTCCGGACGCTGGACCGGCCGCGCCGGCGGCCAGGCCGGCTTCAGGCAAGCCCTCTACGTGCTAGCCCGCGTCGCCGTCCGCCTCACTCCAGAACTCAAGGCCAAATACGCAAAGCTTGTCGAAGCTGGAAAGCCCACAAAAGTCGCCTCGCCGCGATCGTACGCAAGCTCATGCTCCTCGCCATCGCCCTCCTCGGAGATCGGCGTTGTTGGAAACCAAAACTCACTTAAGTAACACGGATACTCCAGCATCACGCGAATGTCGTGATCAAGGCAACCCGCCAACTTCCCATCGGGCGGAGCCATCGCCTGGATCGCGGCGCCACGGCGCGGCCTTGGCAAATTTGGCGGGCCTTCGCGAGACACCATGTTTCAACGCCGTCCCAACCTATTCGACACGACAGACCGCTGCACGGAGGATAATTTCGGCGTGCCCGCGACGGCGTTCCACGCCGCCTGCGAGCCGAGTTCCATCGTGCAGGCCGCGGCGCATTTCAACCATTCGGCGAAGCCCGCGGGATCCTTTGCCGCATCGTGCGCAAGCTGGAAACGGGCCTTTGCGCCGTCGACGCCGAGGCCCGCCCCGCGCGGGCCGCTCCACGCCATGGACGCAGCCTTGCCGGCCAGCGACCGGGCCGTCTGGTCGATGGTGCCGCCAACCACCTTGAATGCGTCGCGCGCCGGCAACAGCCCGGCGAAGATTCCAGATACGGTGCGCGCATAGTTGGCGTCCTTGTGAGCGCGCTCCGCGATAATCTTTGACGCCCAGATCCATGCCGGGGCAAGCGCCCGATTGCTGACGAACTGCACGATAAGCCGGGCCAGCGCCATGTCGTAGCGCAGTTCGCTCTCGACACGCGCGGCAAAAGGCGCAAGTGCCGGCGCGGAAAAATCGTCGTCGCGCAGACAGGGCGCCAGCGCCTCCGCCGCCCAGCGGGCGCTTAGAAGAGCGTATTGGATGCCCTCGCCGTTGAGCGGATTGATGAGACTCGCCGCGTCACCGATCAACATGACGCGATTGGACACGATCTTGAGCCGATGGTTGTAGGTCATCAATGGCCAGCCCACGACCTTGCCGAGCAACCGCGCGTTGCGCAGGCGCGCCGCGAGGGCCGCGTCGTCGCGCATTAAGCGACGCAACATGGCGGCGGGAGTAAGGTTGTGGGCGGGCCAGGTTTCGAGCGCCAAGCCTAGCCCGACATTCGCCTCGCCATTGCCGGTCGGAAACAGCCAGGTGAAACCTGGATAGCAGCGGCCGTCGAAATAGAGGTCGAGCTGGTCGTCGGGCCCCTCGACGTTGGCGAAATAGGCCCGTGCGGCGATGAACCGGTCGCGCCGCGGCGCCGATCCGCGCATCAGTCGCGCCACCGTCGAACTGCTGCCGTCGGCGCCGATCAGCAGGCGGCAGCTCAATGTGAAGTGGCCGTTCGAGCTAGCCGCCTCCACGGCGACCGCCTCGCGGCCGGCCGCGAAGCCCCTGAGCCGGTACCCCTCCATCACCCGGGCGCCGGCGCCGCGCGCGGCATCCACGATGAATTGGTCGAGCGCGAGGCGTGGAATCACCCGGCCATGGGAAGGCATGCCTTCAATTTCCGGGAAAGGCCGGGAGATTAGCTCCTGGCCATCTATAAATAGGGCGGCGCGACGCGCGATATTGGTCCGCGCGTAGTCATCCATGGGCGATACGCCGAGACGGTCAAGCTCGACCAGGGCGGATGGGCCGACAAAATCGCCGCACACTTTATCGCGCGGAAAGATCGCGCGATCGAGAAGGATAACCGACGCTCCCGAACGAGCCAGATGGCACGCCGCGGCAGC
>JBOHJV010000174.1:0-5896 GCA_050728695.1 Methylocella sp. | reverse complement strand
GATGAGCGACGCCGCCGCGTCAAGCGCACCGTCGCCCTTGGCACGCGCCGCAAATCTTCCCGTGGTGATTACCCAAGGGCCCAAGGATAGCGCCGGCGTGCCAAAGCAGGTGCTTGCGTTCGCGTCCAATACACCGGTGGAAGATCGGCGCGGAGTCGTGCCGAGCAAGACGCCGGGCGGCACGATGAGCGGACCGGCCACGCTATCGACTGTCGCGGCGGCACGCCCCGATCGGGCCAAGCTTCGCGGTCTCGCCGGCGATATTTCAACCGCGAGTTTCCCGGTGCAGTCGATCCTTGGACAGTCCTTTACCGGCCTGCGCCTTGCGGCTCGCAACATTCCCGATGCGCTTTCGAACCGGCCTTCGGTGGCCTATGTCTCGGCCTTCAATGCCAACCTGCCAAGCGATCTCGACCCCGGCCATTTCAGGGGAGCGGCGGTAAAGCCCCTCGCGCTCGCGCATGGTTTTGTCCACATCGTGGAAAGCCCGGCGCCGCTTCGCGGAAAATGAGCTGGACAATTTTTCGGCGCGGCCGCTTCCGCGCAAGGCGCGGCCATTGCAGCATCGACTATCCCGATCAACCGTGAAGATTGCTGACTAAGCGGTTTGCGATGGGCTCGAACATAGGGGGCTTTGGTGAAGCCAGTTTTGCCAGCATCATTCACTGAGCACCGGCCTGAGAACCAGGACAACGACCCAGAGATTTCCTCTTCTCCGAGCAGTCACGCAATAATTCCGTTAATCGGTGAGTCTGAATGGGGGATAAAGAATTTCCCGCCGACCGAAAATCATCAAATGTGATACCTGAAGAAAATTTTTCATCCCTCGGAAACACTTTTTCGATCCTTTTCAGATTTTCGGTCCTTTTCAGAGGATATTCATCAACAAGATTTAAATGTACAATATCTGCACTCTTGAGCCTTCGCTCAGTATCTGTTGTGTTTCGGAATTCCGATCCGTGTCCAACGAAAACGAAATTAGTTTCTGAATGTGATGGATTTGTTAGAGTGCAAGTAGTTGTTTCCTTGCCTGCCACGTAATCTTTAACCACTGCATACGCTGCAGCCGACGATGCAAGCACGGCTGCGGAGGCTCTGCCCCTTGAGCCAACCGCAATCGCAAAATCAGCAACCACCAATAGAGCAGAACCTAAAGTAACTCCATGCATTAACATATCAAGCTTTTCCGGACCGTCCGACACACACTTAAACTGTTGTGTCTCAGCTCGGGCCGGTATAACGAGATAACCAAGGACCGTTATTAGGATTAGAACGGAAACCGGTTTCACCCGCCGCTCTCCCTCAGAGAACCGTCGACTTAAGCCTCATAGTGCCCCGGCTCGGCTCCGCACGCAAGCGTTAAAGGAGGCGTTCCAAGTTATAGCAAAGTGATTTGGCACCCGCCGTCGGCCCACATCGGTAAGCTCAGACCCCCGCTATCAATCAGACCCCGCTATCAGAAGGCCTCCGGTTTGACTGGCCGTCAGGCGGCGATTCTAATCCTTCGGTTTTCCAAACCTTGACCGACGCTTATCGGCTCGCACTCAATTATCCAAAAAGCTGCGCAGCTTCCGCGAACGCGAGGGATGTTTCAGCTTGCGGAGCGCCTTGGCTTCGATCTGGCGAATGCGTTCCCGCGTCACCGAGAATTGCTGGCCGACTTCTTCCAGCGTATGATCGGTGTTCATGCCAATCCCGAAGCGCATGCGCAACACGCGCTCCTCGCGCGGCGTCAGGGAGGCGAGCACGCGGGTTGTCGTCTCGCGAAGATTCGATTGGATCGCGGCGTCGATCGGCAAAATCGCATTCTTGTCCTCGATGAAATCGCCAAGATGGGAATCCTCCTCGTCGCCGATCGGGGTTTCGAGCGAGACCGGCTCCTTGGCGATTTTTAAGACCTTGCGCACTTTTTCGAGCGGCATCGCGAGTTTTTCCGCGAGTTCCTCGGGCGTCGGTTCGCGGCCAATCTCATGCAGCATCTGGCGCGAAGTCCGCACGATCTTGTTGATCGTCTCGATCATATGCACCGGGATGCGGATCGTGCGCGCCTGATCGGCAATCGAACGGGTAATCGCCTGTCTTATCCACCAGGTCGCATAAGTCGAGAATTTGTATCCGCGCCTGTATTCGAATTTATCGACGGCCTTCATCAGGCCGATATTGCCCTCTTGAATCAAATCCAAGAATTGCAGGCCGCGGTTGGTGTATTTCTTGGCAATCGAGATCACGAGGCGGAGGTTCGCCTCCACCATCTCCTTCTTGGCTTGACGCGCCTCTCGCTCGCCCTTTTGAACCAGGTGGACGATTCGGCGAAATTCCTGAATCTCGAGGCCCGTCTCGGTCGCGAGCCCGTGAATTTCCGAAAGCAACTCCTTGATCTGCTCCTTCGCGCGGGCGACGAAATCCTTCCAGCCGCGGCCGCCGAGTTTCGACACCCGCAAAAGCCATTTCGGGTCGAGTTCGGAATTCTGATAATTTTTGAGAAAATCCTCGCGCCTGACACCCGAACCCTCGGCCAGCCGCAACAGCCTTGTCTCAAGCCCAATCAAACGCTTGTTGATGTCGTATAGCTGATCGACCAGCGCCTCGATCCGGTTCGGATTGAGCGAAAGCGATTTGACGTAGGCGACGATTTCCTTCTTGAGCGTTTTGTATTTGCGCTCCTGGGACGGGGTTAGGGTTTCGTTCTTCAGCTTACTGACGACGTTTTGATCCTGCAGACGCCTGAGCTTTTTGTAGGCGCTGGCGATCTTCTCGAACGTTTCAAGAACCTTGGGCTTGAGTTCAGCCTCCATCGCCGACAGGGAGACCGAGTTGTCCATGTCGTCTTCCTCGTCGAAGGACTCTTCGGGAATTGGCGCTTCGAGGCCGCCATCCTCGCTTGCCGGCCGCAACCGCGCCGGCGGGTCGAGCGGCGCGATCGCCGGCGCCTGTTGTACGGCCAGCGCTTCGGCGGCCCCCGGGGCCGTCATGTCGATCTTCGGGGTGTTCTTGCCATCGGGACCAGCATAAGTCGCTTCGAGATCGATGATGTCGCGCAACGGAACCTTGCTGTCATTCACTTCGTCGCGCCAAATAATGATTGCCTGGAAGGTGAGCGGGCTCTCGCAAAGTCCTGCGATCATCGCCTCGCGGCCAGCCTCGATGCGCTTGGCGATAGCGATTTCGCCCTCGCGGGACAAGAGTTCGACTGAGCCCATTTCGCGCAAATACATCCTGACCGGATCGTCGGTGCGATCGGCGGGTTCGGACGAACGGGCGGTGACCGCCTTCGCCTGCGTGGCCTCGATCAGGTCGCCGCCTTCCGCCTCTTCTTCCTCGGCGGATTCCTCGGGCGATGCGTCGTCGTGTTCCTCGTTCTCGATGACATTGATGCCCATCTCGCTCAGCATCGCTAAAATGTCTTCGATTTGCTCGGAATTGACTTCCTCGGACGGAAGCACGGCATTCAATTCCGCGTAAGTAACAAAGCCCCGCTTCTTGGCGAGCTTGATCATCCGCTTCACCGCGGCATCGGTAAGATCGAGCAAGGGCCCGTCGGCGACTTCGACCGTGCCACGTTCCGCGCCGGGGTTCGCACTGTCCTTTTTCGCCATCAAAGGCCTCCAAATTTGAGGAAAATTACGGCAGATGTTTCCTTGTGCGGAAGCTTTCTTGAACCAAGGCCTCGTCCGTCCTGGAGCATGTTCCGAAAAAAATTCACCGGCTATTTCGATTCCGACATGCTCCAACTCTTTGAATCTGAGCGTAAAGCGCGCTAGATGCGGCTGCCCGCGGGTCGAAGGTCGCTAGCCGCTGCGCCTGACAAAGGGCGGATGGGCGGTCAGAGCCCCTCTTCAACTTCGTATCCGCGCAGTGTGCTTCAACCGTTCATCTTGAGATTTTTCAGCCCAGGCGCTGCCTCTATTTCCAGGTATGCGGGACCCGCCGCCAAAACAACGTCCCGCCTATGTCCCGCTCCTGCCAGCCGCTCATAAAGTTCCGCTCGGGCGCCCCGATTGCGCGCCAAAACCTTCGACTGCAGCCTCGATCCCGCCGAGTGCCGACAATTGCGCCTGAATATCCTTGAGACGGCCGAGATTGGCCTCGCTGGAGTCCTTACCTAGAGCGATTTCAGCCAATTGCAACTCCCTATGTAACGCCTTGGCCCGGCGGTGCAAGCTCAAAGCTTGCTTCAAAACTTCCCCGGCGTCGATGTCGGCGGCTCCAGCGTTGGCGTACCAGTGCGACGCATGTGCCGCCATTCCGTCCAGCTGTTGCAGGATCGCGCCGAAACCTTGGCCTTCGACGGCGGCGCGAAGGCTTGGCGCATCCGGGTTTGGCTCGCCAAGGGTTTGCGCGGGAAGATGCGCCGTTGCGGCGGAAGCGAGAAGCGCATCGCGCAACGCGCCCGCTTCGGCGCTTGAAAAGGCGATCTCGGCAAGGTCCTCGATATGCCGGCCGATCAATCCCGGATGATTGAGAAGAAGCAATAAAATCAGCCCGTCGCGCGGGGGAAGGCGAGGCGTTCCCGGGCGAAATAGGGGCGATGTCGCGAGGCTCTGACTGACCAAGGGCGCGACTGCCAAATTGCTTCTTGGCTCGCTTGACCTTTGCCACGCGGTTTTGGGTCCGCCCGCCCGTGTAGCGGTGGCCGCCGTCGCGAACCGGCGATAGCCGCCGCGTCCGAAGAATTGAAAGAGCCGTTCCTTGAAGGTTGCCAGGTAATGGCGGCGCAGCGTCTCGTCCTTGATTTCGCGGGCGATTTCACTCAGCCGCCGCTCGAGCCCGGCGCGGCGTTCCGGAGTGGCGAAAATCTTGGTTTCGGTTTCCCGGACCCAGATGAGGTCCGCGAGCGGCAGCGCGCGCGTGAGCAAATGCGAAACCGCCTCGCGCCCGCTGGTGCGGACGAGATCGTCTGGATCCTGGCCGTCGGGCAAAAGCGCGAATCCGAGCGAGCGGCCGGGCCCGATCAAGGGCAGCGCCAAGTCGATCGCCCGGTACGCCGCTTTGCGTCCGGCCCTATCCCCATCGAAGCAAAGGATCGGCTCTTCCGCCATTTTCCACAAAAGCTCGCATTGATCTGGCGTCAAGGCGGTCCCGAGAGGCGCCACCGTGGCGTCGAAACCCGCCGATGTCATCGCGATAACATCGACATAGCCCTCGACGGCGATGAGTTGCGCGCCTTCATGCACGGCCTTTCGCGCGTGATGGTGATTGTAAAGGATGGCGCCTTTATGGAAGAGCGCGGTCTCCGGCGAATTCAGATATTTCGGCTGGGCGTCGCTGGCGAGGGCGCGCGCGCCAAATGCGATGACCCGGCCCGAGGGATCGTGGATCGGGAACATAATCCGGTCCCGGAAACGATCGTATGGAACCGCGATGTCCTGGCCATGGATCAAGAGCCCGGCCTCGATCATCGTCGGCACCGCTATTCCCGTACCGGCGAGATGGTCCCGCAAGGCATATTTTTCCGGCACGGCGTAGCCTAACCCAAACCGGTTTTGCAGTCCGGCATCGAGGCCGCGGCCGACGAGGTAGGCGCGGGCCGCGCCTCCTTCTCCACCAGCAAGCCGCGCGGAAAAATAGGACGCCGCGCTCGCCAGCACCTCATGCAGGTTTTTCCGCGTCTTTTCCTGCGCCTCGGCCTCGGGCGAGGCTTGCGGCAGGGCAAGCCCGGCGTCATGCGCGAGGCGCTCGACAGCGTCGGTGAACGAAAGCCCTTCGGTCGCCATGAGAAAATCGAAAATATTGCCGTTTTTGCCAGCGGAAAAGTCGAACCAGGCCATTTTCTGGTCGTTGACAAAGAAGGACGGCGTTTTTTCCGCGTTGAAAGGCGAGAGCCCTTTCCATTCGCGCCCCGCCCGGACCAATTTGACGCGCCCGCGCACGACTTCGGAAACCGGAAGCCTGGCTT